>JBEKFF010000248.1:0-4838 GCA_050013455.1 Acidobacteriaceae bacterium | reverse complement strand
GTTGTATCGCTCGACGGATCGCCTCTGTCGTGGTGGCGCTCCGGTGTAGAACTTGTCCCATAATGCCTCCTTCTCACGCTCAGAAAAGTATGCACCATCAAATGCCGGGACTAAACACCTAGTATCATCTGCTACCATCGGGCGTCTCGCAGCGGTGATTCGCCTATAAACGTGTCTGGCGTCAAGCAGCTTCAAAGAACTGCCCCAGGAGGCTGGAAATCGTCTTCCACGCCGTCAACAGCATTTGCATCGCTAGGTGACTGGATTTCCGTTGGGTGGGGATGCCGCTCTTTCGGTCGCGGTATGACCGTCGATAAGGCAGATTTTAGTAAGTTCATCAACTCGGTCGGGATTCTCTGAAAACTGGGGTGAGGGATCGCCTTTGAAGCAGACGCGACGCAGCGATTCGGACGCCGTTATGGGATACCCCGAGTGCGGTTCGGCGATAGTTCTCGAGAACCAAAATGAGCACCGATCATACGCAGCGTGCTTTCAAGATATGCATCCTTGGCAACGAAAGCACTCACTACGCGGAAAGGCTGTACCGATAGGCGCTCTCGACCGTACGAATGATTCATACCGAGTCATCTCCCAATGCTACGTCGCCGCCACTTAGAGGCCAGTGCCTCATCGCTGAGTGCCTTGATGAAAATTCCTCCAACCACACTTCTTGCCTGAAAACCGACTTGCTTTCCGGTCTTCGTATCGTACCAATCCGTCAGTGGGACGCGGCTCGTCGTTTCGTTCGTCCGGCGATAGATTGGATCAATAATCTGTTGAAATTCCTGCGGCTTGTCAGCAAGCGTCGCTGTCCACAGCTCCCAATCCAACTTTGTGTAATCTGCTCGGCTGTCCAATGGAAGTCCGGAACATGTTGAGCTTCGTCAAGTAGAAGGCGATTTCTGCCTGGTGGACCTCCCTAGGGAACAGCTTTAGATCAAGCAGCTGGTCCCACACAAGATTGTATTTTTCACTCCACGTGCCGTGGCTGTTGAATGCAAGTTTGTAATGGTCACCCTCTTGCGCCATCGTCACCCAATGTCGCGCCATGCTGCGGGCAGCGGACGCGTTCGCCTCAGCACCTGGGCGGTGTAGTCGATTCGCGAGGTCAGCATACGCTGCGATACCTTCAATCGCCTTGATCGAGAGATTGGCGTTGTGAGCGACATGACCAGCGAAATCATCCGTCGTCAACTGATTTTGTGGGTCAAGCCCATTGGCCTTCAAATAATTGGCCCACTGTGTGAGCTGAGGCCAAAATCGATTCGCCAGCGCACTATCGCCGCCGAATCGATTCAAAGCATCAACCAAAATCAACAGGTTGCCACTCTCCTCAATCGGCATCTGATCTTCTTCGGTGAGTTCCCCACCGCCGTATTCTTGTCCATTCGCCAATGGATACTGGCCTAGATCATGCGGCGCAAAATCGAAGTGCCAACGATCATGCATTGCCGCGTATTCCAGCACTGGAAGAATTTGCGCTTCGAGCAACTTTGGATTGAAGAACAGGAAAAGTGGAGCAGAAGGATAGAGCACATCCACTGTCGCGATGTCACCATTGGAAAAGTTTTCCTTCGCGAACAGCATAGGGTTTCCGTCTGCATCGGCAACCAGCATGTGCGCAGCGATGGCCTGGCGATAACTGAGTGTGGCTAACCACGCGTAATGTTCGCCGCCTACTCGAGTTAGATCTGTAGCAAGTTCGCCGTCAAAGGCTTTTCCGCGCTGCTCGAGTCCCGCGTAGTCGTGTTCCGCTTCATCCAGCATTGCGGAGGTCGTTTTGCTATTCCGCTCCCAGTAAGGCCGCAGATTCTGATGCATCAACTGAATCGCGTACTCCTGGGTGTACGCCACCAACAGGTGCCGCGTAACCGGCGCGACACCCACGCTACCGAATTCCAAGGAGACCGCCAACTGGGGAGCAAATCGGTTCGCAGGCGTTGGGTCTTCCATCGTGTCGGCAGAATTCAGTTTGCCCCTGCTCACGAAGGACTCCCAAGGTCGAATTGAGATTGTCGTCTCGGATGATTCCGCATCGGGAACAGCGATATCAAAATAGCCCCAGTCGATTCGCAAGTCGTCACCGGAGCGATTGAGAACTGCCTGATCGCGAGTCCCTACACTAAGAACCTGGGTAGTAGCTGTTCGATGCCGTGAGAACACAACTGGCTGACCTGGGTAACTGGTCGCCATCTCAGCGCCCGCAACCAGCAGAACTTCTACAGCATGCGTGGATCCATCTGTGGAATGCACATCCCACGTAAGGTAGGTTACCGGTCTGGAAAGGAGATCGAGGTCGTTGAGAAATGCGGGTGTAAAAAAGCTAAGCTCAATCTCCACACCGTGTCCCTGGAAGGTGTACCGCGTGTGCATTGGCGTAACAACAAGTGACGTCTGTTCAAGTGCCGGTACCGATTCTGGGTCGCCTCCCATGATTCGGAAACACCTGGCATCGATACGCACCAATCCCATCAGCGGCTGCGGGTGACCTGTCCAGTGCCTGGTCGAGGAGTCGCTAAGCTTGTCCGTATTGGACCAGACACTAAAGTAAGGATTATGCGTAATCAGCGGCGTTGCAGGGGCCTGTTTTGCGCGCGCAACCCCGGCGTAGACACAACTGCAGCGCACGCGAGGTATGCGAGACGTGACGATAGTTTCATGGGGTTGATTATCGCGTTCTTCGGCTCAGCCTTCAAATTCGACCTTGTCTGCTCGTGTCAGCCTTTCGGATATCAAAAAGAGGTGTTCCAACTTGCGGTTACTCGGGTGATAGTCAATTCCTCGGCAAATCATTCCGCCATTCCAGGCGGCGGTAATGTTCGCGATTCTTCATCTTTCGTTTACCATGGCCCATGGCCTCGCGACGACATGCGGTTGACAAGGCAGCTCCCCCGTCAAAGCATTCCAGTCTCCCCGTCGTGTGCATTGTCACCGTAGACAATCAGTTCGTCGAGGACCTGGGCCCAGAACTCACGCCCTGGTTTCAGATCGTACTTCGAGAGACCTACGAGGATCTTGCCCGCTGGACTCGCGAATCCCACGTGCAGGCCGTTCTACTCGATATCGATACGGGCGATAGCGACGATGAGCGCACTTACGGCGGCCTTTCTGTCCTCAACGAATTGCGCAGGCTTAACAATGAATTCGTACTGATCTCGCTGAGCCGATCTCGTACTCGCTCGGTCGAAAAACAGGCGCTGGAAGTTGGTGCCGACGCACACTTTCGTAGCCCAGTCGACGTCTCGGAGCTTCGACTTGCCCTGGTTGACCTCCTTCGCATACGAAGCGAGGAATCCGCCCGCCAGTACATGCGGCAGCAGGCTTTTGAGAACAGCCGATTCCAGGATTTCATCGGCGGAAGCGGACCGATGCGTACCGTCTATGATGCCATCCAGCAAGTCGCCGGAAGCAACGTCAACGTTTTGGTCCGCGGCGAAAGTGGCACGGGAAAAGAGCTAGCTGCTCGCGCCATCGTCGCCCTCAGCCCACGCGCAAACAAGCCATACATCCGCCTGAACTGCGCCGCCCTGCCCCAGGATCTCATCGAGTCCGAACTCTTCGGCAGCGAGCGCGGCGCGTTCACAGGAGCCACCGAGGCCCGCCCTGGCCAGATTGAATTGGCCGACGGTGGCACTCTCTTCCTCGATGAGATCGCGACCCTTACCCTATCCCTTCAAACCAAACTCCTCCGCGTTCTCGAAGACCACATGGTCCAACGACTCGGCGGTCGCACGCTGCGCAAGATCGATTTTCGTTTGATCTGCGCTACCAACGAAAATCTCGAAGAGATGGCCCGTACCGGGCGGTTCCGCGAAGATCTCTACTACCGCATCCACGTCGTCCCGATACAACTCCCCCCGCTGCGCGAACGTCTCGGCGATATCCCGCTCCTGTGCGAACACTTTCTCCAGACCCACTGCATCGCCAACGGCATCCCCAACAAACACATCGACGATACCGCCCTGTCTGCTTTTGAACAACACAGCTGGCCTGGTAATGTTCGTGAGTTGGAGAACCTCATTCAGCGCCTGGTAATCACGGTGCGCGGTGAAGAGATTCATGCCACCCATCTGCCGTCTCGGCTACTCGAAACCAACCTCGCCGCGAGCGAGGCGGCTCTGCTTCCTGAAGCCGGCGCCGACTTCGACCATGAGATTCAGCAGATGGAAGTTGCTCTCCTCACCGCCGCCCTTCGTCGCACCCAAGGCAACAAGGCGTCCGCGGCCCGACTGTTGAATCTTGACGGACAACGTATCAAGTATCTGTGTCGCAAATACTCCCTCGAGTAGCCTCTTCACTGATAGGTAAATTTTTGACCTTGTAGTAGTTTATTTTTCACCTATCCCTTCAAATATCCCGTTCCAGCAACTTCCTTCCTCCGCCAAAACCACCATTTTCAGCTAATTCAGCGAATTTCCGCCAACTCCGAAGTTTGGCACGCTGGATGCACTAGAGCATGCCGTAAAGCGAAACTACAAATCACACACGAGGTTACTCCCATGGCAATTTCAAAGAAGTCCATCATCAAGTCCTCCTCTTCCCCCAAGACCGTCGCCACCAAGGCTTCCAAGTCCATCACCGCTTCGCCCGCCGCCCCTGCTGGCAAGATGGTTACCGCCATGCGTGTGGCCAAGAACGTGAACCTCGCCAAGAATGTGAACCTCGCCAAGAACGTGAACCTCGCCAAGAACGTGAACCTCGCCAAGAACGTGAACCTCGCCAAGAACGTGAACCTGGCCAAGAACGTCAGCCTCGCCAAGAATGTCAGCCTGGCTAAGTCCGTCAGCCTCTAGCCGTCGGTGCAGCAGACTCACTCGACGATAAAAGCACCACTGGCG
>JBEKFF010000247.1:0-4840 GCA_050013455.1 Acidobacteriaceae bacterium | reverse complement strand
ATGGACGTGCCCCTCCTCACCGCCAGCTTCCGCTACTCCGTCGAAGGCCGCCCCTACGGCCTGCTCCTCGGCCTCTACGCCCTCAGCCTCCTCTGCTGGCAGATCGCCACTACAGACGACGCACCCCAACCCACCCCCGGCCAGAGCTCTCTGCCCGATGGGGTGCAAGCGAAGCCTCTCGCCGTCCGCGCAGGACCCCGCATCCTTCCCCTCATCGGCCTCACCCTCTCCATCGCCCTCGCCATCACCAGCCACTACTTCGGCGTCCTCATTCTCATCCCCATCTCCCTCGGCGAACTCTCCCGCATCATCCTCCGCAAGCGCCTCGACCTCGGCGTCCTCGCCGCCCTCATCTTAGGCCTGGCCTCCGTCGGCATCATCCTCCCCTTCCAGCGCGCGCTCATGGTTTACCGCCAGCACTACTACATCACCGGCGTAAACATCCGCAACATCAGCCAGGGCTATCGCGAGCTCTTCCTCCGCTACACCACCTGGCCAATGTCTCTCCAGAAGCTCGCAGCGGCCCTCATGGTCGTCCTCGCCCTCACCCTGGCCTACGCCGCCTACCAGCGCTTCAACCGTCGTCCCTCCACCGAGCACGCCTATATCTGGGTCTCTCTTTTCTCCATGGCCCTTCTCCCTTTCTTCGGATACCTCTTCGGCCGTTTCGTCACCCACACCATGGAAGTCCGCTACGTCATCGCGGCCCTCATCGCCTTCGTCGCGACCTTCGGCATCGTGCTCGAGAGCAAACTGCGCAGCAACGCCTTCTACTACTCCACCCTTACTCTCATCACAGCAGCCGCCGTCGCGATCAACACCCACAACATCCTCCAGGAGCACCGCGAGTCTCTCTCCATCCTCGCGAGCCTTCAACCCTCCCCTGCTCTCGCCGCCGCACTTGCCGCAAATCCCACCGCACGGCTCTACGAGCAAAGTCTAGGCAATTTCTTCGTCGACTCCTACTACACGCCCGACCCCGCTCTTCGCGCCCGCATCACCCTCCTTTACAACGCTCAACGCGAAGTCTCCTTCCTCAAGCACGACACCTACTCCATCGCCGCAAATAATCTCCAGCACTTCACCACGCTGCCCACCATAAATTACGATCGGCTGATAGCAGAACCCAACCCCCACCTGCTCATCCAGTGGCAGGATGGCTGGAACTGGACCGACAAGGCCACCGCCTTAGAGCACGCAACGGTCACCCCGCTTGGCCCGTCCTTCGGTGGTCAAGCCGTCTCTGTCCAATGGTCCGAGCCAACCCATACTATGGAAAACAGCACGGCTCACTAAGCCAGAGGTATTACATGGATCGCCCCGGAAAGCATCGACTCGTCAACATCGCAGCCGCGCTGCTCCTTGCCGAGATCGCCGCCGCCTCCATCCAGAAGTTCATGGTCGTCCGCCGCGCCCCGCTCGCCTTCGACGACGCGTACATGTTCCTCCGCTACGCCCACAACATCCGCCACGGCTTCGGCTTCTCCTGGAACCTCGACAGCGCCCACACCTACGGCCCCACCTCGCTCCTCTGGAGCTTCTGCGCAGTCCTCCTCAGCTACCTCCCCACCGGCCCCTGGACGCAACTCCTTCTCGGCTCCTGGTTCTTCTCCATCGCCGCCATCCTCGCCATGGCCTGGGCCGTCACCGCCAACGCACAAAGTGACTGGCTCCGCAGCCCTCTGCGCGTCCTCGCCCTCATCGCTGTTCCACTCTTCGCCTCCACGCTGTTTCAAGGCAACCAGTTCAACGGCATGGAAACCATGCTCGCCACCACGCTCTGCGGCCTCTTCGTCGGTCTCGCCCTCCTCTGGCGAGCCGCCCGCGTATCCCCCGCACTCGTTGGCGCCATCGGCCTGCTCCTCTTCCTCGCCCGCCCCGAATCCGCGCTCATCACTGTCCTGCTTCCCCTCCTTCTCTGGCTTCTTCTCAAGCGCCCGCGCCCCGCACTCAAGTCCCTCCTCACGCTCTACACCGTCTTCTTTACCGGCGTAGTCGTCGAGCTCATCGCCTGCCAGCTCTACTTCGGCACACCCCTCCCTCTCAGCGTCTACATGAAAGGCGGCCACGCCTACCTCGGCTATACCAGCATCTGGTACCCCAGTCTCCTGCTCATCGCCTTCCTCACCACGTTGCAACTCTTCCTCGCCGCTCTAGTCCTGCTCGCACGCCGTCGCGATGCGCGCCTGGTCCTCGCCTGCATCCTGCCCGCAATCCTCTTGTTCGCCTACCTTGGCACTGTCACGCAGATCATGGGCTTCGACAGCCGCTACTACGTTCCCTCCGCGCCTCTCATCATCGTTCCCGCAATCCTCTTGCTCGATCGATGGCTCGCCTTCCCCCCAACCGACTCCGACGCCTGGCCCCGCCACACCCTGCGCAACCGTGGCGCGCTGACTGCAGCCCTGCTATTGTTCTTTCTTGTCTTTTCTTCACAGGCCGTCCAAGGGAAATTTCGCCGCCTGGAACACGGTCACCACTTCGAGTACGACCCCGCCCAGTTGAACATCACCGCCACCACCCCACTCCCCGGCGTCGACTGGCAACCCATCATGCAGGCCATCACCGATGACCTCATCGCCCCGCTTCCCCCCGGCACCACGGTAGCCTCCACCGAGGTAGGCTATCTCGGCGAGCGCGCCTCCCACATCAACGTCATCGATCTCGCCGGCCTCAACGATACCGACATCGCCCTCCACGGCTTCAACACAACTCGCTTCCTCGCCCGCAAGCCTGACCTCATCTGGATGCCCAACACCGCCTACACCTACCAGCGCGGCCTCATGTTCTCCGACCCCACCTTCCTCGCCCATTACAACATCTACGCCGGCGCCGCCGACTACGGCATCGCCATCCGCAAGGACTCACCCGTCCGCCCGCAGATGGAACACCAGCTCAGCATCTTCTGGCCCAAGGTGTACCCCGGCACCAGTCCCTCGGACTACCTCGTCCACTCCGCAACCTGGACCGGCCAGAAGCACAGCGTCCTCAATAACTAGACGGCCGCAACCGCGGAGTGCTGGACCTTGAAGTCCAGCCCCTCCGCGCCTGCGTCCACCACCACGTGGTCACCGTGCACTACGCTGCCGTCGAGGATCTTCATCGCCAGCTTGTCCTGCACCATCCGCTGAATAGCCCGCTTCAATGGCCGCGCGCCATACGCGCGATCGTAGCCAGCCCTGAAGATCGCCTCGCGCGCCGCATCCGTCAGCTCCAGCGTAATGTGCCGATCCACCAGCATCTTCTGCAGATCAGCCAGCCGCAGATCCACAATATGCGTAAGTTGGCTCTCACCCAGCGGATGAAACACCACAATATCGTCCACGCGATTCAGAAACTCCGGACGGAAATGCTTACGCAACTCATCCATCACGCGGGCCTTCGCATCCTCAAATCCATCCTCGCCCTCGGCCCAGGCCGTAGCTAATTGCCCCGCGCCAATGTTCGACGTCATGATCAGCACCGTGTTCTTGAAGTCCACGGTCCTTCCCTTCGAGTCCGTCAGCCGCCCATCATCCAGCACCTGCAGCAGCACATTGAACACATCCGGATGCGCCTTCTCGATCTCGTCAAACAACACCACCGCATACGGTCGCCGCCGCACCGCCTCGGTCAACTGCCCGCCTTCATCGAAGCCAACATATCCCGGAGGCGCGCCAATCAGCCGCGCCACCGCGTGTCGTTCCATGTACTCACTCATGTCGATACGCACCATCGCGTTCTCATCATCGAACAGGAACTCCGCCAGCGCCCTCGCCGTCTCCGTCTTTCCAACGCCCGTAGGCCCGAGAAAAATGAAGCTTCCAATCGGCCGTTTCGGATCGCTAAGCCCCGCACGCGAACGCCGAATCGCATTCGCCACAACCACCAGCGCCTCGTCCTGCCCAACCACGCGCTCGCGCAGCCGCTGCTCCATCTGCGTCAGCTTCTGCACCTCGCCTTCCAACATCTTCGACACAGGAATTCCCGTCCACTTGGAAACGATCCGAGCGATATCCTCTTCGTCGACCTCCTCCTTCAGCAGCCGCGACGCACTTCCGCCAGCCTTCGCGTCGGCCACGTTCGCGTCCTGCATCGCGGTCAACTCCGCCAGCTCCTTCTCCGTCTTCGGAATCTCGCCATACTGCAACTCCGCCGCCCGCTGCAGATCACCCTTGCGCGTAGCCTCGGTCGCCTCAAAGCGCATCTGCTCCAGCCGCTCCTTCAGAGTCGCAATCTCGCCAATCGCTCCCTTCTCCTTCTGCCAACGCGCACGCAATCCCGCCGCCTGCTCCTTCACCTCAGCAAGCTCGCGGTCCACTTCCACCAGCCGCTCCCGCGAGTTCACATCGTCTTCGCGCTTCAGCGCATTGCGCTCAATCTCCAGGCTTGTCGCCCGCCGTTCCAAATCATCAATCTCCACCGGCACCGACCCAATCTGAATCGCCAGCGCAGCCGCCGCTTCATCCACAAGATCAATCGCCTTATCCGGCAAAAATCGATCCGAAATATACCGATGGCTAAGCTCCGCCGCCGCCACAATCGCCGAGTCCTTGATCCGCACCTTATGGTGCATCTCATACCGCTCCCTCAGCCCACGCAAAATCGCAATCGTGTCCTCGACATTCGGCTCGCCCACATACACAATCTGGAACCGCCGCTCTAACGCCGCATCCTTCTCGATGTACTTCCGATACTCATTCAACGTAGTCGCGCCAATCGCGCGCAGCTCTCCCCGAGCCAGCGCCGGCTTCAACATGTTGCTAGCATCAATCGCTCCTTCAGCAGCGCCCGCGCCAACCAGCGTATGCAGTTCGTCGATGAACAAAATAATCTGCCCATTCGACTCCTCAATCTCCTT
>JBEKFF010000246.1:0-4898 GCA_050013455.1 Acidobacteriaceae bacterium | reverse complement strand
GCCGCAATCGTCGCGCGCTCGCACCGATTCAGATGCTCGCGAACCTGCTCCACCGTATGCACCTTGTGGTTGAGAAGTGAGATGAACGAGGTAATTGCCCGCTCGAAATAAATGTTGTTTTCCCAAAGCGTGTCGTCGGCGTCTATTAGCAATGTCTGTTGGCTATACCGCGCCAGGGGCCCGGTCGAAGAAGAGCTCATATGCTTATACTAAAGGGCGCCTCTCAAGAGGAGAAACGATGCCGAAGACTGTAACATTGCCGAAATATTCCATAGGGGTGGGCGATCGATTTGCCCATCAGGCCAGGGCGCAGTTGACCGCCTGCATCCAAGCCGCCGCAGCGGGAGTCGACGTGATCCCGGTGTGGAACAAGAGCAATCGCGAGCACACGATCATTGGCACGGACCCGCGCCAGACACGAGCCGCCGCGGACGCCGCCGTGAAGGCCCTGGCCTGGAATAAACCCTACTTCCTGGACGCGGACCACATCACCCTCAAGACTGTAGAACGCTTCCTGGAACCCTGCGATTTCTTCACCATCGACGTGGCCGAAGAGATTGGCAAACCGGCTCAACCCGCCGACGTCGATGCCTTCGTGTCGCGACATCCCGAGCTAATCGGCCAAGTAAAAATCCCGCGCATCGCAGAACCCTTCCAGACGGATCTCGCTTTCGTTCGCGGCGTTGCGAACAAGTTTCTAGCGGCCGTGAAGGAAGCAGGGAAGATCTATCAGCTCCTCGTCGACCGCAAAGGCGAAGGCACCTTTGTTCCCGAGATCTCCATGGACGAAACGGACGCGCCCCAGACGCCTGTCGAGCTTCTCATCATCCTCGCCGCCATTGCCGACGAACATATTCCCATCCAGACCATCGCACCGAAATTCACCGGCCGCTTCAATAAAGGCGTCGACTATGTTGGCGACGTCTCACAATTCGCAAAAGAATTCGAGGAAGATCTAGCCACCATTCACTACGCCATCGAGCGCTACGGCCTGCCTGAAAACCTCAAGCTAAGCGTGCACTCCGGCTCCGACAAGTTTTCGATCTATCAGCCCATCCACAACGCCTTGATCAAGTTCAACGCAGGCCTGCACCTCAAGACCGCGGGTACCACCTGGCTCGAAGAGATCATCGGCCTCGCAGAGTCCGGCGGCAGTGGGCTCGACCTCGCCAAAGAGGTCTACCTCGAGGCCTTCGCACACGCCGAAGAGCTCTGCCAGCCCTACGCCACCGTCATCGCCATCGACTATGCCAAACTTCCCGAACCGGCAGCCGTCAACCTCTGGACCAGTGAACAGTTCACCTCGGCACTGCGACACGACCAAAGCAATCCAGCCTACAACCCCAGCTTCCGTCAACTCCTCCACGTAGGCTTCAAGGTCGCAGCAAAGATGGGCGACCGCTATCTCAACGCACTCGAAGCCAATGAAGAGATCATCGCCCGCAACGTCTCGACCAACCTCTACGTCCGCCACATCCGTCCCATCTTTATAGGAAACCAGCCATGATCGTTGTATTGATGGGTGTCAGTGGTTCTGGAAAAACCACCATAGGAACGCTGCTCGCCGAGCGGATGAACACGTCGTTCGCAGACGCCGACACGTATCATTCGCCAGCCAACAAAGCGAAGATGGCTGCCGGCCACCCACTCACCGACCAGGACCGGCAACCCTGGCTCGAGACGCTGAACGCCCTCTTGCTCCAATGGTTCGAAGCCGGCAAGGGCGGCGTCCTGGCATGTTCCGCGTTGAAGGATGCATACCGCAAGACGCTCGTGCGAGCCTTGCCGTCCAGCGCCTATGCCTTCGTATGGCTCGACGGCTCAAAGCAGCTGATCGCCGAGCGCCTGGCCGAACGAAAAGACCACTACATGAATCCCGATCTCCTCGACAGCCAGCTGGCGACCCTGGAGCCGCCCGCCAACGCACTGCGCATCACCAACGATCGCGCACCCGAAGTGGTGGTCGATGAAATCATGAAGCACTTAGAGCAAGCATAAGGAGAACCCATGGCGTCGAAGTTATTTGATCTGGCAGGGAAGACCGCGGTAGTGGTGGGTGGCACCTCGGGAATTGGTCTCGCCATGGCGATTGGCCTTGCCGAGGCAGGTGCCGACGTCGTCGCCTCCAGCCGTCGCACCGAGCAGGTCGATCAGGCCGCGGCCGCCATCGAAGCAATCGGCGTTCGAACGCTGCGCCAACCATCCGACGTCGCCGATCGCGCCAGCCTCGAAGCACTCTGCGCAGCCACCCTCGACGCCTTCGGTAAAGTCGACATCCTCATCAACTGCGCCGGCAAGATCAAGCGCGCCCCCACCGTCGACTTCCCCGAAGACGAGTGGCAGTCCATCATGGACACCAACGTCACCGGCACCCTCCGCGCCTGCCAGATCTTCGGCCGACCCATGCTCGACCGCGGCTATGGCAGGATCATCAACATCGCGTCCCTCAATACCTTCGTCAGTCTCAAAGAGGTCACCGCCTACGCCTGCTCCAAGGCTGCCGTAGGTGCCCTCACGCGTTCTCTAGCCGTCGAGTGGAGCGCCAGGGGTGTAACCGTCAACGCCATCGCTCCCGGGGTCTTTCGCACCGCGCTCAATCAGAAGTTGCTCGACGAGAGCGAGCGCGGCAAAGAGCTGCGCCTGCGCACCCCGATGAACCGCTTCGGCAAGACGGAAGAACTGGTGGGTGCGGCCATCTATCTCGCCTCCGACGCCAGCACCTTCGTCACCGGCGAAATCCTCGTAGTGGACGGTGGATTCCTCGCCAGCGGCGTCAATCAGTAATCCCCATCAGTAACCCCATTTGGCTATCTCCGGTGTCTTCCGGCAATTGGCGGGAATCTCCCGCAATGGGCCGTCATGCGCAAAAAAATGCAAACATATTGAAAATCCCCTTCCAAAGTTCCGACACTTCGCGTAACGTAGGTAACACAGAAGCTTCCAACCGTCACACTCTTTGGTAACCATTGGCCTCAAGGTGGGTACCCCCTGAATCTTGCTGGATTTTCTCCTGAAGTCCCAAATCGCTTGAATTCTTGCACTTCTGCGGCATCGTTACTCTTTCCACAACAATCTCAAAGTGTCCTGATCAAGCTATTAGCAGTCGCGTTAACGGACGACTGAGCATCAAAAATTTCGCTTACGCTGGCAATCATGTTCAAGACGATCTATCTGTCCACCGTGGTTCTCGTGCTCATCCTGTCGGGTATCTGGCATATCGCCGCACCCCATTTGACAGAGCGCTGGATCAGTAGGGCCAATGGCATCCGACTCTTCGGAGCGCTGTTACTCGAACTCTCCATCCCCTGTGTCTGGTGGGGTGGATGGTACTACTGGGTCCTCTTCGCCGGCTTGACGATCTCCGGGGTGCTTCGGCTGTGCTTCCCCCAGAGCTCGCTCCGCAGCGTCTTCCCCACCTATCCCAACTGGGTCCAGACCTGCCTGCTCGTCGAAGGTGCCGCACTGATGTGGGTGCTCCACTCCTAAATGACGTTCCCTGGACCGATGCCCCCGCTCCGGACCATTGAAATCTATCGCAGATCCGCATCTTTCCGGCCACACCTTAAGCCTGCCGATGCAATCGCTCCACCGCTCCTACCGCCCGACGCAACGCACCCTCTCTCTCCTCCTTCAACGCCCTTACGAGAGCCCAAGACTTCCCAATAGTCTCCCTCGCCAACTGGGTAAGTAGCATCCAGTCGTGCCAGGCTCCAATCGCATCCAGCACCTTCTTCATCCCCTTCGCAAACCGCTCCGCCGGCGCAGACCCCTCTTCCATTTCAGCCAGATAGCGCGAAAACTTCGAGCGCTTCCTATAAGCATGCAGGCTCTCGGGATCGCCGGTTTCCAGCCTCCCCGCACTACGCTTCTCAATCGCCATCGCATCTTTCAACAAGGACGTCCACTTCACCTCGGATAGCTCTGTTTGCAAAAGGCTAAGCCGCTGCAGCTCCTTCATCTCGGCGCCTAGGATGACACGGCCCAGCTCCTTCGCCGCCTCTGTTCGCGACTTCTGGAGCTTTGCCCCAAGCTTCTCTCCCGCCGCTTCAAGATCGCCGCGATCGGCAGCCGGCAACTCAATCCCCGCCGCTTTCACCAGCCCCTCCAGCAATCCCATCTGGACATCCATATCGCGCACAGGCCCCGCCGCTCCCCGAACCGGCTTCAACGCCTTGAGCGCCTCATCGATCTTCCGCGCCAGCCTGGTTCCACCGTCCCGCCGCCGCTTTGCCGTGGTCAGCAGCGCTTCCAACCGCCGTGTCGTCGTCCGCAACCGGTGCACAGCCTTCGGCTCCGGCCGAACGCGGCAAGCCTCGAGCGCCGCGAAAAACTCGCTGTGCAACTGCTCGAAGATCTTGCCCGGCTCAACCATAGCTACGCGCCTCAAACTTCGGCCCCAAAATCACCGGTAGTAGGAGATGCTACGCCCGCCCCCACGGTAACCGGCAACCTCCCGACCGTCCATCTCCCGTCAACCCTCTCTCAGCGAGCGCCAAAGCCGCTCCGTCCATGCGATACTTCCGGTGCCAGATTCCGTAGCATCCAGGAGCTAGTTCATGCCGCACTCGTCCCCGCTCAAATACCAGTCAGGTTTCGGAAATGAGTTCGCCACCGAGGCGCATCCCGGTGCTCTCCCCATCGGTCAGAACTCCCCACAAAAGCATCCCCTCGGCCTCTACACCGAGCAGGTAAGCGGCTCCGCCTTCGCCGCCCCCCGCGGCCTCAATCGCCGCTCCTGGATGTACCGCATCCGCCCCTCCGTCGTCCACGAACCCTATCAGCCTTTCGCCGAAACCACCCTCCTCCGCAGCGGCCCCTTCGACGAAGAGCCCACCCCGCCCAACCAGATGCGCTGGGACCCCATCCCGTTCCCAACCGTCCCCACCGACTTCGTCGAG
>JBEKFF010000245.1:0-4939 GCA_050013455.1 Acidobacteriaceae bacterium | reverse complement strand
CGGGGCGGGGCGGCGGCTACTGGGGCGTGAGGGGGCTGATGAAGGCGGCGGAGTTGCAGGGGGAGGCGGCGAAGGTGAGGGTGGCTCCTGCGGTGGTGTCGTAGCTGGAGACGGTGGGTCGGAGGTGGGGGTGCGGCCAGAGGCGGTGAACTGGAGCGTCCCGGTAATGGAGCGGGCTAACGGGGGCGCCAGGAGCTGGGTTCCCGTGGGCGGAAGGTGGGAGGACTGGCGAGCACTGGGGGGGAATCTATATGAAATAAGAGGGGATAGAGGGGATCAGGGGTAAAACGCGGGAGATTGGTGCGGGTACGGATCCCGTCGGGATTTTGAGGGAAAGAAGATGCATCCGCTGGGCGTGGTACGCCATCATATAAGTTGACAGTAAGTCACTCACATGCGAAGATCGTGAGGGTTGGTCAAGAGATTTGGGCCAGGGCTGAGGTTAGGGCTGCGGCTACTAAGGATGAGGTCAGGATTATGGGAAAGATTATCGGTATTGATTTGGGAACGACCAATAGCTGCGTTGCGGTGATGGAGGGTGGAGAGCCCAAGGTCATTCCGAACGAAGAGGGTGGGCGGACTACGCCGTCGATCGTTGCGTTCACCAAGAGTGGTGAGCGGTTGGTGGGCATGGTGGCGAAGCGACAGGCGATCACCAACCCGGAGAACACGGTTTACTCCATCAAGCGCTTTATGGGCCGCCGGCTGAACGAAGTGGGCGACGAGATGAAGATGGTCCCCTACAAGGTTGTGGCCAAGGGCGACAACATTGCGGTGATCGCGCAGGGCAAGGAGTACACGGCGCCGGAGATCTCGGCGATGATTTTGCAGAAGCTGAAGAAGGCTGCTGAAGATTATTTGGGACAGAGCGTTACCGAGGCCGTGATTACGGTTCCGGCGTACTTCAATGATGCGCAGCGGCAGGCGACAAAAGACGCCGGCAAGATTGCCGGGCTGGATGTGAAGCGCATTGTGAACGAGCCTACGGCGGCGGCGCTCGCGTATGGCTTGGATAAGAAGAAGGACGAGACGATTGCCGTGTATGACTTTGGCGGCGGTACGTTCGATATCTCGATTCTTGAGGTTGGCGATGGCGTGATTGAGGTGAAGTCGACGAACGGCGATACGCACCTTGGCGGCGATAATCTCGACCAGCGGATTGTGGATTGGTTGATCTCGGAGTTCAAGAGCGAGACGGGTCTGGATCTGCACTCGAAGGGCAACGAGATGGCGCTGCAGCGGCTGAAGGATGCTGCGGAGCGCGCGAAGATTGAGTTGTCGACGGCGCAGGAGACGGAGATCAATCTGCCGTTCATTACGGCTGACGCTAGCGGACCGAAGCATTTGGTGCGCACGCTGAGCCGCGCGAAGCTGGAGCAACTGGTGGCCGATCTACTGGAGAAGTCGGTTGGGCCGAGCAAGCAGGCGCTGAAGGATGCGGGCATCGACGCTAGCAAGATCGATGAGGTTGTGCTGGTTGGCGGACAGACGCGTATGCCGGCGATCCAGGAGCTGGTGAAGAAGCTGTTCGGCAAGGAACCGCATAAGGGTGTGAACCCGGATGAGGTTGTCGCGATCGGTGCGGCGGTTCAGGCTGGCGTACTTGCCGGCGATGTCAAGGACTTGCTGCTGCTGGATGTGACACCGCTGACGCTTTCCATCGAAACGATGGGTGGAGTGGCGACGGCGATGATTCCGCGCAACACGACGATTCCGACCAAGAAGTCGGAGACGTTCTCGACGGCGGCTGATAACCAGACCGAGGTTGAGGTACACGTGATGCAGGGCGAGCGGCCGATGGCGGCGCAGAACCGGACGCTGGGCAAATTCAAGCTGGGCGGCATCATGCCGGCTCCGCGGGGCGTGCCGCAGATCGAGGTTACGTTTGACATCGATGCGAACGGCATTCTGAATGTGCATGCGAAGGACAATGCGACGGGCAAGGACGCGAAGATTGTGATTACGAGCTCTTCGGGTCTGAGCAAGGAAGAGGTCGAGCGCATGGCGAAGGATGCCGAGGCGCACGCGGCCGAGGACAAGGAAGCCAAGGAGAAGATCGAGGCTCGGAACCAGCTTGATTCCTTGGTGTACAACGTCGAGAAGATGCTGAAGGACGGCGGCGAGAAGGTTGATGCGGCAGACAAGGGCGAAGTCGAAAGCGCTCTGGCTGAAGCGAAGTCTACGCTTGGCGGCAGCGATCCGAGCACGAGCGACCTGAATGCATCGAAGGACAAGCTGACGGCGGCGAGCCACAAGCTGGCAGAGGCGGTTTATAAGGCCAATGCGGCGGGAACGACGGCTCCTACGGATGGCGACGCGGCGGCGGCTGGAACGGCTGACGAGGCGAAGAAGGATGAAGGCGTGATCGATGCTGAGTATGTCGACGCGGAGAAATAAGTCGCGTTGGGCTAACAAACATAGGTCGTATTGAACTGCTGGTAGTTGATTTGCGTAAAGGATGAGGAGGGGCTTCGGCTCCTCCTTATTCGTATAAAAGATGATCGAGCGGCAGGGTGGTACCGACCGCGTCGATGGGATGAAAGTCGGGTAAACGGAAGTGAGTCGGTTGGAGCAGATGAAGACTCCAATTAATAGGCACGAACAGGGTGAAGGAAGAAAGACCAGGAGGTAGCGCGATGACAAACGACAGTGAAGGACAGCAGGACCAGGCGTGGCCTGGGGTGTTGCGCTGGGAGCTAGGCGACGCCAGCGTGCATGGGCAGGAGACGCTGTGGCAGTGCGATGCGCTGCGCGCGGGACGACTGTATCAGCGGAGTGTGTTTGCGACGCGCGAAGAGGCTGAGGCGTTCGTGGCGAAGATGCAGGAAGTTGAGCCGGACCAGATGTTCAGTGTCGCGGGGATCAAGGCGTCTGCGGTTTGGAATTGAGTTTCAGGAGTATCGATGACGAAACGCACGGCATACCTTTTCGTCTTCGATGGTTTAGCGGATTGGGAACCTGCATCCGCGTTGGCTGAGCTAAGGCGAACGTTCGGGTTTTCTGTGAAGACTTTTGCTGGTGCAACGGGTCCCGTGGTGACGATGGGTGGGATTGCGGTAACTCCCGATCTGCATATCGATGAGCTCCGCCCAGAATTAGTAGACTTGCTTATCCTTCCGGGTGGCGATGCGTGGATGGAGGGAGAAATCAGAGGGATTACTGATTTAGTTCAGACGGTCCATCGGATGGAGCGCCCCGTTGCTGCAATCTGCGCTGCGACTTTGTCTTTGGCGCATGCTGGTCTGCTTAATAATCATCGTCATACAAGCAATGGACGCGGTTTTATCGGTAAGTATGTTCCCGCATATGGTGGTCAAGGACTTTATGAGAAAGTGCGCGCGGTAAGGGATGGAAATGTAATTACAGCGAATGGTCTTGCTCCGTTTGCATTTGCGGCTGAGATATTCCGCGCAGTGGCGCCTGACCGAGCGGGTGATATTGCAACCTACGAGCAGCTTTATTTACGCGGCCTGTTAGACGATTGAATATCTTTCAAGAGCTTGACGGATGGATTGAACGATGCCTGAGGGGAATGAGATTCATCGGTGGGCGGAGCGGCATGCGGCGGCGTTTGCTGGGAAGACGGTGCGGGTGGATGGGCCGCAGGGTCGGTTTACGGATGGTGATTTGTTGGATGGGCGGAAGCTGCGTCGGGTGATGGCGGTGGGGAAACACCTGGGGTATGACTTTGGGAAGGATCGGATCCTGCATGTGCATCTGGGATTGCAGGGGGATTTCACCGAGGGGTCGGGCGCGCTGCCGGTGGTGAAGGGGGCGCTGCGGTTGCGGATGTGGAATGTTGCAGCCGTTCGTAAACCCACCCATGACGATAGAGCCGTCATGAATGGGGCACCCAGTTCGGTGAAGGGGACAGCGAGTTCGGTGGTGACGAAGCGGCATGGGTGGTACTCGGAGGATGATGGGCGGGGGCATCTTGCGGGGAGTGAGGTGGCTTGGATGGAGCTGCGCGGACCGATGGATTGCTCGGTGTGGACGGAGGCGCAGTGGGGGAAATTGTTGGAACGGCTGGGACCTGATCCGCTGAATGGCGATGCGGTGGACAAGGCGCTGGAGAGGATTGCGAAGAGTAAGAAGCCGGTGGGGTTGCTGCTGATGGAGCAGGACGTGATGGCGGGGATTGGGAATATTTATCGCGCAGAGCTGCTGTTTCGGGCGGGGGTGAGTCCGTTTGTCGCAGGGCGGGATGTGCCGGAGAAGAAGCTGCGGGAGATTTGGAAGGATGCGCTGCCGTTGATGCGGGCGGGAATGGTGGATCGGCGGATTGTGACGACGCGGGCGAAGCACCGGCCGTCGAAAAAGACGGGGCAGGCGCTGAAGGAAGAGGCGCACTATGTGTATCGGCGGCAAGGGAGGGATTGTTTTGTTTGCGGGTCGGAGGTGAAGAAGATGGAGGGGTTTGGGGGAAGGAATTTGTATTGGTGCGGGGTGTGCCAGGCGGAGAAGACTTGAGTCGTCGGACTGACGTTGTGCGGTTGGTGCTGTTCAGGTTGGGTTGGGTAGAGTAAGTTGGGAAGAAAGCTATGGCGACGAAGACAAAAGATTATTACGGCACGCTGGGCGTGAAGAAGACGGCGACGACGGAAGAGATTCGCAAGGCGTTTCGGAAGCTGGCGCGGAAGTATCACCCGGATGTGAATCCTGGCGATAAGAAGGCTGAGGAGAAGTTCAAGGAACTCTCCGAAGCTAACGACGTGTTGAGCGAGGAGAAGAAGCGGAAGATCTACGACCAGGTGGGCTTCTACTCGGACAACATTGATGCTGCGACCGCGGAGGCGTATGCGCGGGGCGGTGGTGCGCCGGGTGGGGCTGGCGGGTATGGCGGCGGTGCGGGTGACGGCGGTGCGCGCGGGCAGGGTGTGCCGTTTGATTTTGAAGGGTTTGATTTTTCGGGGTTCCAGGGGGGCGGGAAGGCTTCGTC
>JBEKFF010000244.1:0-4950 GCA_050013455.1 Acidobacteriaceae bacterium | reverse complement strand
ACTGGAACGAATCGACAAGATGGCCTGGGTCAGTCGAGTTCTGGTAAGAGTAGACCACTCCTATGCCCGGCCATATAAGGAAGAATCCGAGATCAGCACGTGGATCGGGCTTGCTCTTAAAGACGCCAAAAAGTAGAGGGAAACGACGAAGAACTAGGATTCCCGCGATAGGACAAGCGAGCAAGACAATGAGCGAAGCTTCATAGATCGGAGCATAGCTAACGAACATTACCGGAATGCTGGCCACTCCTGCAAGAAGACTCAGACCGATTGCCCACGCTTTCGCCGTCCCGAAACCGTTCGTGTCGCTGAGGTCTTGTCGCGGTGGCAGGTTTTGGCTGACCCCTTTTGTAATCTCGTCCGCATCGCGCTGATCTAAATCCGGCAAACCTTTGAACCAATCCCTGACAGCGTCTCCTCCTGTGGACGAATCGGATACGCTAAAACTACCGAGATTGTTCTTTCGGTAAATTCGTGTCCAGCTGCCATATTGATTCTCTACCTTCCTTAATCCCTCGATCTCAGTTCGCGTGGTGCTACGAGCGCGAAACGCTGAGCGAACCTCGATCCGGTCTCCATCCAGAACCACGTGCGAAGTCCATACCTGCACGATCAGCGAGAGGCCGAGAATTAGTGAAGGCCCGCCAATTACCAATGCAAAGTCTCGGCCGATCGGGTTGACCGCCGCCTTTAGGAAGAAACCTGAGCCAATAAGAATGACTCCCGCGAGTAAACTTTGACCGACCTTTCGTCCGGTGGTGAGGGAATATTTGCCGTGGGTAGATGTCTGATCGACGAGATTCATGGGATCAATTCTCCATGCCTTTATAGCAGGGAGTACTCAGAATTACGCTGAAGGCCGAAAAAGCGTGAAGACGCCTGCAAAGTCGGGTTTTGGCTAAGTTCGATTCTGCCGCTGGTTTGCCTGTTTGAACTCTGGATGAAACGCCGTTTGCGGGAACCATCATTTTGGAGATGAGAGGCGGGCATCTGTCCGTGATCGTTTCAATGAGAATATTGGCGATTTTGCAGCAACGAACGGACAGATACAGCGGGTAATGTGCAACGGCTGACTCCAGTTATGCGGTGCGGGTGAGGGCTACCAGGCTGATGTCGTCTTCCTGGCCGAAGAGCTGGGCGGCGTCGGCGAGGGCTTTGACGGGGGTTGCGTTTCGGAGGAGTTCGGCGACGCGATCAAAGCCGAAGAGTTGGCCGGCGGGGTCGGTGGCTTCGAGGACGCCGTCGGAGATGAGGACGAGCTTGTCGTTGGGGTGGATCTGGAAGTGCATGACGGAGAAGTCGGCTCCGTCGATCATACCGAGAGGGAGGGAGCCTTCCATGTCGAGGGCCGTGCCGTTGAGGTAGGGAGGGATGTGGCCGGCGTTGGCGAGGGTGGCGGAGCCGTCGGCGGCGATGCGGAGGGCTACGGCGGTGGCCTGCGCGGATTTGCGGCCGAGCAGGCGGCGGTTGAGGACCTGGAGGATGGCGAGCGGGTCGGGGTTGAGCTCGGCGGTGGCGCGGGTGGCCCCGACGAGGAGGGCGACGAGCATGCCGGCCTGGAGGCCTTTGCCGGTGACGTCGCCGGCGACGATGAGGAGGCTGCCGTCAGTTGGGTGAGGGATGAGCTGGAAGAAGTCGCCGCCGACTTCGCGGGCGGGGCGGTACTCGGTTTCGATGGCGAGGCCGGGGAAGGTGAAGTGAGATTCCGGGAGGATGACCTGCTGGACTTCGGCGGCCTGCTGGATGTCGAGGGCGCGCTCGCGCTGGACGCGGAGTGAGAGGAAGAGACGGCGGAGCAGGAGGACGAAGAGGGTGAGGACGAGAAGCAGGTTCGCTGCCACGGACAGGCTGACCTCCATTCCGAAGGGGAACCAGTTGCGGCGGATGTGAAGGATGTTGAGTTCACTCTGAAACCTTGCCATGCCGAGCATGAGGACGGCGGGCAGGGCAATCCAACCGTCACGCCCCTTTTCGCGGACTCCGAGGGCGGCGACCAGCGCCAACAGCGCCAGAATGAGCAGCCGGACCGCGAGTGAGAGCAGGTGAAACTTGACCGCGACAGAGTGCGAGAGAAGACCGAAGATCAACTCCTCGCCCAGCAGATTCGCCACAATGTAGATCAAGGTTAGAACGATCAGCGTCTTCGGCAGCCAGGCGGGCTTCTCCAGCTGGAACCATACTTTCCAGACCATCACCCACACCGCGAGGAGGAGTGGGACCAAAAGAACGTCAGCCAATACATGGTAGACCGTCGTGTTGATGGACTGACTGAGTCCGCCGATCGCTTGCACACTTGCTAGGCAACTCGCGAGGAAGTACACGCCCGCGATCCAGTAATAGACCTTGTCCGAGCGGTCGAAGATGGAAAGGCTGATGGCTATTACCGCCAGAAGAAGGAACAGGAGGAGTTCGACGAGCACGGGTCCCGACGACCGAACCAGTTCCAGCCAGCGGACCTGGTAGCTGGCGGCGACGGCGCCTGCCTGGCCCAGCAGCGGGGCGGTGTGGAAGCCACCGGCATCGGGTTCGTCCTGAAGCGTGGCTGGTTCCATCCAGAGGCGGAAGGCGAGGACCTGGGTACCGTCGGCTGCGGTGCCTTGGGCCGAGGGTGGAATGGGAAAGAGTGTTGGCTGGGTGTTGTAGACGGAGGGGTGGGTCTTGGAGAAGTCACCGAAGCTGCCCAGCAGGGTGCCGTTGGCGAAGACCTGGAAACCGTCGTCTACGCCGTCGGAGCCAGCGAGGGCCAGCTTGCCGCCGGTGACCTCATCGACTTTGACGCGGATGCGGTACCACGCGTAGCCGTAGTAGCCGGGATGTCCCTTGGAGGTCCAGCCGGGGACGTAGCCGGAGATGCCTGCGATGGGATCGAAGGAGCCTTCGGGAGGGGTGAGGTCGACGGTCTCCCAGGCTGAGTCGTCGAAGCTGGGCTCGGCCCAGAGGGGCTGGTGGGTGGCGGGGTCGATGGGGGAGTCGCCGACGGTGAACTTGTAAGGGCCGTTGAGCGGATAGACGGACTGGCCGAGGGTGATGTGGTCAACGGCGGGCGTGGATGGGACGGAGGACGCGTTCGCGGGGCGACTCGGCTGAGGAGGCGGTTTGGGCGCCTGAGAAACGCTGACAAGGCTCAAGGTAGAAAGCAACAGGGCAGAGATCGACTTCGCTACATTCCGAGCATGCACGTTCGGGTCACCAATGAAGGGGATTGAGTCTCGTCTGTACTATAGCTGACCGCGGATTGTTGCGATGCGGTGGACCTGTGGCGGCAGCCCTTCTATAAAGCCCAGTGCACGCGAGACAGGCCGGTTTCTAGCGACGGCTGGTTATTCCCTCAAAGTCGGGTCCAAGTTCGTTTTGCCGCTGGGCGGGCTATCTGAACTCGGATGAAACGCCGTTTTTGCGGGAGAAGCGCGGATCGTACAAGTTCGGCAAAAGTGATGCGATAGCATTACCGACATGGGACCTCAGATTCCGATGAGCGTGTCTATTGCTCTTCTGTCGTTGGCAGGATGGGCTGCTTTATTTAAGACCGAACCCATCATCGATTACGCAAGAAGACAATACCAAGAGAGCGGCAAGCTCGTACAAAAATGGCCGGGCTCAAATATGGTTTTGAAAGAGTGGTTTCCTGTCTACTTGCGGGGGATGGGTGTTTTCGCGTGGCTTCTGGCTGGAATTCTAATCGCCACTTTCCCCCATTGATTTTGCTCATTTTGACCTGCCCCACCTAGCAGCAATGCCGCGCTAGAGCCAACCTAGCGGGTATGGATGAGCATCCTGGGTCCAAGGCGGTGTGCCATTCATCTAATCGTTCCACCATCACGGTCGGCGTGCTTCCCTCAAAAGTCGGGTTTTGGGAAACTTCAGTCATTCAGTTCAAAATGACTCGCTGCACAAGGCTAGCGCGGGTTGATTGATGGGGTCGGGGTGGTCTAGAGTAGCGAGCATTCCACTGTGGCGTTGGGGGATCTATGCCTGCGAAGACGATTGGATTGGTTGCGTTCGTTGCTTTTGCCGGAATCGCTTTGCAGGGGTGGGCGCAGGGGACGGCGGCGCCTTATGCGGTGGCTGCTCCTTTGAGTGAGTACATGATGGCGAAGGACTCTGAGATTGCTCTGGCGAGGAGTGCGGCGCCGGTGGGGATTTCGGGTGGGGCTGAGGTGTTGGTGTTGGGTAAGGGTGGGTATGAAACCGCGGCTGCGGGTGGGAACGGGTTTGTGTGTTTGGTGGAGCGGTCGTTTGCTGCGGCGGTGGATTTTCCGGAGTTCTGGAATCCTAAGATTCGTGGGCCGATTTGCGTGAATCCGGAGGCGGCGAAGACGTATCTGGGGGTGGTGCGGATGGAGGCTCGGCTGGCGATGGCGGGGCGGTCGAGGGAGGAGATTGCTGCGGCGCTGAAGACGGCTTGGGAGAAGAAAGAGTTGACGGAGCCGGGGGTGGGGGCGATGTCGTACATGATGTCGAAGCAGCAGTATTTGGGGGATGAGCCGGGGATGTGGCATCCGCACCTGATGTGGTTTGTTGCTGGCGATGCGGCGAAGAGCTGGGGAGCGAATCTGGAGGGGTCGCCGGTGATGGCGGCGCCGGATCTGGGCGATCGGATGACGATTCTGCTGGTGCCGGTGGAGCACTGGTCGGATGGGACGGCTGGGATGGCTGCTAGCTTTACGTTTTAGGTTCTAGCGAAGACAGAGGAAGAGGCAAAGGCAGAGGCAAAGGCAAAGGCAAAAGCAAAGGCAAAGGCAAAGGCAAAAGGAAAAGCAAAAGCAAAGGCAAAAGAAGAAGCAGATTCCCAGGGGGAATGACAGAAAGAAAGGCAAGGGCAAATGCAACGGCAACGGCAAGGGCAAATGCAAGGGCAAATGCAACGGCAACAGCAACGGCAACGGCAACAGCAACGGCAACGGCAACTACCTTGACGCAAAGGGCGCTAAGGTTGCGACGTTTCGCAAC
>JBEKFF010000243.1:0-4970 GCA_050013455.1 Acidobacteriaceae bacterium | reverse complement strand
GCGGCTAATGACTACCAGGTGTACAAGAACGATGGCACGGTGGTGACGAGCTTTACGGTGAACGATATCGCGCACCTGCGCTACAACGTGCGGCAGATGCCAGGGCCGAAGAATTCGCTGGGGCTGGTGAAGTTTCTGTTTCCGAATTCGTATGACGTGTATATGCACTCGACGCCGGAGCTTTATTTGTTTGGGCTGTTCAAGCGGGACAGGTCGCACGGATGCGTGAGGCTGCAGCATGCGGACCAGATGGCGTTGTGGGTGCTGCATGGCGATCAAGCGGATCCGGATGCAGAGAATGGCTGGGACGCGGACAAGGTCGACGTGGCGATGAACGGCGAGATGAACAATCGCACATACAATCTGAAGACGCCGCTGCCCGTGGTGATTGGGTACTTTACGGCGATGCCGGATGAAGATGGATCGACGCATTTCTTCAACGATCTTTATGGGTATGACAAAGATCTGGAAGCGGCCATTGCGAAGGGCCGGCCGTACGAGCGCGACGAGATGAAGATCAATCCGAAGCTTGTGCCAGGGGAAACAGAGTAGCGGATTCGTCTGCGGCAATGCGGGCCATCGCGGCGGCATGCTCGGCGTGCATGGACTTGAGATAGTCCTTGAGGCGCTGACCGCGGCGCTGCTCGAAGGTGCGATCGAGGAGCTCACACTGGGCGATGCGGTCCAGGCGGAAGGTGCGAAAATCTTTGCGCATCTCGCACCAGGAGACGAGCGTCCAGGTGCCACTCCAGCAGTAGAGGGCGAGCGGGCGGACGGTGCGCTGCGAGGGCTCGCCGTTGAGGCGGGTGTAGGCGAAGGCTAGCGCGCGGCGGGCGGCGCAGGCGGCGTGCACGCGATCGAGCAAGCGGCGCAGGACTTGCGACATCTGGAAGCCGGGAACGTACATCAGGATGGCGTCGAGGCTGTTGGCGAGTTCCGGGGGAAGAACGGCTTCGATGCGTGCGAGGGCGTTGCCAGCAGCGAGGGCGTTCTCGGCGCCTCCCCAGGCTTTGACCAGGCGCGCGCCGAGGACGAGGGCGGTGAGTTCTTCGGGCGCGAACATCAGCGGCGGAAGATCGAACTCGCGACGCAGGGTGTAGCCGACGCCGGCTTCGCCTTCGATGGGCTGGCCGGCGAGTTGGAGATCGACGATGTCGCGATAGATGGTGCGCTCGGAGACCTGAAGGCGCTCGGCAAGGGCGCGAGCGGTCTTCAGGCGGCCGGAACGTAGCAGTTGGACGATGCGGAAGAGACGGTCGGCGCGCCTCATGCGAGGTGCCCGTTAGAACATTTTGCTGTGCAGGCCAACGTGATTGCCCTCCGAATCCTGGAGGCAGGCGTAGAAGCCGAAGCCGCCGGGGATCTCTGTGCGTGGGACGAGGATGGGAGCGCCGAGTTTTTCTGCGCGCTTGAGGCTGGCGTCGAGTTTGCCGTCGGCGTTGAGGTAGACGACGGCGCCGTCGCTGGAGGGTTTATGGTTCGGGCTCTGTACGATGCAGCCGCTGACCCCGCCGTCCTGGTGCGGGAAGATGCTGCAAGGCGCGCCGCCGGGATAGGGGATCAGCTTGGCGTCGAGGACGGACTCGTAGAAGTTGGTGGCGCGCTGGAAGTCGGTGGTGGGGATTTCGAACCAGGTGACTGCGTTGCTGTCGAACTTGCTCATGGTGTGTCTCCTGTACGGCTGAAGTAACTACAGTCGCAGGATAGGAGAAGGCTCCTGACAGCATTGTGTCAGGAGGGTGGCAGGAGTAGGGATTATTTTAGTAGGCGTCGGGATTACTTAGTAGGCGTCGCTGGTAAAGATGTCAGGCGCGCCTAGTAGGCGTCGCCGCCGGAGTCGCCTACGTGCGAGGTGTCCAGGTTTTCAAAGCGGGTGAAGTCGGAGAGGTAGGCGAGCTTGACGGAGCCGGTGGGGCCGTTACGCTGCTTGGCGATGATGATCTCGGCCTGGCCTTTTATGTCTTCGTTCTCGCGATCGTAATACTCTTCGCGATGGATGAAGGCAACCACGTCGGCGTCCTGCTCGATGGAGCCGGACTCGCGTAGATCGGAGAGTAGGGGCTTCTTGTCGCCGGTGCGCTGCTCGCTGCCACGCGATAACTGCGAGAGGGCTACGACGGGGACGCCGAGTTCTTTGGCGAGGGCCTTGAGGCCACGGGAGATGCTGCTGACTTCCTGGGTGCGGTTCTCGAATTTTTTCTGTGAGCTGCCGGAGGAGCCGGTCATGAGTTGGAGGTAGTCGATGACGATGAGGTCGAGGGCGCCCTCCTGCTGGCGGAGGCGGCGGGCTTTGGCGCGCATTTCGGCGAGGGTGATGCCGGGGGTGTCGTCGATGAACATCTTGGAGTTCATGAGGCGGTCGAGCGCGGCGATGAGCTTGCCCTTGTCTTCGCGGGGGATGAAGCCGGTTTGGAGTTTGCGGCTGCCAACCATGGCTTCGCTGGCTAGCATGCGTCGGAGGAGGGATTCCTTGGACATTTCGAGCGAGAAGACTGCGACGACTTTGCCATCTTTGACGGCGCAGTT
Source organism: Acidobacteriaceae bacterium (assembly GCA_050013455.1). Classification (GTDB taxonomy): domain Bacteria; phylum Acidobacteriota; class Terriglobia; order Terriglobales; family Acidobacteriaceae; genus Granulicella. Next base: position 2,444 of record JBEKFF010000243.1, on the reverse strand, counting down.
CTGCGCGATGTTGATGGCCCAGGCTGTTTTTCCCATGCTCGGGCGGGCGGCGATGATGATGAGTTCGGAGTTTTGGAGGCCGCTCGTCATCTTGTCGAACTCGATGTAGTGGGTGGCGAGACCGGTGACTTCGCGGCCTTGCTCGTAGAGCGCGTCGATGCTGCCGAAGGAGCTGGCGACGATCTCGGGGATGTTGGAGAAGCCGCGCTGGATGGCGCTGTCGGCAACTTCGGCTAGGCGAACTTCTACGTCGTTGAGGACCTTGGTGGCGTCTTCGGTCTGGTCGGCGGCGGCGGCCATGCCCTCGTTGAAGATGCTGAGGAGTTGGCGGAGGAGGCTCTTGTCCTTGACGATGCGGACGTAGGACTCGATGTTGGGATTGCGCGGGATGCCTTCGGTGAGGAACGCGAGGTAAGCCGCTCCGCCTATTGCATCGAGTTCGCGGCGCTTGGTGAGCGCGTCCATGACGGTGATGAGGTCGACGGCGTGGCCGAGGGCCATGAGGTCGACCATGATGCGGTAGATGCGCTGGTGGGAGTCGAGTGCGAAGTCTTCGGGACGGAGCTTGGCAGTCGCGTCGGTGATGGCGACGGCGTCGAGCAGCATGGCGCCGAGGACGGTGACTTCGGTTTGGATGGAGGACGGAAGGCCGTCGTTCGGGTTCGGCATTGCGAGAGCGGCCATAGAGATAAGTTTACGGGGAGGGGCGGTGGGTTTTTCGATGTTGTTCGGTGGAGAACGGGGACGGGATGTGGAGCGAGGGTGTGGTTAGAGTCTGTTTAGGAACTCGACAGGCATGTCCTGCCGGACGGGCCCACTACGCGTGGGGCGGCAACTTCGTTGCGGGCAGAGGCCTTCGGCTGGGCGCTCCCGTTGGTCGCGAACGAAGTCTCCTTGCCGACCGACGGGAGGACCGCGCGAAGCCGTAAAAAGGCGTGTGAACGCCCGCCCCCACGAGTAGTGGGTTCTTCCGGCAGGACTGTTATTCAGCAGGTTCTTAGAGGCCGAGGGTCTGGGCGATAAGGGCTGCGGCGGCTTCGGGGGTGTGGAGGCTGGTGTCTATGGTGAGGCCGGGGGTGGGCATGTGGGAGGCGTCGAAGACTCCGTTGGCGTGGAGATGGTCGAAGAGGGTGGTGGAGATTAACTTCTGGAAACGGCGGCGGGAGGGGTTGTCGAGGCGCTGCTTTAGGTCGGGGAGCGGGCAGGTGAGCTCGATGAAGTCTACGGTGGCGTTGTGGCGGGCGAGGACGTCGAGCGCGGCGGGGATGAAGCTGGGGCGGACGGTGCGCTCGGGCGCGAAGGTGAAGATGAGGCCGGGGAGGTTGGTGGCGGCGGCCTGCTCGAAGACGGAGAGCCAGATCTGTTCGCGGAGTTCGACGAAGGGTTGGGTGCCGAAGTCGAAGACCGAGAGCAGGAGGTCGACGGCGAGGTGGTTGTGGAAGAGCCTGTAGCCGGTGAGCGTGGCGAGTTGCTGCGCGACGGTGTGCTTGCCGGTGGCGGGGAGGCCGTAGATCCAGATCAGGCGCATCGGGTTACTCGGTGGCTCGGGCTACTTCGCTCATGAGACCTAGAGTATTGCCTGCGGGATCCTTGAGGAAGGCCAGCCAGAGATCGTGGCTCTTCATGCGGGCGACCAGGTGGGGTTCCTGGGTGAAGGCGACTTGCTTGTTTCTTAATTCTGCGTGGGCGGATTGAAGGTCGGGGACACGGAAGTAGACGATGGTCCCGCTGGTTGGCGAGGGTTGGTCCGAGGTTCCGATCATGAGCCGAATTTCGCCGCATTGAAAGAAGGCCATCGTGCCGGCGTCGAAGAGGAAGCGCATGCCAAGGATGTCGCGGTAGAAGAGTTTGGCTTCTTCCAGATTTTGGACGGTGAGAGCAATCTGGGCGATTTCTTCCAAATGTACGGTTGATTTTGCGTCTTCCACAGGTACCTCCGTATATCGTTAGCTCAGCTAATTACTTTGTATAAGTTTTGAGAGATTACGTCAATGAAGAAACGAACGACCTCGGAAGCGACTGCGCAAGCGCTGCACTCGGCGGCGATTGGTTTGCTTCGGTGCGTGCGAAGGGCGGATGGGTCGAGCGGGTTGAACTCGGCGCGACTGTCGGCGCTTTCGGTGATTGTGTTTGCGGGGCCGATCACGCTGGGAGAGTTGGCGGGTGCGGAGCAGGTGCGTCCGCCTACGATGACGCGGATTGTGAACGCGTTGGAGGAGCATGGGTTGGTGAGGAAGGCCAGGGAGGAGCGGGATCGTCGAACCGTTTCTCTGTCGGCAACGATGAAGGGGAAACGGCTGTTGGTTGAATCGCGCAATCGACGCCTGCGGCCGCTGGCGGATGAAATGAGAAAGCTGGGCGCGACAGAGTTGAAGACGCTGCAGGATGCGGCTGGTATCGTGCAGGCGATGCTTGCGGAAGGAAGATGAGGCGCATGGCGGCCT
>JBEKFF010000242.1:0-4975 GCA_050013455.1 Acidobacteriaceae bacterium | reverse complement strand
TCTTACGGCTATGTGGTAGGCGAGGAGTTGGAGGGGGACTACTTCGAGGATGGGGAGGAGGAGCTCGTGGGTTTGGGGGATGTGGATTACGTGCTCTACCAGCTGGCTGATGTGGGTGTCGCCTTCGATCGCGATCGCGATGACGCGGCCGCTGCGGGCCGTTACTTCCTGGATGTTGCTGAGGGTCTTTTCGTACTTGAGGACCGAGCTGGGGTCGTTGGGGTCTTGCGTCGCGATGCAGACTACGGGGAGGGTTTCGTCGATGAGGGCGTTGGGGCCGTGCTTCATCTCGCCGGCCGGGTAGCCTTCGGCGTGGATGTAGGAGATCTCCTTGAGCTTGAGCGCGCCTTCGTCTTCAATGGTCAAAATGGTGCTCAGTAGAGCCCACAATTACCCGTTGATTTTTTCTGGGGTACCCACAAAAGCCCCCACACTGGAGCAATTTTGCGCTCTTTTAATAAGGAAGCGGGACTGTAAGCGTCTGATTCTAAATGGCTCCTGAGGTAGGACTCGAACCTACAACCCTTCGGTTAACAGCCGAATGCTCTGCCATTGAGCTACTCAGGATCGCGCGTAGAACGCAAGGCAACCGGGCGGTTGCTCCTCAACCTTTATAGCAAATGCGCGAGGGTGGGTCAAAGCCGCGTTATCCTGGTCATCCACTGCGAGCCGTCTCTCACGCCACGCATTCGCGTCACCAACACCGTCTGCCTCCGCCGAAGTGCCGTCTCAAGCGTCTCTTCCAGTCCAGGCCACAGAGGGCGATCATGACCAGCGACCACGACCCCGGCATTACCAGCATCCCCAGCCAAGCCTCCGTCGATCAAACCGTCGACTCGCTCACCAGGACCCTGGCTGCAAAAAACATCACCCTCTTCGCTCTCGTAGATCACAGCGGCGAAGCAGCAGAAGCCGGCATGACCATGCCACCCACCAAGCTCTTAATCTTCGGAAGTCCTCGCGCCGGCACCCCCATCATGCTCGCCGCACCCACAGCCGCCCTCGATCTCCCGCTGAAAATCCTGGTCCATGAAGACAATGACGGCAAGGTATGGATCACCTACAACGCGACGTCCTACTTGCAGCAGCGCCACGCAATTCCAAACGAGCTGCTCCCAAACATCGCCGTAATCGAACCGCTAGCACGCAGCGCAGCCGAATAGCTCGTTACCGGTACAACATCACCGCGATACTGTAAGCGCTGAAGTTGCGCACGCCCTCTGCCGGACAAGCTCCCACCACCGCTGCCTTATAGCTTCCCGTCGCCAGGCGCTGCTCCAGCATCGTCGGAATCTTCGTTAGATCATCGGCCGTATACCGCATCACAAACCATGGCCTCTGGTCACCCGCATAACCCGACTCCATCGAGCATGTACGCCGGGCATCCAGAGTCGTAGGCAAAATGGCCACCGACGATTTCAACTGCAGCAGCTGCCCTACCGCAAGTTCCTGCTGTTCCAGCGAAAGATTCGTCACCGACCGATCGAAATCTTCCACAGCATACAAGCGGTCCCCTCTAGCAATCACGCGAATCCCGATCGAATCCACCCTCGGATCCAGTAAATTCTCCCGATGTTTTGCCGAGTTCATCCACGCGTCTTGAATCATCAGCGCGCTGGGTGCTTCAGCCACGTTCTCCGAGATCACACTGAACCGCGCACCGGCGTCCTGTCCTCGCGCCATCAACTCCGGTTCGCCAGCGTACTGGTGCGAAATCGACTCGCGTTCCGCCATCTGTTCCGCGTGATAGCTCGCCGCCTCGTAAAGGGCGCGATCCCAACGCAACGGTTGCAATCCACGTTGCGCCCGTTCCGCATTCGCCGCGGAAAGAAGATACTGCTCGGCAACCGTCGGGCCGTTCACCAGCCTGGGCACAAATGCCAGGCAAGCTACACTGCACGAAAAGAAGAGTGCCACCGCAACTAGACGAACTCTCATACAAGCACCAACCCAGTAAGCCAGAAGAAGTTACTTTCACAAGATCAGTAACCGAGTGAAAGTTACTAGTAGTGGTTACTATATTGGCCTAAACGGGTGGCACTGGCAAGCGTTCTCTATAGCGAATCAACAAATACAATAGCTTCCGAGCGCTCCAATATCGCGGCATGTAGCGCCGCGGCTCGGATATCGACCGATAGAGCCACCCCAGATAGCTCCGATCGGCCCAGATGGGGATCCGCACCTGGTCTCCGCTAAGGAACGCGATAGCCGCCCCAATGCAATGAATTGAGGGCAAATAGCTCAAGTTCCGCTTGAGGTAGAGCCCCACCCGTTCCTGCGTCCCCCCACCCAGTGTCAGGATCACATTCTGCGGCCGGATCCGCTCGATCCGTTCCAGCAGTTCAGGGTCGTAAATCTCCTGGTCGGAATACAAAGGCGCCAGGTACACGCAGTCCTCCGGCACAGAAATTCCCTGCTCCGCAAGCCACGCAAGATTACGTTCAGCGCTTAGCGTACTCGCCATAATCCAAAGCACATTGCCCGATTGCCGAACATCCGCCTGCTTCAAAAGCTCACGCAGATACTCCAGCCCCGACAGCCGCCGAATCGAGTCGTGCTGCAGCCAATTCCACACCATCACCATGTACGCAGAATCCGCAATCGCCATATCCGCGTTCATCAGCGCCTCGCGATACGACGCCTTCACCTCGAGATCCTTCAGCGCTGGCGCAGCCGGCACCACCAGCAATCCACCACCCTTCATCCGTTCCACAGCCTGTGCTGCCGTTCCGATGAAGAAGCGGATGCCGAGAATCGTTCGTCCTTCGCCATCAGCGGACGGCATCGATTATTTCCCCTTGGCCCCGGTTGCGATCTCCTGTTCAATCCACCGGTACGTCCGCTCCAGGCCGTCACGCAACCGGATCGACGGCTCCCAGCCCAGCTTCTCCTGGATCAGCGTGTTGTCGCTATTGCGACCATTCACGCCCTTCGGCGCGTTCAAATCATACGTCCGCTTCAGCTTGATCCCGGCAATATCTTCAGCAAGATCCACCAGCTGATTGATCGTCACCAGCTCGCTCGAGCCCAGATTAATCGGCTCGTCGATCTCGCTCTCCATGATCATTTCCGTGCCCTTCACGCAGTCGTCGATATACATAAAGCTGCGTGTCTGCTTGCCGTCACCCCAGATATTGATCTCATGCACGCCCGAAATCTTGGCCTCAATTACCTTGCGGCAGATCGCCGCCGGCGCCTTCTCGCGCCCGCCGTTCCACGTCCCCTGCGGCCCGTAAACATTATGGTAGCGAGCCACCCGGCACACCAGTCCATAATCTTCCTCGAAGTGCCGGCACATCCGCTCCGAGAACAACTTCTCCCAGCCATAGCCATCTTCCGGCAGCGCTGGATACGCATCCGACTCCTTCAGCGCCACCACGTCCGGGCTGGTCTGCTTCTCGCCGTTATATACGCAAGCCGACGACGAATAGAAGAACCGTTTCACGCCCTTCGCCTGCGCCGCCACCAGCATGTGCGTATTGGTCAGCACGCTCAGCATGCACAGCGCCTTGTTGTTCTCAATGAACCCCATGCCGCCCATATCGGCCGCCAGCTGGTAAACCTGCGAGACGCCCTCCGCGGCGATCATGCAGTTCTCTTTGTCCTTCAAATCCAGCGACAGGTTCTCGACACCCTCCGTCACCTGGTACCAATCTTCCAGCGGCTTTACGTCAACAGCTCGAACAACCTTAACCCCATTCCCTATCAGGCCTTTGACAAGATGTCCGCCAATAAAGCCCCCTGCCCCGCAAACGACCGCGGTCTCCCCTTTGAGGTTCATTCAAAAAACTCCGATCTAACCTGGCTAACAATCATGGCGGTTGCCCTGGGTACACCGCTCGTTTGTTTCATCTCTTGGAATCGTTTAACGCTGCTGGCGTTGTAAGGTCTCTGCGTCAAGTTTATGTGAGGGGGCGGGGATGTCAAGGTTCGCTCCGACTCAGCCATGGCTCCCCTCCCAAACGCCTCTCCGAGCTATCATCACTTCACCGGCATGGAAGAACTCCGCAATCCTCCCGCAAACCTCCGCTCCCTGCTGCGCCAGGCAGCCCATCAACGACTCGCCGTCACCGGCTGCCTCGTCCTCGCCGTCTTCCTCATCTGCGCGATATTCGCGCCCTGGCTCGCACCCCACGACCCGGCACAGCTCAACCTCACCGCCCGCCTTCTCCCACCCTCCGCCGCCCACTGGTTTGGTACCGACGAGCTTGGCCGCGACGTCCTCTCCCGCACCCTCTACGGAGCCCGAATCTCGCTCCTCGTCGCCGTAGCCGTCGTCGGCATCTCCCTCACCCTCGGCTCAACCCTCGGCATGCTCGCCGGCTTCTACGGCGGCTTCACCGACACCATCGTCAACATCTACCTCACCAACGCCTTCCTCTCCCTCCCCGGAATCCTTCTAGCCGTAGCGATCGTAGCCTTCCTAGGCCCCTCGCTAGCCAACCTCATCCTGGCGCTAGCGCTAGCCGGCTGGGTCAACTACGCCCGTCTCGTCCGCGCCCAGGTCCTCACCGTCAAGCAGCGCGAGTACGTCCAGGCCGCCCGCTCCATGGGTGCCAGCGACCTCCACCTGATGGTCCGCCACATCCTCCCCAACATCCTCCAACCTCTACTGGTACAGGCCGCCATCGGCATGGCCGCCGCCGTCTTGTCGGAAGCCACCCTCAGCTTCCTCGGCCTCGGCGTCCAACCCCCCACGGCCACCTGGGGCGCCATGCTCAACGACGCCCGCTCCCACCTATTCGAATCCCCCTACCTCATGTTCTTCCCAGCCATCGCGCTAGCTCTCTGCGTCTTCTCCTTCAACCTAATCGGCGACGGCCTCCGCGACCATCTAGACCCCCGCACCCGCCTCCGCCAAGGCCTCTAGCAATCTCGTCCCGCCAAAGATTGCTTGTGCCGTTGCTTTTGCCGCTGCTAGTTTTTCGCCGTCATCCTGAGCGCAGCGAAGGATCCCTGTATTGGCTTTGGCTTT
>JBEKFF010000241.1:0-4996 GCA_050013455.1 Acidobacteriaceae bacterium | reverse complement strand
TGCCTTTCTTTCTGTCATTCCCTCTGGGAATCTGCTTCTGCCTTTGCCTTTGCCCTTCTGGTTGTCATCCCGCAGGGATCTGCTTCTTCTTCTGCCCTTGCCTTTGCCTTTCTTTCTGTCATTCCCCCCGGGAATCTGCTTCTGCTCTTGCACTTGCCCTTCTGGTTGTCATCCCGCAGGGATCTGCTTCTTCTTCTGCCCTTGCCCTTGCCTTTCTTTCTGTCATTCCCTCTGGGAATCTGCTTCTGCTCTTGCTCTTGCCTGTTTTCCTTGGCGAAACTTGGCAACCTTCGCGCCCTTTGCGTCAAAGCCCTTGCCTTTCTTTCTCCCATTCCCTCCGGCAATCTGCTTCTCCCCTACTTCGCCGGCACCATCACCTGCTCATACACGCGCTCAATGGATTCAGACGAAACGCTGACCTTCCCTCGATACGGATTATCCAGCACCGCGACCAGGTAAATCAGCACCCCCAACAGGCCCGAAAACAAGATCGTCATCCAGAAATGCAATCGGAAATTATCCGTCTGGTAAAACCAACTGACCGCGATGCACACAAACGCACCCACCAGCACCAACACCCAAAGGGGTCCAGGCATCTCAGCCGACACGCTGTTGAGCCGCATCCTCCGGCTCTCCGTCAGCTCGTTGAACGTTCGAAACGCCTCCGCCATCAATACATCCTGCCTCTGGCTTCGGGGCTCAAACGACATAAAGTGTTCCTCAAAGTCACTCAGCTCCGCGCCCTCACTCGTGGGGACGATGCCGCGCCGCTGCAACGGCCACGCCACATCGATCACCTCCCTCGTGTACCTGCGCAGATCTTCCTGCATCACGCTGCGCTCCGGTTCGGGATACGCACTGATGTCGCGGTACAGACCAGCCAGCGCGGCCGCCTCATGGTCCACTTTGCTTTGCACATCGGTATACGTTGCCCACGCTCCAATCGCCAGCAGGCCGATGCTCACCGCATACAAAACAGTGACTCCCGCCATATAGAAACCCACGATGTCATTGTGCCCATTCTCGCCACGATGAACGCGCCGCATCCAGCTCCGTGTCAGGTAAAGGCCCGTCACACCCATTGCCACAAACAGCGATACCGTCAGTATCCCGAAGAGCCAATTCGGAAGGTTGTAGATCCAATACATAGTCATTTACTTAATCCCTTGGAACTTCCCTAAGACTGAGTTCAAACGACAGACGATTGGCTAAGACAATAACAGAAGTCAGCCCTTAGCCTGCACCCATCAGAACGATGAAAACCTCGCCCGCCCCCTTACGAATCACGAGCCGGCGTCATCGCAGAGACCTGATACAGCTTTGCGCGGGTTGCATCGACACAGGGCCAACAGCAGAAAGAAGGCCATCACAAAGCGAACAGCCTTCGTGATGGCCCTCGATCTTCCAGTCATACGATTTTGAACGGTCTAGCGCATAAAAACTAAGCCGCGCGGGGGACGAGGCGAGGTGCACTTTCAGCCAGATGGAGCAAGCCAAGCGTGTTGCTTGAGAAAATCTTCTTGCGATCTCCAGCGTCGGCAATCGTCTCGTCGACAAGATCGATGTGCAGCTTCGGGCTCATGGGCACCGGCCCGAAATCCGTTCCAAACAGAACGCGGTCAACGCCGCACGTTTCGATCATGGCCCTAAGAGCAATCGCGCTCGGGCCCATCGTATCTACATAGATATTCGACTTGAAATACTCCGAAGGCTTACGCAGGTTCTTGTCTACCTTTTCGATCGGTGGATTCTGAATGCCCTTGTAGTTCAACTCCCAGTTCCAGTCGAGCCTGCAAATCAGCGGCGCCAGCGCTCCGCCCATGTGAACGAAAAGAACCTTCAGCTTCGGGTATCGATCGAACACACCGCTGTAGATCATGCGAGCCGCCGACACCGCCGTATCGAATGGCCGGCCGAGCGCTTCATTGAGCCTGTACTGCTGCATGGCGGCAGCCCCTATCGCTACCAGCGGCGGATGAATGTGGACCAGAACATCCTTGTCCTGCGCATACTCCCACAGCCACTCGGCCTTGGGCGAGTCGAGAAACACCTGCTCCGCCCCCGCTCCGTAGCTCGTACAAATGCTGATCGCGCACGCTTCCTTGCTCGAGATCAGCGGATCAATGACAGCACGCGTATTCTCTTCCAGCGCATGAGCGTTGGCCATCACGGCAATGTCCTTCGGGTATCGATCCCGCAGTTCGAAAGACTCGTCGTGCAGGAATTTGATGGTGTCGATGGTGCTCGCTTTGATAATGCTCTGGGCGAACGTCTCGATCTCGCCGCCATAACTGTTCACGCAGAGCGTCACGCCACTCTGGCGCTGAATCTCCATCGAATAATCAACGTCAACCGACTCGCGATAGAAAAACATCTCGCCAGCATTCGCCTGCGGCAACGGCTTCTTGTCATCAAACCCGATATTCTCAACGAACTTCTGCTTCAGCTTTGGACCAAAAATGTGCCGATGCGTGTCGATGATCGTTCTCGCTATGTTGGATGTTGACATACGGAATACCTCTGCCAGTAGCCTCCACCCAACACCTTCTCTCGTCTGTGCCCTGCGACACATATCGCCAAACGACATACGCGGTCCAGTCGAGCGCCCCTCCAAAATCCCATAGCCCTATGGACCAAAAATCCGGGGGTCCCAGAGCCTGCCCTGAGCTCACCGAAGGGTCCCGCTCCTGGGACCTGGGTTCCCACGAAGAGAACCCAAAATCCTGTCAACCCCCCAAACCACTCCAAAACCTCCAAACCCCCTATCAACACAGGCGATTTATATTTCCAAAACCTGGCATAGTTACCCCCACCCACTAGCTACAATAGATATAGGCCCCAAAATCAAATCAACCTCCAACGCCCAGCCCCCCCGCAGGGGACCGCTAACCCCTTTAGAAGGGGTACTTTGTCTGTAACCCTCCTGAATGCAACCGTTTACGGGCATTTTTGACCCCCAGCCGAGGGGGGTATCTACACCCCTAACCCTCCTCGTGTGAGCGGTTTACGACTCTTTTTCCCCACTAGAGGGGGGAGGGGGAGGGGGGTACCCCGTTATGCTCCGCCGCCAAGCGAAGCCCCTCGCCGTCCGTGCAGGACCGAAGCCTCTCGCCGTCCGCGCAGGACCGCCGTCCGTGCAGGACCGCCGTCCGCGCAGGACCCTGGGTAGCACAACAGAACCCTCGAAGGGGCACGGCTTCAGTCGTGCCATCAACAGCCAGCGTCGCAGACGCTTCCGCTCTGCCGAAGGCCGGAGTGGAGCCGCAGGCGGAACGACCGAATTGCCTTCTGCCAACCCACCACGAACTCCAGCGCGCCACGCATCTCGCTCTCGGCAGAGGCTGGAAGATAGACTAGGAAGTCTATGACCGACAGCAAGAAAACCCCGGCCCGCCCGACCCTCAAAGCGGTCCGCGGCACCCGCGATCTCCTCCCCGACCAGACCCCCCTCTGGAACCACGTCGAGGCCACCGCCCGCGCCCTCTTCGCCCGCTACGGCTTCGGCGAAATCCGCACCCCGATCTTCGAAACCACCGAACTCTTCGCCCGCGGCGTAGGCGAAGAAACCGACATCGTCAGCAAAGAAATGTTCACCTGGGAAGACCGCGCCCGCGCCGCCAGCGAAAAGGCGCAATCCCTAACTCTGCGCCCCGAATCCACCGCAGGCGTCGTCCGCGCGTACATCGAGCACAAGCTAGGCGAGACCGGCCAACTCCAGAAGCTCTACTACATCGGCCCGCAGTTCCGCCGCGAACGCCCGCAGCGCGGCCGCTACCGCCAGTTCTGGCAGATCGGCGCGGAAGTCATCGGCCCGCAATCCTCCGGCTCGGAATCGCCTCTCCGCGACGCCGAGATCCTCGAGATGCTAGCCAGCCTCCTCGACGAGCTAGGCATCCGCGACTGGCGTCTCGAGCTCAACTCCGTCGGCTCCTCCGAAGACCGCGTCCGCTACAACGCCGCTCTCCGCGAAGCCCTGCAACCCATCAAGCACCTCCTCTGCGAAGACAACCAGCGCCGCGCCGACACCAACCCGCTCCGCGTCCTCGACAGCAAGGAAGAAGCCGATCAGGACCTCATCAACGCGCTCCCCAAGATCGCTGACTACCTCGGCCCCGAATCCGCCGCGCACTTCGCCCAGGTCCTGACCGCGCTCGACGCCTGCGGAGTCCCCTACAACCTAAACCCTCGCCTCGTCCGCGGCCTCGACTACTACACCCGCACCACCTTCGAGTTCACCGTAACCACCGGCCTGGGCACTCAGAACGCCCTGCTAGGCGGCGGCCGCTACGACGGCCTCAGCGAAATGCTAGGCGGCCCCAAAGCCCCTGGCATAGGCTTCGCCATAGGCGAAGACCGCCTAATCCTAACCCTCCAGGCCCAGGCCGAGGCCGATGCAGCCAATCCTGAAAATTGTCATCCTGAGCGGAGCGAAGGACCTGCTTCTAAATACGGGCGACCCAAACTAGACGCCTACATAGCCCCACTAACCCCAACCCAAAACCCCGCCGCCCTGGCCCTCGCCCGCGAGCTCCGCACGGCCGGCCTGACGGTAGAAGTAGGCGACGGCACCTTCAAGCTCCGCAAGTCCTTCGACATAGCCGACACCCTGGCCCGCCACATCATCCTCCTGGGCGAAGACGAAGTATCCACCGGAACCGCAACCGTAAAAACCTTCGCCACCGGCGACCAAGTCAAGCTCCCCCGAGCCCAACTCTCCAAACACCTCAGCAGCTAGACGAGCTAAGGCCGCCGATACACGGTAGGACCGCGCAGAAAGTCCGTAGGCGCGCCAATTGCCGCACCTGCAATCGCGCCCGCCGATCCGCCAACGGCAGCATAAGCCTCGGTCGACAGCCCCGGGAAAAAGTCGTTCGGCTGTTCCTGCGCATGGCCTGCGATCGCCCCAACACCAGCGCCAACGCCCAACCCAATTCCCAGCCCCACCAGCGTCGACCGCCCGTACCGCGTCAGCTTCACGCTCTTCACCTCGGCGCGC
>JBEKFF010000240.1:0-5052 GCA_050013455.1 Acidobacteriaceae bacterium | reverse complement strand
CACTCAACATGCTCAGGCAAGATAAAACCACCAAACTTGGCATCAAGGGAAAAAGACTCAAAGCAGGATGGGATAACGACTACCTGCTGCAATTACTGGCCATTTAAGATGCGTCGGCCCTGCTTTGGAAGCGCCACGCTGGGCATTCAACCCGTGAGTGTCCGTATAATGGCATCGAAGCTGAGGAGTTCCGGCTGTTTCTGAAATTTCGTAGCATCCGTGGAGGAGTTGCAAGCCCAAACCACCCACGGTATGGATTCGTGCTGGATTGCGATTGCAAAGCGGGAAGGTAAGTACAGTGGCAGAAAGCCGTCACTGACACCAGCGACGGCGACCGAAACCGAAGAACTGCGAGTTCTGCGAGACGAGAACGCCCGCTTGAGGAGGCTATTCGCAGACTTGCTGCTTAAGAAGTGGCTATATCTACACAGGAACGAGCGCCATGATCTCCTTGTCGAGCTGTCCTGCTCGGGCGCGATTCTCGAGCTTGACCAGAAGAGCGGGCGTAATTTCCTGGGACTTGGCCACGAGCAACATGCCCTGCACATTTCTAATTTCCTGCTCTACGATCATCCCAGCTGCCAGTTTTAGAGTAGAGACCTTGCGCAACACCAACCGCCCCGTTCATGAAGTGTTGTTCCCCGTACTGCGCGACCTCAGCCAGGACTACGAGCGCACATTCAAGGGCATGACCGCGGAACCTGTTGCCCTGCCTGAGCTGCTGGCCGCCCGGGAACAACTGATCCGCCACCTTCACGAGGGCCTGGATAAGAACGAGCGCAAATTCTTGCTTTCTCTGGTGCAGAACACGCCTGACCGGGATCTCTTGGGTTTTGCCCACCTCAAAAATCTGCCTGGTCTCCAATGGAAGCTCAGAAACTTGAGCCAACTCGCAAAAGCAAATCCCAGGAAATTTGACGAGCAAGCCAAGGCGCTTGCCGATTTATTCGGCTAGTGCGGGTCCCGACCTTCCGCAATTAGGAATTCCAGACAAGATCAATCCTTTCCGCGTTGGTTCTCAAGAGGTAATGCACGGACAGCCGGTTACATGCCCGGAACTCGATCGTCGGCTCGGTAAGTGCGTTGGCGGAGATAAGCGGCCAATAAGCTGGGCCACGTGATCGTGACCTGCATTAAGAAGTTATATTTTCTTTCAGTTGGATTTTCTTCAGGAGGCGGGGCCCCGCTTCCTGCCAGCATCTTGGCGGATCGCAGCGGAAAGCGGGACCCGTGTGAGGTAACGATCCTCTTTGTCCCAGTGTCGGTCCCGCTGGAGCGGCTTGCTGCCTGCTGGGCCGAAGACTCGGACAAAATCATCTTACGCCGATGCCCGGTTTGTGAACAGGATTCGATCGTTGGTCATGGTCGGCGGCGCAAGCAGGCGCACGACGAGCATCACGATTGGATCAGGATTCGCCGGGGCCGCTGTGTCCGATGCGGAAGGACCTTCACCTTTCTGCCGGTGTTTTCTCTTCCCTACACGCATTACAGCCTGCTGGCGCGCTGCCAGGCACTGCTGCGCCGCTTTGTGGAGCACTGTTCGTGGGAGAAGGCGGCTCCGAAGTTCAAGGATGCTGACCGCGTACCCGATTCCTCTACTGTGCGCCGCTGGTCGCAAGGTGTAGACGAGTCACAGCCGGCCGTGTCTTTTCTGCGCAAGACGGCTGCGCGAGTGGCCCGGTGGCTGGAATCCACTCACTGGCATCAGGACGAGACAGCGTTCTTATCCTGGCTGACTCCGGTGCTCGAAATCCTCTGCCCTATGCGCCGCTGAGAAAAAATCCATTTCCCCACCATCCTTGCCTGGGAACTCCGGCGTGGTTTTTCTACGCTGGGCCCCGGAGGCGAAAAGACGCTGTGGGTGAAGACGTCGAAAGACTAAAGCGGCGGACGCCGCTGCTGGAGTACCTGCGACAGCACAACTGGGCAGGGCGGCCCGCAGGCCGATTGGAGTATGTCGGACTCTGTCCGCTACACAAGGAGAGTCAGCCGTCGTTCTATGTGAACGTGCGCAAAGATGTCTTCTACTGCCACGGCTGCGGGCAGGGCGGCGACCTGATCCGCTTCGTCCAGTTATCGCGCGGCTTATCCTTCCGCCAGAGTCTGGCCAGCCTCGATCCGGGGATCACTCCGGAAGTTGATTCCAGCGCTTTGCTCGAGGAGGCAGAGACGTTCTATCAGCAGCAACTGGGTCGTTGCCCCGAGGCGCTCGACTATCTCCACCGGCGCGGAGTGCATGATCTGGCTCTGATCCGGGAACTCGGCATCGGCTATGCACCGGGCGGAACCCTGCGTCGCCATCTGATGGCGCAGGGGCATTCGTTCGATGTGTTGCGAAGGCTCGGCCTCATTAACGCTCGCGGTGCGGACGCTCTCTATCAGCGCATCGTGTTTCCGTTGCGCCAGGGCGAGCACATCGTCAACCTCTACGGCCGCAGCCTCGGCTCTGCGTTCGCCCATCGCTTCCTGCCCGGGAGCAAGGGCGGCCTGTATGCATGGGAGAAGGTTTGCAACTGCGCTGAGGTGATCCTGGTCGAAGGGCTGTTCGACTATGTCGCCCTGCGGCAGGCTGGATTCCACAACGTGACCTGCTCGCTGGGTACACAGCTCAACCGAGACCAGTTCCGCCAGTTGTGCGAAGGCGAACGCACCGTCTATCTCACCTTCGATGTCGATCAGAACCAGAGCGGCCAGCAAGCTGCATGGCAACTGGCCCGCCGCCTTGTCACGCACGGTATCTCCGTACGTCGCGTTCTCCTGCCCGAGGGGCATGATCCCAACTCCTTCTTCGTTCAAGGAGGAGACGCAGACCAGTTCCAGTGTCTCGTGGAGGCCGCGCAGCCATGAAGTTCCGCGTCATCTCGAAGAAGACTTCTACGGGCGCACATAGTCCGATTCAGGTGGTCGAGCAATCCACCGGCAAGGGCGTTGCGTGGATCAATCGCTATCTGGATCGCGAGTATGTCCGGCGCCTTTCCAACAAAAGTCTGTTTACCTATGCACATAGCCTGTTGCACTTCGTGCGCTGGTGGGAGAGTGTTCATCATACTGGCGAAATCGCCGCCGCCTACCTCACCGAATCGACGCTGTTCGATTACCTGCGCTTCCAGTCGAGCCTCCAACCTCCGCCTTCTGCCACCACCATCAACGATCGCATCGCCTGTGCCGATCGTGCCATCCGCAATCAGTTCCCCGATGCTCCCTGTCAGGTCGCCCACGGCTTCCATCAGCCCTTCCTGCACCGCAGGCCGATGGGCCTGGGACGCCCCAGGTTCGAGCTGAGCAGACTCAGAGTGCGGGAACCCAGGCTCAACATCGTTCCTCTCTCGGTCGATGAAGTGGCGCGCTTTTGGTCCAGTTTTCGAAACGCTCGCGACCTGGCCATCGTCGGCCTGATGCTGATGCAGGGGCTCCGCTCCGCCGAAGTGATGGCCTTGAACCGCGATGATGTGCTGTTCTCCGAAGGGCAGCTTCGGGTCCGTGGCAAGGGGAACAAGCTACGCTTGCTGCCCCTGGCACCGGAAACGACACAGCTTCTCGATCACTATCTCCGCGTGGAACGACCAGATCCCTGCTCGGCGGCACTGTTCGTGGTGTTGAAAGGGCCCGCTCGCGGCCAACGCATGACACCCGCGGGATTACGCTCCCTGTTCCGCCATCATCGCCGCACCACCGGCGTCCAACTGGCCAATCCGCACCGGTTCCGACACACCTTCGCCTCGGATATGGTGCGCGCCGGCATCAGCTTGCCCGCACTGATGCAGTTGATGGGCCACGCTGACATCGAGACCACCATGCACTATGTGAAGGTCTCACCGCAGGATGTCTATCTGCAGTACGCCCGCGCGGCGGCGCAGTGTATCCATCCGCAACCGAGGATCTCCTGATGCGCTGGCGCCGTCCTCCACTTCAGCATCCCCTGGCGCCGGCCTTCGCGCACGCGGTCGAGTCTCTGTGCACGGCACTCACTCCTTCCAGCAAACGCAACTACGACATCGTGGTGCGCAGCTTCCTCGTCTATCTCGGAACGAAATACCCAAAGATTACTCGTCTCGAACAACTGCGCCGCGATCCTCATATCCTGGGATGGATGGCGCACCTGCGCGCTCAGAATCCGCCTCTGACCACGACAACCTGCATCGGACGGCTCTTCGCGCTGCGCACCATCTTCCATGAGCTGGCTCGCACCAGCCGTCTCGCTGAACTGGCCCACTTGCTGCTGCGCGAGGATATCCCACGCTCGCCACACACTCTGCCACGACCGCTCACCCCGGAACAGGATCAACTCCTCCAGCAGGAGTTCATGCGCCGCAACGACCTCGGCGGAAATGTGTTCCTCCTGCTCCGCTCGACCGGCATGCGCATCGGAGAATGCGCCGACCTGTCTTATGACTGTCTGCGTTGCACGGGGCCTAACCAATGGGCGATTCATGTCCCCCTCGGAAAACTCAAGACCGAGCGCATGGTCCCCATCGATGTCTTCGGCCGTGATCTCGTTCAACGTCTGCGCTTCTTCCGCTCCCTCGACCCGCTGCCTCTCGATGGGCGGCTCCTGGCACGGCCCGGAAGCAAAGTTGCAATCCTAGTTCAGCTCCGCGATTACCTGCATCAGGTCTGCCACTCTGTTGGACTCTCTACTCGCATCGTCCCCCATCAGTTCAGACACACCTACGCCACGGAGATGCTTCGCTCCGGTATCAGCTTCCCCGTCCTGATGAAATTACTCGGTCACGTCGATCCGGGTATGACCATGCGTTACGTCGATGTCGCCCTCACCGATCTCGAACGCGAGTTCCAGTTGGCTCGTTCCAAACCCAGACATCTGGCTCCACAGCCCAAAACATCCACCGCACCAGTTCGGACAGGCCTCGACGGTCTCATCGACGCCTTAGTCGCCGCTCAACACCTCATGGAGATGTTTCGTCGATCGCTCACAACCAATGCTCGCAAGCGTCTCCTCAGGCTATCCGTCCGCCTCATCAAGATCCTCGCCGAGATAAAAAAGCTCCAGAGCAACTGAATGAAAATGGGAAGCGATTGGCCACTTATGGC
>JBEKFF010000239.1:0-5187 GCA_050013455.1 Acidobacteriaceae bacterium | reverse complement strand
CACCCCCACCCGCTTCCTCCTTCTCCGCGCGGAAACCGCCCGTGAGCACCTCCCCGACACCCTCCGCGCCGCTGGAGCCGACGTCACCATCGCCCCCGTCTACAGCAACGTCGTCCCCTTCGACTCCATCACCGCCATCCGCAACCTGTTCTCCACACCCGACTACTGGCCAGCCGCCATCACCTTCACCAGCAGCTCCACAGCGACAAACCTTCTAGCATTACTTGAAGCTTCTGGCCTAAGTCTTCCACAGGAGATTCAACGCATCTCCATCGGCCCCGTCACCTCCCAAACCCTCCGCGACCTAAACCTCCCGCCCCACGCCGAGGCCGCCGAGCCCAGCCTCCCGTCGTTAGTCGCCGAAGTTGTCAAGGCCCTTGGCTTGAGCAATCACCCCTAACTCCCTCATTCCAAGCCAGAAGAAACTTCCAAAAACTTGGCATAGTTACCCTGTGCTGAAGCCTATACTGGAAGTAGGCCCAATTCCACCAAGCGCCTGGCGCCGTCGAGTCCGCCACCACTTTCCCACAAACCCACAGCCGCCACCGGTTATCCACAGCCCAAACACTCTCCAAACGCGCTTTTTTGGGGGGGGTATCTACACACCTAAGCCGTCTGGATACAGCAAGTTACAGGCCATTTTCACCCCTGACGCAGGGGGGTATGTTGCTATCCAAGTCGTTTAGAATGATCGACTTATGTCGAGAAATCACTCCTGGAGGGGGGAGGGGGAGGGGGGTACCTAGTGCGAGCTCCAGGTTTTATCCACAGAGTTACATAGCTTTTCCAGTGAGCAATCCACACATCGAGGCTTCCGCGCAAGGCAAACTTGCCGCCCATGGTGGATCAGCTCGTGCGAAAACTGGATCCAGTGATCCTGCGGAATGACCTTCTCCAGATCCTGTTCCACCTTCACCGGATCGTCTTGCTTAGTCAGCTCCAGCCGCCGCGACAGCCGACCAACATGCGTGTCCACGACAACGCCCGAAGCAATCCCATACCAGCTTCCCAGCACCACGTTCGCCGTCTTCCGCGCCACACCCGGAAGCTGGATCAGCTCCTCAATCGTCTCCGGAACCTTCCCCCCAAACTTCTCCACCAACACCTTCGCCGCACCCTTGATGTTCTTCGCCTTCGCCCGATAGAAACCTGTTGTGTGGATGATCCGCTCCAACTCCGGCAAGGGAGCATCGGCCAGCTTCTTCGGCGTCGGATACATCCGGAACAGCTCCGGCGTAGCCTTGTTCACCCCAACATCCGTAGTCTGCGCCGAGAGAATGGTCGCAATGGTCAGCTCGAAGGCATTGTGGTGAGTAAGCGCGCACACGACGTTCGGATAGGTTTTCGCGAGCGCATCGAGGATGGCCTTCACACGCTCCGGAGCCAGCGGCTTGGCGGTCTTGCCGCGCTTGCCCTTCGCAACCGGCTCGTTGGCCGCAATCGCCCGCGCCTTCGCCGCGTCAACGCCTTCCACCGCAGCCTTCCGCGCCGACGTCTTCAGCCTCTGCGGAGGTCTCAACGCTGACTTGCTGACTTGCTGACTCGCCAACTTGCTCACCCGAGGCGGTCCAGCATCTCCGCCGCCTTCAACCGCACGCAGCTAAAGATGGGATAGTCCTTGAGCGTGTAGACGCTGATCTCGGTCTCGCGCAGCTGCTGCACCAGGTCGAGGAAGTCCTCGGGGAAGTTGGTCTCGAACGCCACCACGAACTCCTGGTCATCCAGCCCGAACGAGTAGGTCGTGTTCAGCTTCACCCGCGGATACATCAGCCCAATGCGGATATGCTCATCCATCAGGCGCTTGCGCTCGGCGGCCGAGAGCAGGTACCACGGCCGCGTCTTCCAGAACGGATAGATGAAGATGTACTTCTGGCCGCCGGGACGAATCGCACCGCGCCCTTCGCCCTCGCTCTCGTCCTCGCGGTCGATCGAGTACTGCGAGCGCTTGGTCATCGCCAGGAAGCTATGCGGCGTGCTGAGATAGCCGCCCAGCGGCGTTGCCATCAACTCCGAGCGCATCTTGTTCAGCTCGTCCACAGCGTAGCCAATCGACCAGACGCACATGTCCACATCGCCGCGCGTACCGATCGTCGAGTAGGTCAGCGACAGGAATTCGCCCGGCTTGTTCCACTTGGTCAGCACCTCGGCGAAGGCCTGCTTGTGTGCGGCCTTCTCCTCGGCCGGCAGCCGACGCCACTCGGGCATCACCTTGTAGAAGCTGAAGCACACAACCTGTCGCTTGACCGGAGTGGCTCCATGAGCGGCAGGCGCTCCATAGCCGCTGGGTTGAGGACGTGCGGGAGCTGCTGATTCGGGTGCGGCGGCGGCGGGTGTGGTGACGGCTTCAGACATGCATCTATGTTACCAAAGGCAGTGCCTGCGAGCCGGTATACTGGAGCCTCATGTCTGCAAAGCTTATCGCCCTCCTTATCGCCCTTATCGCTAGCGGCGGCTACGCCATGGTTGCGTTGCTAATGGCTATCCAATCGGCCTGTATCCCTATCCCCTCCGAGGTCATCATGCCGCTGGCGGGCTATGCGCTGGCGCACACGCAGCTACAGTTGATCCTGCTGGCCGTTGTCGCGTCCCTGGCGTCGAACCTCGGCTCCATCCCGGCCTACTGGGTGGGCGCAAAGGGTGGCCGCCCCATGGTCGAGCGCTACGGCCGCTACCTGCTGCTGAGCAAGCGCGACCTGGATATGGCCGACAAGTTCTTCAACAAGTATGGGTCGATTACGGTGCTGGTGGGACGCATGCTGCCGATCGTCCGGACGTTCATTGCATTTCCCGCGGGGATTGCAAAGATGAACCAGGTGCGCTTCCACCTCTACACCTTCATCGGGTCGTTTCCGTGGTGCTACGCACTGGCGTACATCGGGATGCGGCTTGGCGCGAGTTGGAACAGCGATCCACGCTTCAAGGCTTTCTTCGACCGCTTCCACCTCGCCGTGGAGTTGGTGATCGTGATCGGCGCGGTGTACTTCGTCTGGACGCACTGGAAGAATCGCAAGAAGCACGGCACCGTTTAGGCGAGCAGTTTGGCCATCGCCGCCTGCAGTCTCTGGGTGGTCTGGTCGGGCGTGCTGTGCGGGTCGTAAGGAATCGGTTCACCAACGCGGACCGTGATGCGACCGGCGTGGAACCAGCGCTTATTCGTTTGGATGATCTGGTCGAGCCCAACGAGCCCTACCGGTAGGACGTCAGTTTCGGCTTGCTGCGCGAGCAAGCCGATTCCGGAGCGGAACGGTTGAAGTGAACCGTCGGCGGAGCGGTGGCCCTCGGGGAAGATGATCACGGAGTAGCCGCGGTCGAGCGCGCGGCCCGCGTGCTCGAAGCTGCGCCGGAAGCCGCCCAGGCGCGGCAGTGGGAAGACGTTGATCAGGACTGTGATTAGCCAGTAGACAATGGGCAGGAGCGCGTCGAGGAAGGCGTTGGGCTCGCCGCGGCCACGGCGGAAGTCCATCAGCATCTCTCCCGACATCGCGACGGCGACTCGGTGGCGCAGATGCGCTGGCAACCCGTAGAGGATTAGCGGGACGTCGTACGCGGTGATGTGGTTGGCGATGATGAGTAGCGGCGGCCGCGGCTCCTGCGACGCTCGACGCTCGACGCGCGGCGCAGCCAGCAGCCAGACCAGCGGCCGGATGGCAAGCTCCTGCATTGCGACACGGAGGGCGTTGATCGGCGCGAGCCAGGGCCAGCGCGGATAGCGGTGCGCGAGGTCCGTTGCACCCGCTGCAGGAGCAGTGGGTGCAACACGCGCCGCAGCGATGGTTTGGGTTTCGATCGGTGCGGCTTGCGGTTCATGGTCTACCGCGGGGCCGGACGCTCTGGCTGGCGCCGGTGCACCGGTGAGGGCGCGGAGTTCTCCCAGCGTCTTCACCTCCGCGATCTGCTCGTCCGCCAGTTCGAGGCCGAAGCGTTGTTCGAGCAGCGACTGCAACTGCACGCGGCCCAGGCTGTCGAGGCGAAGGTCCTCGGAGAGGCGCGCGTCATCGTCGGCCGCTGCGGGAGCTTCTCCAGTCACGCTGGCGATCATCTGCAAAAGCACATCACCGCGGCCAGCGGAAGGATGCGCGGCAGTTGCGGCAAGCTGATCGGTTGCCCAGTCGGCAACGACGCGGCGCAGGAGTTTGCCGGTGGAGGTGTAGGGAAAGCTGGGTTCGGGCCAGCGGAGCACGCGGCGAATCTGCTGGAAGTCGGCGAGCGAGCGCTTGGACTGGTCGACGATCGTTCGAAGCTCGCCGTCATTGGCGTCAGCGAGAAGGACCGCGACCGGCTCAGGGCCATTGGGGCCTTCGCTCGCGACAACTGCGACAGCGCGAACGCCGGGCTGCTTCAGGAACGCGGCTTCAAGGTCGGCAGGATAGATATTAAGGCCAGCAGCCGTAACGATGACGTCGCCGCGGCGGCCGGAAAAGCGGAGCTCGCCGGAGTCATCCTGTGTAGCCAGATCGCCAGTCGCAAGCCACTCGCTGGCCCGCGGCTGGATCGCCCCGTTGGCCCACGTCGAGCCGGAGACCACGTCGCCGCGCACCATGATCTCGCCCTCGGCGCTGATGCGAACCTCGCGGCCGGGCAGCGGTTTGCCGAGTGTTCCGCGGCCGACGTGAAAGGGATGATTCAGAGTGACGAGCGCGGCGGTTTCCGTCATGCCATAGCCCTGGATGACGGCGTAGCCAAGTCGCCCCCAGAAGAGCTCGAGGTCGGGTGGCAGCGTTGCGCCGCCTGCAATGAGCGCCCAGAACTTCCAGCCGGTGATGCGGTGTATGCGTCGGAAGCGTGCGAAACGCTTGGTTACAGGCCATCCTTCGGAGGCGGCGAGTTGAGTCGCGAGATCCGGGAAGAGGAGTTGGATATGAGACCGCAGCAACTCGAGCGAACGCGGGACCGCGATGAGGACGGAGATGCGTTCGAGGCGGATGCGGTCGAGCAGGCGCGCGGGTTCAAGCTGTGTCTCGAAGTGGACCTCGGCAGCGAGCAGCGCCGGCGTCCAAAGCCCCATGAACTGGCCGAAGACGTGGCTGAGGGGAAGGCTGTGCAGGAAGCGCAGCGGGTGGACGAGGCGCTCGTAGCGCAGGTACTTCTGCATCTCGCGCTCGATGGGGTCGAGGCTGGCGAGTACGTTGCGGTTGGTGTGGACGATGCCCTTGGGTGCTGCCGTGGTTCCGGAGGTGAAGATAATCT
>JBEKFF010000238.1:0-5189 GCA_050013455.1 Acidobacteriaceae bacterium | reverse complement strand
CGTGGATGTGCCGTCGGAGGTGTCGGTATTGGGCTTCGATGACGTGGTTGGGGCGGCGACGAATAATCCGCCGCTGACTACGGTGCGGCAGCCGCTGCGGGAGATGGGGAGGGCGGCGGCGACGGCCCTTCTCGAGCGGATACGCCATCCGAAGGCGAGCGACACGACGGCGCATGGGTCCGAGTCGATTCTTGTGCTGCCGACGTTTGTGGAACGCAAATCGACGGCGCCTGCGCGCAGCTAATTGCTTTGTCTTGTGAATGATGCCGATTGCAACGCTGACCCTCGAACTCGCGATTGAACATGCACAGTCGCTCAAAGACCGTCGCCAGGTGGTGCGGTCGCTGAAGGAGCGGTTGCGGCACGGGTTTAATATCTCCATCGCAGAGCTGGACGATGCGCTGCTGTGGAACCGGGCAACGCTGGGGGTGGTAGCCATTTCGAGTTCGACCGCTTACTTGAGCGGGCAATTGCGCAAGGTGGAAGCGGCGGCTCGGCGTCTGGCTGTGGGCCTGGGTTGCGAGATTGTGGATAGCTATATAGAAAGCGATATACCGTTGGACGATTAAAAGAAGGATGCTGCGTGTTTCGCTGCCCTCCGGGATGCTAACCTGTAGAGTCAACCATGCCCGAGCAACGAGCCAGAACGTATCACCGCGGTCGCGTCGTCAACACCTTCGCCGAAGAGATTACAGCCATGCTGGAAGGCGAATTATCTGATCCGCGCATCGCGCCCTGCCATGTGACCGAGGTGGTTTTAGCGCCGGGCGGAAAGAGTTGTCGTGTCTTTATCGCGGTTGTAGGTACGGAGCAGGAGGAACTGGCGACGCTGGAAGGATTGATGACGGCGCGGGGCTATATACGCACCGAGATTCGTCAACGCATGAACGTGCGCCACGTTCCCGAGATCACGTTTGCCATCGATCGCTCGGAAAAGATCAATTCCCGCATGGACGAGCTGCTGGGGCGCATGGAAAAGCGCCGCAATAAACTAGCCGGTAAGGGTGCGAAGGAGACGTCGAAACCAACCGAGCCCGCTCAGTAAGCTGGCTCCGAGTATTTCGTCTGCTATGAAAAATCAGGTCTCGATCGCCGCTTTGCTCGAGCTTATCCGCGAACGCAGCAGCTTCGTGATCAGCTCACACCTCCGTCCGGATGGGGACGCGATCGGCTCTGCGCTGGGATTGATGCATTTGTTGGAGGCGATGGGAAAGCAAGCCACGGTGTGTTTTGTGGATCCAGTTCCTGTGAACTTTCAGTTTCTGGACGGAAGGGATCGAATTGCGAGCACGTTTCCGCCTGTGGATGCGGCCATCTTTCTCGAGTGCGATTCGATTGAGCGCAGCAGCATAAATCGCCGGCAGTTTGAGGCGGCGCCGCCGGCGCTGATGATCAACATTGATCATCACCGGAGTGGTCGGGAGTTTGCCAACTTCAACTGGATTGACCCCGAGGCAGCCGCTGTCGGGTGCATGATCTACGATCTTGCGCGGGCGGCAGGAATTCCGATCAGCCGTTCGATAGCCGAATGCCTTTACGCGGCGATCCTTACCGACACGGGCTCCTTCAACTATCCGAGCACGAGTGCTTCTACTTTCGCGATGGCGGAACACCTGGTGCGGAGTGGCGCCAATCCAAATCGCATCGCCGCGGACGTCTACTTTTCCAATCCGCCAAGCAAGGTGCGATTGCTTGGGATCGCGCTGAGCAACATCCAGATTGAGGGTGCGGTGTCGTGGAGCCATGTGACGCAGGAGGAGATGGAGCGTGTAGGTGCCAGCGTGGAGGATTGCGAAGGCGTGGCGAATCATCTGATTGGCATTGTGGGCGTCGAGGCGGCTGCTTTTCTGCGCGAGTTGCCCGAGCAGAATCAATTCCGGTTGAGTTTGCGAAGCCGACGCGTACTGGATGTGTCGGTAATTGCCGAGCGTTTTGGCGGCGGTGGGCATCGGAACGCAAGCGGCTGCAGTATGGAGGGGACGCTCGCGGAAGTGACTCGTCGCATTGTTGCAGACATGCGTGAGGCCTGTTTACCCCTGCGGAACGAAGCTGCATCGATCGACGCTCCTACGCTGCCTTCGATTCTGTTAGCCTAAGTTTCGCTTCGCGAATACGCAGCAGGCGGTTCAAGTAGACCTGCAAGGGCTTCGGCCAGAACAAGTTCGCGCGGTGCAACTGATCTCTCTGATATCACTTTGACGGACCTCCCCCAATCCGCGCTCGCGCCTACGGACTCAACCGCCGCGGCATCGTCATCGACGCGGCCAGGCGGCGCGAGGGGCGTCGTGCACTGGATGCGTCATACTCATCTGGGCTATACGGCGACTGAGTTCGTTGTGCTTCTGCTGTTTGTTGGATTCTTTCTCTTTTACGGCCTGATTCCGATCTTTGGTGGCGATCAGCTGGGGCTGGTGGGAGCCGATGAGCCGCGATATGCGCAGATTGCGCGCGAGATGCTCGAGGCTCATACCGCGACATGCGATGCGGTGCACGCGAGCATCCTGCCGAGCAGTCTGCGTGGCGCTTCGCTTCGGGCGTCGTACCAATGCCTGATGGGCGGCACGGTGACGCCGATACTTTATGGCAAGCCGTGGCTGGAGAAGCCGGCGCTCTATTACTGGCGGGCGATGGGGTATTATCGCGAGCTTGGGGTTTACGATTGGACGGCGCGGTTGGCTTCGGCTACAGGGGCGCTGGCTCTTATCATTCTGGCGTTCCTGCATCTCAAACGCTTCCGGCCAGGCGGGCACCTCGATGCCGCACTCATTATGGTGTCGGCGATCGCGATGTTCGCGTTCTCGCGCGGCGCTTCGACGGACATGCAGTTGGCAGCGCCTTTTTGTATCGGCATGCTGGGCTGGTATGCGTGGTATGAGACGGGCAAGAAATTCTGGTTGTTCGATCTTTATTTTTTCGGCGCTGCGGCAACGCTGGCAAAGGGCCCGGTAGCGCCCTTTCTTGCGCTGTCGATTATCTGCCTTTTTTTAGGTTTGCGCCGTGAGTGGTCGGCCCTGCGCCGAACGATTTGGATTCCGGGCATTGTGCTCTTCCTGGTCATCGTGTTGCCCTGGTACATCGCGGTGCAGCGCCGTAACCCCACGTTCTTCAACGAGTTTTTCTGGAAGCACAATCTAGAGCGCTACACCACCAATCTTTACCATCATCACCAACCGTTTTATTACTATCTGATCGTGCTCGTTCTGGGCATGATGCCGTGGACGGCGCTGTCTGTTCGCGCGTTGGTCGACGGCGTATCCACGTCGTTTGCCGAGTGGAAGGCGCGCTCCAAGCGGCAGCGGTACGTGGGTCACGTTCGCGCCGGGGACGCGTTTCCGGAGTTCCTGGTACTGTGGGCGCTGTTTCCGATTATTTTCTTCTCGTTCTCCGATTCCAAACTTCCCGGATACATTCTTCCTTCGATTCCGCCGCTGGCGATCCTCACGGGGGATTACCTGTTTCGGATTCGGAGGCAGGGTATTTCCAACTGGCTGCTTTACACGCATGGAGTGTTGACGGCAGTTCTCACCTTCGTTCTGATCCTTTGCCCGCAGTACATGGTTTATCAGCGGCTCATTCCCGCGGCGGGGATATTGGCTGTGGCGATCGTGCTCGGTATTGGGGCGGGGCTGATGGTTGTCCTGGTGACGCGTCACTACGGTGTCCGCGTGCTGCGTTTGGTGACGATGATTCCGCTGGTGATCCTGCTGTATTTTCTGCTGGGCAGAAATGGACGACTGCTTGATCTCAACTACTCGGCCCGTCCCCTGGCACGGGAGATTCAGCAAGCGGACCCGAACGCAACGGTGGTTGCCGAATTCAATGTGCGGCGGGACCTGGTGTATGGACTGGCTTTCTATCGCGATCAACAAATTGTGAGCTATACCGACGGGGGTGTTCCGGATGGCGAACACCTGGTGGTCTTTCCTACGCGCGATGAACCCTTGTTAGAGAATTATCTGAAGGGGAGATTTACCCAGCCCCTGCTGTTGTATGAAGCACAGGGCCTATCGGTGTACAAGGTCTATCCTCGGAGTTAGAAGTTAGGAAGTTAGAGGTCGAGCGCAGTTGAGCCAATCGCCGAGTCACTTCGCGCAACTCGAGATACTGGACCTTCGCCACTTTTCCGCGGCGCAGCTCAGGCCATTACTGCGCGACGAGGCGGAGCGCTGGCAGCGGCGTTTGCACTGGGACTATGGCCGCGCCTCGAACATGCTGCTGGAGTACCTGGACAGCCGAATTCTGCCGGGCTTTGTAGCGCTCCAGGCGGGGCACATCGTCGGATATGCTTTCTGCGTCTGCGAGGGAGCGAAGGCCGTGATTGGGGACGTCTACGCGTTCGGCGAGACGGAGTCCACGGTGAACCCAATTTGCGACACGCTGCTGCATCATCTGCTGGAGTTGGTGCAGGCTACGCCGGGGGTCGATCGGATTGAGTCGCAGCTGCTGATGTTCCCGGATGGGGCACTCTGTGAGACGTTTCAGGAGCGCGGGTTTGTAAGCTTTCCGCGGTGCTTTATGCTGCGCGATCTCGAAGCTCATCCGTCGGGCATGGATACTGATCCGGCTTCGTTGCATCCGGGCAGAAGTTTGATACTGCAGGCCTGGCAACCGGAGTTCTACGAGGGGACCGCGCAGCTGATCCATCGTTGCTATGCCAATCACATGGACGCCGGCATTAACGATCAGTATCGTACGCTGCACGGGGCTCAGCGGTTCTTGCACAACATCATCCGATTTCCTGGGTGCGGGGTGTTCGATCCGGAGAACTCCTGGGTGCTGAGGGATGCAACAGTTGCAGCGCAAAGTAATGGTGGCAGTGATCCGATGCATCGGCCGCCTGACATCGAGGCGGTGCTGCTTTGCTCCAAGGTGCGCAGGGATGTCGACCACATCACGCAGATCTGTATTACGCCGTCTCTGCGCGGTCATGGGCTTGGGCAGATGATGCTGGAGCACTGTGCGCGTGAGGGTGTGAAACGGGGGGTTCGTCAACTCTCGCTCACCGTGACCGAGGCCAACCTGCAAGCGCGCCATTTGTACGAGCGAAACGGATTTACAACCCTGCATCGCTTCGAAGCGATGGTCCGCGACACGAATGCGCCGGAGGGATCGTCTCGCGCGCAACTCAGGTTTTAACGCTGGCGAGGGGTTGCTCATCACCTCGGCCCAAGAGCGAGCGCGGGAATGTG
>JBEKFF010000237.1:0-5190 GCA_050013455.1 Acidobacteriaceae bacterium | reverse complement strand
AACGGCACAAGTAATACCGTGACGGTGCTTGACCTGGTGTATCTGCGCCAGGATCGAGTGCTCCAGGTGGGGCGGCAGCCCAGTGGCCTCGCGGTGAATCCGGTTCGAGATGAAGTGTATGCGGTCAATACTGGCAGCGACTCTGTCTCCGTAATCGACGCGACGACCAACCGTGTTGCAGCGACCATCGGTGTACAGCGCACGCCGTACTTCATCGCCATCGCGCCGGACGGCAAGCGCGGATATGTTGCGAACTCGGCGTCGAATACGGTGAGCGTGCTCGACCTGGACAAGCGCCGCCAGATCGGCGTGGCCGCAACGGGCGAGGGGCCCGGCATGGCGAAGGTGTCGCCGGACAATCGCACCCTGGTGGTCAGCAATCGCATCGCCGGCAGCCTCTCGATCTACTCCATCACCGACTCGAAAGAACATCCGCTGCAATTACGCGAGGCGTATTCAGGCTGCGCTGGTGCGACGGACATAACGGTGGTGGCCAATTCCGCGGGCGAGCCAACCTCCGGGGCAAAGGCCTTGGTGGCATGCTCCTCCACGCACAAGGTGATGGTGGTGTGGCTGGCCGCGTCGCCTGACTCCTGGCGTGGCAAGCAGGACGCGTCCCTGCAGCACGATCAGCTGCTGACCTTCCTGGATGTGGGCGAGACGCCTGCCCACCTGGCCGCGCAGCCGAACGGGAATGAGGTCTTTTCGATTAACTTCGGCTCCGACAGCATCTCTGAAATTTCGACGTGGACCAACGAAGTGCTGGGCACCTATCCCATCGGCACCAAGCCCACGAACGGCGTGATCAGCGGGGATAACTCCAGCCTCTGGGTCACCAACTTCGGCGCTGACTCCGCCGCGATGTACAGCATCGACGACGGGCGTGTGGTGGCCAGCGTGCACACCGGCATGCATCCGGACACCATCGCCTTCTCCGCCGACGAACATTTGCTGCTGGTCGCCGATGCCGGTTCGGCGGACGTCGCGGTCATCCGCATGCAGGACAAAAATGGGCCTACGCTGTTCACCCTGCTGCCCTCCGGCGGCCATGCCAACGACATCGTCGTGAAGTCGTTCCACGCCAAGCTCTAGAGTTTCTGTCAGCTGGCTGCTTGTTCGCGCTCGCGTTTCAGGTCATCTGCGCTGGCTTCGCGCAAGGCCTGGCGGGTCGCAGAGACATAGGCGCCCGCCAGCAGAAGCAGGCCGCTGAGAAACGCCCAGAGCATCAGGCCAACAGACACCTCGAACGGGCCATAGACGGAGCGAAGGTCCAGGTGCGGCAGCGTGAGGATGAAGAGATAC
This sequence comes from Acidobacteriaceae bacterium, assembly GCA_050013455.1. GTDB lineage: Bacteria > Acidobacteriota > Terriglobia > Terriglobales > Acidobacteriaceae > Granulicella. The sequence goes on along the minus strand of JBEKFF010000237.1, from coordinate 3,888 downwards.
TTGGCGATCTCCCACAGCACGCCCATTATGATGGCCGTCGGCAGAACGGCGCGTGCGGGAATTTTGCGGTTGGGTAGCCCCCAGTAAATCAGGAAGAAGAGGCCGATGCTTGCCACGCCGCCGCAGATCTTCAGAAAGCTGGCCGTCAGGAAGGTGAAGACCACATTGTTCGTGTGGCCGAAGAAGAGGAAGCCGAGCACCGATGCCTGGCCCGCGCTGAGCACGACCGACGCCATCGCCAGCATGCCTACGCCCGTCGCGAGGGCCAGCGAGACAAGCTGATTGTGGATGTAATTCCGATTCTTTCGCACACCCCACACACTGTTGAGCGCGACCTCCAGCGGTAAGAACACACCCGTGGTCGTGACCAGCAACATCACGACCGAGAAGATCCTGGTCTGCGTATGTGCAGTGGCAAGGATCTTCATGTTGCGCATCACGAAGTCCTGATTGCTGGGAAGGAAGTTGTTCATCATCTGGACGACCACGTCGACCATCTTCGGCGAATGAAAAAGGCGTTGCGAGATAGTCAGCAGCAGCACAATGAACGGAAACAGCGAGAGGATGACCTGTGCCGCCACGCTGAAGGCGTAGGTATGAACCTCGGTCTTGGTCATGTAGTGGGCGAGCGCGACAATCTGCTGCAGTGTTCCGCTCGCAGGGACAGGAACGGCCGGCTCGGCGACCAGGTTGGGCTCGACCTTCTCATCGCCCGCCGCAACCGTTGTTGCAGAGGTTAGCGATACGCGGCTTTCGACGCTGGACTCCGTTACCTTCACGAGGTTCTTCGGATTATCAGGAGCAATGCTGTGCTTCTCAAACGGCATGTCCTCAGTTTACTTTGCCACGCGGTGCAGGGTTGCAAATGCACGACAAATCAAGCGTGAGAATCAGAAGAGTTCTCGCGCAGACGATCCGCCGCCCATGCTGCGGCCTCGGCGAGGACAGCATCGTCGCCCGCGCTCCACGCGTCAAGCTGCGGGAGAAACTCTCGCTCGCCACTGTTGCCCATCGCAATGGCCACGTTGCGCAGGATTCGCTTGCGCCGTGTGCGCTCGAGCGGCGAACCACGGAAGATGCGATTGAATGCAGGTCCATCCATCTCCGCAAGCCACTGCAGCGCGGGATTGATTAACTCGTGCCGCGCTGGAAGAAGACTCGACGAATTGATTGGCGCACGCCGGTTCCAGGGACAGACATCCTGGCAGATGTCGCAGCCAAACACCTGCCGGCCCATGAGCGGGCGCAGCTCCTCGGCAATGCTTCCCTTCTTCTCGATCGTGAGATACGCGATGCAGCGGGTGGCATCCATCTGCCGAACGCCGGTGGCGTCCGGATCGAGCAGCGCGTCCGTCGGGCAGGCATCGATGCAGCGTGTGCAACTGCCGCAGCGATCGGCTGCGGGTACGCTCCACGCCTCGGGCTCGAGCCCAAGGGACGTCACGATGACGCCGAGCAGCAGCCACGATCCCTGCTGCTGGTTGAGTACGCAGGTATTCTTGCCTATCCAGCCGACGCCTGCGCGGGCGGCATAGGAGCGCTCCGCAAGTGGCCCCGTATCCACGTAGCAGCGCAACGAGGCGTCCGTGCCGAAACGCTCTTTCAACTCCGATTCCAGCGCGCGCAGTTGGTGCAGAAGTACGTCGTGGTAATCGCTGCCTGCGCCCGATTGTTCCTGGCCGCTCCACGCATAACGTGCGATCCATCCGGCCTTCGAGTCTGCGGGGTCGATCGACTTCGGAGCCGCAGCGTTATAGTTCACCGCGCAGACAATCACGGAGCGCGCCCAGGGCATCGAGCGACGCAGATCGCCGCGCAGATATTCGCCCGCAGCATCCGCGCGTTTGAGGTATTCCATCTCGCCGGCGAACCCGGCGTCGATCCACTGCGTGTAGCGTTGATCGTCCCCTGAGGCGGGAGTGCTCGACGGCTCCGGCACAGCTGCCACGCCGGCAAGATCGAAGCCGGCTGCACGTGCGCGCTGCTCGATCCACTCCCGGTCCGCGCGCGTCAATGGCAACCCCGTTCCCATCTCGCTATTCTCGCGCAAACGGGCGCTACGGAGTGATCCGCACCATCACCGCAGCGTTGGCCGGCACTTCGGCCGAGAAGCTTCCCGTCTGCCGCGCGAGGTCCTTGTGCGCCCACAGATCGCGCACGCTCGCGGGCAGCGTCGCAGGATAGCCAATGTCGCGCCAGTCCGCGGCAATCGTTGCAGACTTTTCCCCGCGATTGAGCAGCACCACCGCCCGGCCACCATCCGCAAGCTGTTTCGACCAGACTTCGAGGCCGCCGTCTTTGTGCACGCGATGCCCCTGGATGCCCATCGGATCCTGATCGACCGCGATCACATCCTTGTTCAGCAGGATCTCGCCGATCTCTGGCGTCATGTGCGCCATGTCGTTGCCCGCGATCAGCGGTGCGGAAAACAGCGCCCACATGCTGAAGTGCGCGCGGTACTCTGCCGTCGTCATGCCGCCGTTGCCCACCTCGAGCATGTCCGCGTCATTCCAATGGCCGGGACCGGCATAGCTGTAGATGGGCCCCATGAGGTCGACGATCTGCAGAACGCCGTTGCCGCCCCAGTCCTTCTTGCAGTTCCAGCAGTCCTGGATGTCGCCGGTGGCGCGCCACATATTTCCGATCGGGCCAGCCCACAGCCACGGCTTGGTCGAGCCCCACTCACAGAGGCTGAAGACGATGGGCCGCCCCGTCGCGGCGAGCGCATCGCGCATCAGCGTGTACGAGGCCTCGCTGCTCTGCCCGGGCAGTGTGTTGCACCAATCTTCCTTGAGGTAATCGACGCCCCAGTTCGCATACTGCTGCGCGTCCTGGTACTCGTGGCCCATGCTGCCCGGCCGTCCTGCGCAGGTCTTCGTTCCCGCATCCGTGTAGATGCCGAACTTCAGTCCCTTGCTGTGAACGTAATCCGCGAGCGCCTTGATGCCGGAGGGATACTTCTCGGGGTCGGCGAGGATGTTGCCCGCAGCGTCGCGGCCCACCTGCCAGCAGTCATCGATGACGATGAACTCATAGCCCGCGGCCTTCATGCCACTCGAAACCATGGCGTCCGCCTGGGCTCGCACCACCGCCTCGTTGACATCCTTGCAGGCGAACTTGTTCCAGCTGTTCCAGCCCATCGGCGGCGTGCGCGCTACGCCATTGTCGAGGCCATGCGCGGGAGCAGGGGCAAATAAGGCGGCGCCGAGTACAAGGCACAGGAGGGCAAAACACGTCAGGGTACGGTTCATTGAAAGTCTCCGAAACCCCAACATCTTACCAAGCCTTGCGTGCGCCCGCTGTCGGTCTTCGCGATGCAGCTTCGACGCTTAGCCGCGCTTGCCTTTCACTGCAGCGACCGCGAGCTCTGGCCCTGCCTCTGGAACCTCCGGGATGTCCGCATCGGTCAGCGCCTTGATGCCGAGCTTCTTGCGGAGCTCCGTATCGATGCGCGCGAAGGTGTCCTTGTTTTCCTTGAGGAAGCCGCGCACGTTTTCGCGTCCCTGCCCAATGCGCTCGCCCTGGTAGCTGTACCACGCGCCCGACTTGTCGACGATGTTATTGGCCACTGCGAGATCCAGCGTGTCGCCCTCACGCGAGATGCCTTCGCCGTAGAGAATGTCGAACTCGGCATCGCGGAACGGTGCGGCCACCTTGTTCTTGACGATCTTCACCTTGGTGCGCGAGCCGACGACAACGTCGCCCTCTTTCACCGCACCAATGCGGCGGATATCAATGCGCATCGACGAATAGAACTTCAGCGCCTTGCCGCCGGTGGTCGTCTCCGGATTGCCAAACATCACGCCAATCTTCTCGCGAATCTGGTTGATGAAGATCAGGCAGGTACGCGACTTCGAGACTGTTCCGGTCAGTTTGCGCAGCGCCTGC
>JBEKFF010000236.1:0-5248 GCA_050013455.1 Acidobacteriaceae bacterium | reverse complement strand
GGCCTCATCAAGCCCGGCCGCACCATCGCCAAGACCTACCGCCTCGAAGGCAACATCTGCCGCCGCATCCTCCCCCCCGGCACCCCACCCCAGCCCGAAGCTCACCCCGAACCCGAGCTCGCAAAGCCCGGCTCCAAAGCCGCCAAGAAAGCCGCCCACAAAGCCGCCAAGCCAGCCAAACACTAGCCTGCCAAAAATGCCGGGTCAAACTCTCGCCGTCCGCGCAAGACCCGGGTGCCCCAGGCCTCGCTTCTGAGACCTGGGTTTCCAGAGAATCTCAAGCCGACCCATCTTGCCCGGGTGCCCCATTCATACGCGCTTTTTGCGGATGGGTGGGGAAGCGAGAATGCGGACAAGCGCGTTCCGTCCGCCCCAAAAACCGCTCCCAACGGACATGTGGGTGAAATGACCCAACCTGGCAATATCCACCGTTGGTATAACCATAGGCTCAAGCCATCGATTTGCAGCCCGAAACCCACCTAAAACAGTCGATTTGCAGCACGAAATTCACGGAAAATGGGCCAATCATCCCATCTCAAGCGTAAAACCGCCGAATCGCTTCCACCACGCTCTCCAACTCCTCCACCCGCAATTCCGGATAAATCGGCAGCGCCAAAACCTCCTCGGCAGCGCGTTCACTAACCGGGAAATCCCCCTTCTTATAGCCCAAAAACTTCAAGCTCTCCTGCAAGCTAAGTACCAGAGGGTAATACACTTCCGACCCAATCGAATGGGCCGTAAGGAACTCCCGCAACGCATCCCGCCGGGGCGCCCGAATCACATACTGGTGATACACATGCTCCGCCCGAGGATCGGTGAAGGGAAGCACCACCCCCTCCGCCGTAGTCTTTCCCACCAACCCGGCAGCCGTAAACCGCTCATTGTAAAGGGAAGCGAGCTCCAGCCGCCGCTTATTCCCAGCCTCCACCCGCCGCAGCTTCACCTCCAGGACCGCCGCCTGCAGCGTATCCAGCCGCGAATTCCAACCCACCTCGTCGTGGTAATACCGTCGCCGCATCCCGTGTTGTCTCAACATCTTAGACCGCTCGGCGACCACCTCATCGCGAGTAGAAACCATCCCAGCATCCCCAAACGCAGCCAGGTTCTTCGTCGGATAAAAGCTAAAAGCCGCTGCATCCCCCAACCCCCCAGCCCGAACCCCCGCCCAGGAAGCCCCAAACGCCTGCGCCGCATCCTCCACCACCCTCAACCCTCGCCGTTCCGCCATCGAGCTAAACGCAGTCATATCAGCACATTGCCCATACAGATGCACCGGCATAATCCCCGCAAACCGCGCCCCGCCGCGCCCCAAAACCTCCTCCACCGCCCCCGCCGAAAGGTTGAAAGTCTCCGCGTCAATATCCGCCAAAACCGGCCGCGCCCCCGCCCGCAAAATCGAACTCACCGTAGCAAAAAAGCTGAACGGCGTAGTAACAACCGCATCACCCGCCCCTAACTTCAATGCTGCCAACGCTAACCACAGTGCATCGGTCCCACTCGCACACCCAACAGCAAACGGCACCCCGCAAGCCGCCGCCGCCGCTGCCTCAAACCGAGCAACCTCCGGCCCCAGAATGAACCGCTGCGAATCACAAACCGCAGCAATCGCCGCCAGCACTTCTTCGCGAATTTCCGCAAATTCGCGGCTAAAGTCCAGCATCGGAACGGCAAGCAATTTCGGGCGAGTATCAGTCTCAATCATCCCTATCATCGTAATCTTTCAAGACCTTCCCCGCCCAGTCAGTGCGCAAAGCCCTTGTCGTGAAGCATCGAAAACGATAGGGTGAAGGATGCACGTCTGCTTTGCTGCAAGGTTCGACCGCGAGTCTTCCGCGCGGAATGTCAAAAAATGGTTGAGTGCAATGATAAGAGGAGATCGGCCCATGGATTCCAAGCCGGCACAAAACATTCAGGATACGTTCCTGAATACGGTCCGTAAGGACAAGAGCCCCATCACCATCTACCTCGTCAGCGGCGTAAAGCTGACAGGAAAGATTCGATCCTTTGATAAGTATTCTGTTCTGCTCGAAAACAACGCGCAGGAACAGTTGATCTTCAAGCATGCAATCTCCACAGTGGTCAGCGGTCGCCCATCGGGCTTTGGCGACACACGTAGCGAGACTCGTCCTGTTGCGACAACTCACGCAGAGACTCCTCAGCCAGCCACGGGAACAGCCAATAGCTAGTCGATCGGCCGCTTCCAGGCGACCTCTGCTCGCGAGAGTACCAAGGCAACGTGCCCAATAAGCCAGTATCCAAGGCGAGAACGAATCGCGAAGCGGTCGAGCGCGACCTTCTGCGCTCGCGGCAGCGAACTTCGCGCGAAAGCGCCGTTCTGGTTGCTGTCGAGTTTACCTCGGACCGCTTTCGCCCTTCGAGCGTAGCGCAGCAAGCGCGCGCTGCTGCCGCAATTTCGGAGCGTGATCCTTCCAATCACCTCGACGACTTGCGCGAAACTCCACCACCGGCTCCTGAGCCTCCAGTCGACCTGGACTTCGACGCATCGCTAGCCGAGTTTCAAGAGCTAGCCAGGTCTGCCGGCGCAACCATCGCAGCAGTCCTGATCCAGCGTCGCGGCCGGCCCGATCCGGCCACCCTGGTAGGCGGAGGAAAGCTCGAGGAGATCATCGCGACCGTCGCGTCCACCGGCGCGAGTCTGGTCCTCTTCGATCACGATCTGACCCCGTCCCAGGCCCGCAACGTCGAAGCGCGATTGCCTTGCACGGTCATCGACCGCACCCAGCTCATTCTCGACATCTTTGCCCGCCACGCTCGCACGCGGGAGGGCCAACTGCAGGTGGAGTTGGCCCAGCTTGAATATCAACTACCTCGACTTGCAGGCCGCGGCAAGACCATGTCGCAGACCGGCGGCGGCATTGGAACGCGCGGCCCCGGCGAAACTCAACTCGAAACCGATCGCCGCAAGATCAATTCCCGCCTCGATCGCATCAAGCAGCACTTGGAAGCCGTCAGGCGCATTCGGCGTCAGCAGCGCGGCAGGCGCGAGGCCGTCCCGGTGCCGACCGTGGCTCTGGTTGGATACACCAATGCCGGCAAATCCACGCTGTTCAACTCGTTGACCGGCGGAGAAGTCCTTGCCTCGGAGCGAATGTTCGCCACGCTCGACCCCAAACTGCGCCAGTTGACCCTTCCTTCGCGACGCAAAGTGTTGCTTTCAGATACCGTGGGATTCATCCGAAACCTTCCGCACGCTCTTGTAACCAGCTTCCGCGCCACGCTGGAAGAGGTCGAGCGCGCCGAACTCTTGCTGCACGTGCGCGATGCTGCCAGCCCCACGTTGGACGAGCAGCGAGCACAGGTGGAGGCCGTCCTGACGGAGCTCGGCGTGATGGACAAACCCACGCTGCAAGTCCTGAATAAGATCGATTTGTTACCCGCGGGATCAGATATTCGTCCGGGCTCTCAAGGCAACGAGACGATTGCCGTTTCGGCTCTCACGGGCGACGGCTTGGAAGATCTTCTGCATGCCATCGACGCAGCATTGACAGCCGATCCGCTCGAATCAGTGGAATTTCGCATTCCCCAGGCTGAGGGTCGAATCCTTGCCGCTCTGGAGCGAGGAGCAACGATCACAGGACAGCGGTTCGAGGGAAATCTGGTGTATCTCAATGCCGTTGGGCCATGCTCCCTGTTAGACCGCTACAGACGTTATCAGCACCGCCAGGTGAAGCCACTCGAATCGGTTCATGATTAGCCCCGTAAACAAGTACAGGCCGCCTGATCGGGAGCGGAGGTGGTGTCCCGTTTCACGCGGCCTGCATGACCCGGAATGGGTCTCAGGGTGGTAAGAACATCCTACTCCCGACACGCACAATGAGAGAAGAAATTAATGAGAAATCGAGCGAAAAAAGCGATTATCGTGTCTCCCGGAAGAATCTTCCAGAATTGCTTCGATAACGCGTTCATTCTTTGACTTCCAACTCCCAGCTTTGCTACAAATGAAGGGAAGCGAATTGAAAAATAGGAATGCTTGAGCGGCGCTCGGCAGTAGACAACAGGGCTTGATTTGCTCCTGGAAGCGACGAGCCTTTACCCCCTCCTGAAGAACCCTAGAATCTCATGGAAATTTTGCATCAACTTGGTGGTCTCGTGCTCGGCTCTGTGCCGACCATGGTCTTTTTTCTTCTGCTGGTGGCGGCGTACGGACCCTTGGTGCGCAGACCGCTGGACAAGACCCTGGCCGAGCGTCGCGCGCGGACCACAGGCGCCGTCGAAAGAGCGCGTAGCGCGATTTCCGCGGCTGAGGCCGAGGCCACCGTCTATGAGGAGAAGCTGCGTGCTGCGCGCAGCGAGATGATGGCCGCACGCGAGCGCAAGGTACAACAGTGGCAGGCGGACCGTGATCAAGCCGTGAAGAGTGCCCGCGATGCGGCGCAGGCTCGCGTGAAGGCAGCGCGGCAGGAGATCGAGGGGATGTCCGCCGGCGCGCGCAAGCAGATTGAAGAGTCGACCGCGCAGCTCAGCGAGCAGATCTTGCGTGCCGTGCTTCCAGCTGGAACCAAGCTCTCGGAGGCGCGCCCATCATGATCTCCCGTAAGTTCACTGCCCCCTCGCTTCAGTCGCTGATCGTTACAGCAGGATTGGTTTTCGTGCTGTCCATCGCTCAACCCATCCACGCGCAAAGCGCTGCACCGGCCGCATCGAATCCCGCGAACGGGCACCAGACCGTCCTGAGCGAGACAGACCAGTACCGGATGTCCGCGCCCGTGGTGAAGATCGGTGCCCTGTTGGGCATGAAGCCGGAGACGGCTGCGAATGTCTTCACCCTCTTCAACATTGTGATTCTGTTTGGCGGCATTGGGTATGGGTTGTTGAAGGTCCTTCCAAAGACCTTCCGCAACCGCAGCACGGCAATCCAGAAGCATCTGGTGGATGCGCGCACCGCAACCGAAGAAGCCACGGCCCGACTGAGTTCGGTGGAAGATCGGCTCGCCAAACTGGACGATCAGATTGCCGCGATGCGCGCCCAGGCTGAGGCGGATTCCGCACGCGACGAACAGCGGATTCTGGCCAGCGTGGAAGACGAGAAGAACAAGATTCTGGCCGCTGCAGACGCTGAGATTCAAAGCGCAACCGTCCTTGCGCGCCGCGAGATTCAGAAGTACGCCGCAGAGTTGGCCATCGAGCAGGCCGCCCGCAAACTCGTCGTTACCGCGGAGACGGATCGCTTATTGGTTGAGGGTTTTGCTCACAAGCTTGGCGAAGGGAGCAACAACTAATGGCTGCT
>JBEKFF010000235.1:0-5263 GCA_050013455.1 Acidobacteriaceae bacterium | reverse complement strand
GGGCGGTCGATGGAAGTGAAGGCAACGACGAGCGGCTGCACGGCAAAGGGCAGACTGTAGATCATGGAGCCGATGAGGAGACCCGAGAAGGTGAAGGCGAGCGGGTGTCCAATGAGGGTGATGAGGGCGCGGCCGAGAGCAGTTGTGGGGCCGAGACCGACGAGGAGATAGAAGCCGAGCACGGTCGGCGGGAGCACCAAAGGAAGTGCGACAGCTGCCTGGACGATCCGGCGCGCCACGCTGCTGCCACCTGCGATCCACGCAGCCAGAGGCGTCGCCACTAGCAGCAGGAAGATCGTTGTGAGGCTGGCTAGACGAAGCGTCAGGCCGAGAGCGGCAAAGTCCATGGTGGTGCCAGTCTAGCTGGTAGGTTGCAATTGGGTGTAGCGCACGGGCTAGTTGGTGGGGTCAAGACCGAACTTTGTCAGGCTCTCTTGAATCTTGCTGCTGGTGAGCCAGTCGAGAAACTTCTGAGCTTCCTCCTGGTTCTTGGAGGACTTGAGGATGACGGCGCACTGACGGATCTCGGGGTAGCTCTGGGGCGGGAAGCGGACGAAGGTGCCGAGGTCGCGGAAGTGAGGAGAGCTTGCGATCGTGAGGGAGATCAGGCCGACCTGGGCATTGCCTGACTCGGCGAACTGGGCAGTCTGGGCGATGTTTTCAGCGACGACGAGTTTGCTGGCGACCTTGTCGGTGAGGCCGAGGCTTGCCAGGGCCTTGTCGGCGGCAAAGCCGTAGGGAGCATGCAGGCCGTTGGCGATGGCGATCTTCTGAACTTTGGGGCTGGTGAGGGCATCGAGGGTGAGGGGTTGGGCAGGGGAATCCTTACGCGCCCAGAGGACGAGGACACCATGAGCGTAGGGGACTGGGATGCGGCTGCTGGTTAGGTTTGCGGCGACCAGTTGCTCGGGATGAACGTAGTCGGCGGAGAGGAAGAGGTCCTGCGGATCGCCGTTGGTGATCTGTTGGGCAAGAGTTGCCGATGAGCCAAAGGAGGGAATGATATGGACGCCTGTAGCCTGTTCGTACTGGGCGGCGAGGGTTGGGAGGACGGGCTGCAGATCGGCGGCGGCGGCGATGTGAAGCTCTTTGGGGGATTGCGCAGGGGCGGCCAGCGGACCTGCGAATATCACGATAAGAAATAGGGAGGAGAGGGCAGACACAGCGCAGGCTGAGAGCGCTTTACGGTACCCTAGGGAAAAGCATGAATTCTTCATCACATGTCCTTCGATGCACCGGATGCGGCGAAAGGATCGCCGCCCGGGAAGCTAAGAGCAACTTTAGATGCCGCACGTGCGACGACCTGTTCGAGGTCGAGTATCCGTGGAGCGAGGGCGCGCCGGAGAGTGGGGGCGTGGAGGCGAGCTATTCGGCGAGCCGGCCGGTGCCAAAGAATCGGCCAAATCCGAGCGCGCTGCGATACCTCTGGCAGGAGCGTCGGACGTCGACGATGGGCATTGACCAGAGCGGTGTGTGGAGATTCCGTGATCTGCTGCCGATTGTTGAGTACGACCGTGTCGTGACGCTGCGGGAAGGCAATACGCCGCTTTACGAGATGCCGAAGTCGGCTGCCGCGCTGGGACTGAACTGGCTGCTGGCCAAGCACCAGGGGATGAATCCGACCGGGTCGTTCAAGGATACCGGGATGACGGCGGCGCTGTCGGTTGCGGTGGCGAGCGGGTTTGAGTGGGTGGCGTGTGCTTCGACGGGGAATACGTCGGCGGCGATGGCTGCGTATGCGGCGCGGGCTGGGCTGCGCAGCATGGTGCTGATTCCCGAGGGAAAGATTGCGTGGGGCAAGCTGTCGCAGGCGATGGATTATGGGTCGACGACGCTCCAGCTGCGGACGGACTTCGATGGCTGCGTGCGGGTGTTGGGCGAGATTGTGCAGCGGGCGCCGGTGTACCTGCTGAACTCGGTAAATCCGTATCGGCTGGAGGGGCAGAAGACGCCGGCTTTCGAGATATTGGAGCAGTGCGAGTGGCAGGTGCCGCATCACCTGATCGTGCCGGGTGGGAATTTGGCGAATTGCTCGGCGCTGGGTAAGGGCTTTGCGGAGATGATGCATCTCGGGTTCATTCACCGGGTGCCGAAGATCAGTGTGATCCAGGCGGAGGGAGCGAATCCTCTGTACCAGAGCATGCGGGCGAACGGCGGAGCTTCGCTTGAGCCGGTCACGGCCAACACGCGGGCTTCGGCTATTCAGATTGGTAATCCGGCGTCGTGGAAGAAGGCAGTGCGGATTCTGGTGTCGACTGGCGGTTGGTGCGAGCAGGTGAGTGAGAGGGAGATTGCGCTGGCGAAGGCCGAGATTGGTGCCGAGGGAATTGGGTGTGAGCCGGCTTCCGCTGTGACGCTCGCGGGACTGAAGAAGCTGGTGGCCGATGGGCGGGTTGGGAAGGAAGAAACTGCTGTCCTTCTGCTCACGGGACACACGCTGAAGGATTCGGAGTACACGATCAAATATCATCTGGGCGAGTTGCTGACGGAGGCCGAGATGGGAAGCGCGGAGGAACGTGCACAGGTCACCGGCTTACGTCATGCGCCGATTGTTCTTGATGCAGATGCCGATGCGGTGCTGCGGGCAATTGAGTCGCAGGCTAGATCGGCGATGCCCGCGTGAGTGATGCGAAGGAGGTGCGCGGGCTGCGGTTGAGTCTACCGGCGACGTCGGCGAACCTGGGGCCGGGTTTCGACGCGGTTGGCCTGGCACTGTCGATGCGATTGACGATTGAAGCCAGAGCTGCGGCGGCCTTTCGGATCGAGGCCACGGGACGTGATGCTGCGCTGTGCGGGGCGCTGGAGCACAATCTCATTTTGGATACGTACCGTGATGTCCTGCAGCGGGTAGGAAGCAGGGAACTGCCGTTGCACTTGAAGCTGCACAATGAGATTCCGCTGGGCATGGGGTGTGGATCGAGTGCGGCGGCTCTGCTGGCAGGCGTGGCGTTGGCGGACCAATTCGGCGGGCTTCACCTGGGCGACGAGGGGATTGTGGCCGAGGCTAGTCGCAGGGAAGGGCATCCAGACAACGTGGCGGCTTGCTGGTATGGAGGTTTTACGGTTTCGGCCCAGGATGGCGAGTCGGTAAAGATTGCCAGCTTCGGAGTGGATGTCGAGAAGACCGGAAGTTGGGAGCTGCTTTTGGCGGTTCAGCCAACCAGTCTCGCGACGAAGCAGGCGAGGGCATTGCTGCCGGAAAGTTATTCCAAGGCGGACGCGATCTTCAATGTGCAGAGGGCGTCGTTGCTAGTGGCGGCGTTTGCGCAGGGGCGACTCGATCTGCTGAACGTAGCGATGCAGGACAGGATGCATCAGCCGTATCGGTCAGAGGCGTGTCCGCTGCTGGAGAGACTGCTTCCGCTGATGGACGAGCCGGAGGTTGCGGGGGTTGCGCTGAGCGGAGCGGGACCGTCGGTGCTGGTGTTTCTGGCTGAAGGGACGACCGTGCTGGAGGCTGAGACTCGTATTCAGGGGCTGGTTGGTCCCGATGTGGAACTATTGCCCTTGCGGATCGGCGTGGGCGTTGAGCGAACTGTTCTGTAGAGTCGGCGCATCGTTTTCCACCGTCGGGCATCTATGATGGAGTGGGTTTGACAGACGGCAAATAGTGTGGACAGCCGAACGGTGCGCAAACCCAAGGAGATGAGTCATATGGCAGGTCAGTTTGTGTCTGAAGTAACCGACGCGGAGTTCGAGCAGAGGGTTTTGCAGTCGGATACTCCGGTTCTCGTTGATTTCTGGGCGGCGTGGTGCGGACCCTGTCGTGCGCTGGCTCCGGTCGTTGACGCAGTTGCCGAGCAGTATGACGGCAAGCTGAAGGTCATGAAGATGGACGTCGATAAGAACAATATGACACCTGGCCGTTATGGCATTCGTGGAATTCCAGCGCTGCTGGTCTTCAAGGGCGGCAAAGTCGCCGAGCAGATCGTTGGGTTCGTTCCCAAGGACACGATCGACGAGACGCTCAAGCGCGTTCTTGTGTAAGAGTTTTACGAGGTTGCAGAGTGTACGGCCCGCTGAGCGATTAGACTCCGCGGGCCGTTGCTGCGTCCGGTGTAGACTTTAGGCCAACGATGCTGGAATGGAGTCTTGTTCACGGAAGCCTGATCGCCTTCTTCATCCTGGCGAACAGCTTCTTTGTGGCTGCGGAGTTTGCGCTGGTCAGCGTGCGGGAGACGCGGATCGAGCAGCTGATTGCGCAGAACCGTCCCGGCGCACGAACGGCGCTCCGACTCAAACACAATCTCAATGAGTTTTTGCCGGCGGTGCAGTTTGGCGTGACGCTGTCTAGCTTGGCGCTGGGCGGCCTCGGCGAGCCTGCGCTGGCGGATGCGATCCTTCACGGATTGACGCATGTGGGCTTTCTGAGCCGGCTGCCGGGCGTGCAGGCGCATGCTTTGCTGTATGCGCATTCCGCTGCGGTGGTGCTGGCGTTCGCGATCATTACTTACTTTGAGGTGCTGCTGGGAGAGCTGGTGCCGAAGTCGCTGGCACTGCAGAGGGCGGAGCGGATCGCGCTGGCAGTTGCGGGGCCGATGGATGTGTTTATACGGATGACGCGGCCGGCGGTGGAGATGATGAATGCGTCGGCGACCGTGGTGCTGAGGATGTTTCATGCGCCGCTGAGTGGAGAGAGTTCGGTGCACTCGCCGGAAGAGCTGAAGATGCTGGCGACGGCGACGCGGCGGATGGGGCTGCTGCCGCCGTTTCAGGAGCAGATGATTCATCGGGCGATCGAGCTCAACCAGGTGGTGGTGAGCGAGATCATGACGCCGCGCGGGAAGATCTTCTCGCTGCCGGCGGATATGTCGCTGGAGCAGGCTAGCGCTCGGATCGTGGATGAGCAGCACTCGCGTATCCCGGTGTATGACGCGGAGAAGGGGCGAGACCACATCATCGGTGTGGCTTACTCGAAGGATGTTGCGCGGCTGATTCACTTTCGCAGCATCGCGCAGGGGCTGGGCAATCGTGGCGCGTCGGGGATTACGCTGCGGCAAGTGATGCGGGATGTGCTGGTGGTCCCGGAGACCAAGCTGGCCGTGGAGTTGCTGCAGGAGTTCAAGGACCGGCGGCGGCAGATTGCGATCGTGGTGGATGAGTTCGGATCGACGCTGGGGTTGATTACGGCTGAGGATGTGCTGGAGCAGGTTGTGGGTGAGTTGGAGGACGAGTTCGACACCGGGCGGAACTTGCCGTTACCGGCTGCTGGTGGTGGTTTGCTGCTGGATGGGAGTGCGAGTTTGAGAGACCTGGTGACGCA
>JBEKFF010000234.1:0-5264 GCA_050013455.1 Acidobacteriaceae bacterium | reverse complement strand
ATCCGCGTGACTGACTGGACGCCTGGGTCTTCGGCGCCGTGGTAGTCCTTGCCCGTGTCCTTCTTGTACCAGTCGAGGATGCGGCCAACGAAGGGCGAGATGAGCGTGACGCCGGCCTCGGCGCAGGCGATGGCCTGGTGCAATCCAAAGAGCAAGGTGAGGTTGCAGTGAATGCCTTCCTGCTCCAGGACCTCGGCCGCCTTGATGCCTTCCCATGTGGAGGCAATCTTGACGAGAATGCGGTTGCGGCCGATGCCGGCGTGGTCGTATTGCGCAATGATGGCGCGGGCCTGGGCGATGGTGGCCTGGGTGTTGTAGGACAGGCGCGCGTCGACTTCAGTGGAGACACGGCCGGGCACGATGGCGAGAATCTTCTTGCCGAAGGCGATGGCGAGGCGCTGGAAGGCAAGGTTGGCCACGGCCGGATCGGTTGCGCCTTCGCCCAGTTCGTTGCGGGCTTCAACGAGCACGCTGTCGACAATCGGCTGATATTGCGGCAATTGCGCGGCGGCGGTGATGAGGGAGGGGTTGGTGGTGGCATCCTGGGGGCGGAACTTCTCCATCGCCTCAATGTCGCCGGTGTCGGCAACGACCACAGTGTAATTGCGCAACTGTTCGAGTAGATTCTTGGGCATGATTTCCTCCTCGGGGAAGGGCGGCTCCGGTCCGGATAGAGACGGAGCGATGTGAATTCAGTCTACAGCTATTTCAGATGCGGCAGGTGAACAGTGGGTTCATTTCGCGGGGCAAATGAACCAGTGAACGATGCGGCGAAAATGGGTAATTTCCGACGAACTCCGATACGTAAGTTGTTTGTTTTCGCAGGTCCTTTTAGGTTTTATTGACATAACGTCATTGTTTTCATAGGCGTGGGACGAAAGTGGGGGAGGGGTGGGGTAAATCGTCGCGGTACGGACCGGGGACATCCCTGACAGATTGAAACGCCGGAGGGGAGTAGCGGAAATGTGGTGATTTGGCGGCCATGAATCGATTGTGCAACTTTCAAGCGAATTAATCTGCAAACCGGGAGAATGTTTAGGCAAATAAAGCCTCCGAGGAGTCGGCCAGCCAAGGGGAACGCCGAGGCGGCTTCCGATCACGGTCGCCATGCCGTAATTAACCGGCCAAAATTCTTAGACCCGGGCGTGAAGGCGTAGATACGAGGCTATATTTTCTTTCAGTTGGATTTTTCATCAGGAGGCGGGGTTCCGCTTCCGGTGATGATCTTGGCGGGTCGAAGCCAGATGCGGAACCCCTGTGAGGTACGATCCTCTTTATCCCAGTCTCCGTCCCGCTGTCGAAGCTTGCAACCGGCTGGGCGGACGACTGCGACGGGATCATTCTACGCCAGTGCCCGATATGTAAACGAGATTCGATTGTCGGTCATGGCCGCCGCCGCAAGCAGGCTCACGACGAGCACCATGACTGGATTTGGATCCATCGCGGCCGCTGCGCCGATTGCGGGACCACCTTTACTTTCCTTCCTGTGTTCTCTCTTCCCTACACGCATTTCAGTCTGCTTGCGCGCTGCCAGGCATTGTGGCAGCACTTTGCGGAGCACTGTTCTTGGGAGAAGGCGTCCCCGAAGCTCATGGATCCTGACCGCTTGCCCGATCCGTCAACCGTCCGGCGCTGGTCGAGCGGCCTCGATTGTCTTCAGCCGGCGCTTTCCTTTCTCCGCCAGACCGTCACCCGTGTAGCTCATTGGCTGGTTCGCGGCCGTCAGGTTCTTGACGAAGCTGGGCCATTGTCCTGGATAACTCCGGCTTTGCAAAACCTCTGGCCTTTGCGTCTCTGAGAAAAAACCCTTCACCCACCATCCTTGCCTTGGACTGCCGTCCTGCCGCTCCTACGCTGAGTTCCGGAGGCGAAAAAGGCACCGTGGGCGAAGACGTAGTAATACTCAAGCGGCGGATGCCGCTTCTGGACTATCTGCAGCAACATAACTGGACTGGTCATCCTGCGGGCCGATCCGAGATCGTCGGACTCTGTCCATTGCACGAAGAGACCCGGCCCTCGTTCTATGTCAACACGCGCAAGGATGTTTTCTACTGCCACGGCTGCGGCCAGGGCGGCGATCTGATTCGCTTCGTCCAGTTATCCCGCCAGCTGTCGTTCCACCAGAGCCTCACCTGCCTGGATCCACAGACCTGTCCAGAAGCCAACTCTGCCTCCGTGCTTGAGCAGGCTGCTGCTTTCTATCAGCAGCAACTCGATCGCTACCCCGAGGCACTCAGTTATCTCAACAAGCGTGGTCTCGAAGATCCGATCCTGATCAAGGAACTTGAGATCGGCTACGCTCCCGGTGGATGCCTGCGCCGCCATCTTACGGCACAGGGTTACTCCTTCAACTTCCTGCGGCAAGTGGGCCTGCTCACCGCGCAGGGAGCTGATGCTTTCTACCAGCGCATCGTTTTTCCGTTACGCCAGGGCGAGCACATCATCAACCTCTACGGCCGCAGCATCGGCGCCGCCTTCGCTCATCGTTTCCTGCCCGGCACCAAGGGCGGCTTATATGCATGGGAGAAGGTCCGGCACTGCCCAGAGGTGATTCTTGTCGAGGGATTGTTCGACTATGCCGTGTTGCGGCAGGCGGGCTTTCACAACGCTACCTGTTCGTTGGGAACCCATCTCAACACGGACCAGTTTCTCGAGCTATGCGAAGGCCCGCGCACCGTCTATCTCACCTTCGATGTCGATGACAACCAGAGCGGCCAGCAAGCCGCCGAGCAGTTGGCCCATCGTCTTGAGGCGAAGTGTATTGCCACTCGCCGTGTCCTCCTGCCCCAGGGCCATGACCCCAACTCCTTCTTTACACAGGGCGGCAACACAAGCCAGTTCCAGTCTCTGGTGGAGGCAGCTCAGTCATGAAGTTTCAGGTGATCTCCCAGAAGAACGCAGCCAGTTCATGCAGCCCGTTTCATGTGGTCGAGCAGAACACCGGACAGGGAGTCGAGTGGATTAACAGTTATCTGGATCGGGAGCACGTTCGCCGCCTGGCGAACACGAGCCTGCGCATCTACGCTTACAACTTGCTGCACTTCGTTCGCTGGTGGGAGAGCATTCATCACACCAGTGAGATAACGGTGGCAGACCTTACCGAATCGACCCTGCTGGACTACCTGCGATTCCAGTCCAACCTTCAACCACGACCTACCGCAGCGAGCATCAACCAGCGTCTTGCCGATGTCGATCGTGCCCTTCGCAGCGCGTTCCCGGACGCTCCCTCCCAGGTCGCTCACGGGTTTCAACAGACTTTTCTGCAGCGCAAGCCGCTGGGCCTTGGCCGTCCTCGCGTGGCGATCAGCAGATTGCGCGTGAAGCAGCCCAGGCTCAACATCGTGCCGCTTTCAGTTGATGAAGTGGCGCGCTTCTGGGCCAGCTTCCATACCGCGCGCGACCTGGCCATCGTGGGCCTGATGCTCATGCACGGGCTTCGCTCCGCTGAAGTATTAGCTCTGAATCCGGAAGATGTGTTGCTTTCAGAAGCCCAGTTGCGCGTTCGTGGCAAGGGCAGCAAGCTTCGCTTTCTCCCCTTGGCGCCGGAAACCACTCAGCTGATCGATCACTATCTGCGCATGGAGCGGCCCAACCCATGTTCTGCCGCGCTTTTCGTCGTGCTGAAAGGACCCGCACACGGAACACGCATGACTCCTGCCGGATTGCGCTCCCTGTTCCGATACCATCGCCAGACCACCGGCATACAACTTGCCAACCCGCACCGGTTTCGTCACACATTCGCGTCGGATATGGTACGCGCCGGCATGAGCCTTCCGGCTCTGATGAAGTTGATGGGACATGCTGACATCGAAACGACGTTGCGCTATGTGCAGGTCACACCGCAGGATGTCTACCTTCAGTATGTCCGCGCGGTGGCACAGTGCATCCGCCCCCTTCCCAGGAACCCATCATGAGCCGCCCGCGCCGTCCTCGGGTTAAACATCCCCTGCTTCGCGTCTTCGAGCGAGCTGTCGCTTCCCTCTGTACTGCGCTCAGTCCAGGAAGCGCTCGAAGCTACGACGCAACAGTGCGCAACTTCCTCTGCTATCTCGCCGCAGCTTACCCCGAGGTCACGCACCTGGACCAACTTCGCCGTGATCCCCACATCCTGGGCTGGATGTCCCGCATGCGTTCGCAGAAGCCGCCACTGGCGACCGGGACCTGTATCGGCCGGCTTATCGCTCTCCGATGCGTCTTCAACGAACTGGCATGGTCGAACCAGATTTTTGAACTTGCGCGCCTCATTCGCCGCGAAGACATCCCGCGCACACCGCAGAGACTCCCACGGCCGCTCACCGCAGAACAGGATCAGACACTGCAGCAGGAGTTCTTGCGGCGCAACGACCTGGGCGGAAACGTCTTCCTGCTGCTCCGACACACCGGCATGCGCATCGGTGAGTGTGCCGACCTATCCTACGATTGCCTTCGGGCTTTCGCGCCCGACGAATGGGCGATTCATGTCCCCCTCGGCAAGCTCAAAACCGAACGCATGATCCCCATAGACGCTTCCGTGGGTGAACTCGTCCAACGGCTTCGATTCTTTCGTTCTCTCGATCCGCTGCGTGCCGATGGACGACTACTGGCCCGTCCAAGCAGCAAGAATGCGCTCGTTCGCCAACTGCGCGATTACTTGCACCAGGTCTGCTTTTCACTCGGCCTCTCCACCCTAATCGTCCCGCACCAATTTAGGCACACATACGCCACGGAAATGCTTCGTGCCGGTGTCAGCTTCCCCGTGCTGATGAAACTACTCGGCCACACTGACCCTGAGATGACCATGCGCTATGTGGACGTGGCGCTGACCGATCTCCAGCGCGAGTTCCATCAGGCTCGTTCCAACCCGAAGTATCTGATACCGCAACCAACGCCGTCATCTCCCCAACTGCGTGCCGGCATCGACGGTGTGATCGATTCGTTACTCGCCGCTCAGCATGTGCTGGAGATGTTCCGCCGCCCGCTGCCAAAAGGTCCTTCGCGTACTTGCCTCGACCGGCTCTCAAACCGTCTCACAAAGATCCTCAGCGAAGCACGCAAACTCCGCACCGCATGAGAACGGGCAGAGATTGACCGGTTAAGCCGACAATGTGGGACCTATCTGGTGATTCGCGACTTCCAGATTAGCGATATTTCAACCGGTCCCGTATAGACGCAGACCGGCCTCCCTGCTAATTTCCCCACGGGTCGAGCGACACGTAACCGCCGGAGCAACTTATGAACACTCTTTGAAAGGCGATTGTCGGGAGCAGGCCGTCCTCGCGAGGTTT
>JBEKFF010000233.1:0-5310 GCA_050013455.1 Acidobacteriaceae bacterium | reverse complement strand
GTGCCGTTGGGTTTTCAGCGTTGGTTTCGGACCTGGGCCGTCGATTACAAGGCTACGTACGACATCTACTGGAACTACGATGACACGCGGATGAGGGTGGGCGATCTGCCGGCGCGGGCGTTCGATAATGCGCAGCAGCGGGAGCAGACGTGGGCTCTGTTTGAGCGGTACAACAAGGGGTTGTCGGCGACGCCGGAGTTTGATGCGGCGTTTGCGCAGATTGCCAAGGAGAGGATTGGGGATCATCCGCTGCGGTATTACGTGGTGCTGCCGATGGCGCGGGAGGCGGACATGTGGCTTCGGCCGCGATTTGAGTTGACGACGATGCCGGTGGACTGGTGGGCGGTAGGGGCTCATCCGATGGAGTCTGCGGAGGAGGTTGCGTATGCGCTGGTGAATGCTGGGTATCTTGCGCTGGCGGTGGTGGGATTCGCGAGATGGCGCAGGCGCGGATGGGACGGGCGAGGGGCGGTTGCGTATGCCATGCTGGGGTTTGTTGCGTTGCGCTGCGTGTTGCTGCTGACGCTGGATAACTCCGAGCCGCGGTATACGCTGGAGTGCTTTCCGGTGGTGATCGTACTCGCTGCCTTCGCGCTGGGGTTGCGTTCGCCGGCTAGTGATTGATGGTGGTGGTGTTCTTGTCTTTCTTGATCGCGAACTGGTCCTTGTGGACGTTGCCGTTGACCTTGATGGCGGAGTAGGTGGCGGTGCGGTAGTCGCCGCTGGAGGTGTAGAAGATCTGCTTGAGTGAGACGGCGCGGGCGGGGTCGACCCAGATGGTGATGTGGGTGAAGTTCTTGCGGGCGTCGGCGTCTTTGCCTACGAGGTCCAGCTTCTCAACCTTGATGGGCTGGCCGTTGTCGGTGAGGGTTTCAGGGCCTTGATCGGTGATGTTCCAGGCGCGTGCCAGGTCGGTGCCGCTGCCTCCGAAACCGAGGGTGAGGAAGCTTTCGATTTCGGCTTGATTGCCGGCTTCATGAAGGACGGTGATCTGGTCGACGCCGGGATCGAATATCTGTACGAGGCCGCCCTGATACTGAATGACCTTGATGGGCTTGGATTTTGGGCCGGCGTTGAGATCGACGAGGACTGCGCCCATATCGGTGGAACCCTTCTCGCGTTCGAAATAGATGGAGCCCTTTTGCGTGCTGGTGTCGTGGACGACCTTCTCGTAGTAGTCCCACTGGAAGTCGGCGGTGGCGCGTTGGAATTTGGCGCTGGCGGTGTCGAGCTGCTTAAGAACGAAGGTGAGCTGGGGCGAAGGTGCCTGGGAATACGCGTTGCCGGCGGCGGCGAGGGTGAGAGCGGCGACGAAAAGGGTACGGTGCTTCATCGAATCGAACTCCTGCACAAGCTGATTATTTTGATGGGGATTTTTGAAAACGTGGCCTGTGGGGTAACGCGCTAGTGAACGATGGTTGCGTCGTAGGCGATGACGTGGCCCTTGGGGTCCGATACCGGGGTGTACTTCTCGAGGGTGACCGCGCCGGCGATTGGCTCGACGACCTTGAGAATTGCCTCGCGAATGTCGGCGTCCGTCTTTGCTCCATGCAGGTCGTCGACGCGAACCTCGTAGACGAACTCTGCTTCGCCGCTGGCGCTGCGCGCGGACTTCACGAGGACCTCGCTCTTCTGCATGGGGATTTCGGGAACGGGTTTGTCCTGGAAGTCGATGAAGCGCGGGGAGACGAAGAGGAAGAGCAGGATGAGCGTGACCATCACGTCGTAGTGAAAGCTGCCGCGCTCGTAGGTCCAGAAGATGTAGCCCTTCAGCGTCTTCATAGCGCACGTCCGAAGGATTGTTTTTTGATGACGTTTTCGCCGTTCATGTACGGCTGGAGGGCATCGGGGATGCGGACGGAGCCGTCGGCCTGCTGGTAGTTTTCGAGGACGGCGAGATAGGTGCGGCCGACTGCGAGGGCACTGCCGTTGAGGGTGTGGACGAACTCGGATTTCTTGGCGCCTTCAGGCTTAAATTTTATGTTGGCGCGGCGGGCCTGGAAGCTTTCGAAGTTGGAGCAGGAGGAGATTTCGCGGTAGGTTTGCTGGCCTGGAAGCCAGACTTCGAGGTCGTAGGTCTTGGCGGCGCTGAAGCCCATGTCGCCGGTGCAGAGGAGCATGCGGCGGTAGGGAAGTCCGAGGCGCTCGAGGACGGTTTCGGCGTGGTGGGTGAGGGCTTCGTGCTCGGCGGTTGAGTCTTCGGGGCGGGTGAACTTGACCAGCTCGACCTTCTGGAACTGGTGCTGACGGATCATGCCGCGGGTGTCCTTGCCGTGCGAGCCGGCTTCGGAACGGTAGCAGGAGGTGTAGGCCGTGAAGGAGATGGAGCCGGTGGTGAGGTCGATGATTTCGTCGCGGAAGATGTTGGTGACAGGGACTTCGGCGGTGGGGATGAGCCAGTGGTCGCTGTCCTGCAATTGGCCGGGGACGTAGGCGCCCTTGTCGTCGGCGTGGAAGAGGTCTTCGGCGAATTTGGGGAGCTGGCCAGTGCCGAAGAGGCTGCGGGAGTTGACGAGGCTGGGAGGGAGGACTTCGACGTAGCCGTGCTCGCGGGTGTGGAGGTCGAGCATGAAGTTGGCGAGGGCGCGCTCGAGGCGGGCGCCGGAGCCGAGCTGCAGGACGAAGCGGGCGCCGGAGATCTTGGCGGCGCGCTCGAAGTCGAGGATGCCGAGCTGTTCGCCGATCTCCCAGTGGGGCTTGGCAGGGAAGTCGAAGGTGGGGATTTCGCCCCAGGTCTTCTGGACGACGTTGTCGTGCTCGGAGGTGCCGGCGGGGACGTCGTCGCTGGGAAGGTTGGGGAGGGACTCGAGTAGCTCGCGGAGACGGAGGTCGGCATCGGCGGCGCGGGCTTCGAGCTGCTCGGTCTTGTCTTTGAGCGAAGAAGTTTGTGCAGCGACGAGGGCCACGTCGCCGCCTTCACGCTTGAGGCGGCCGAACTCCGCGGAGAGGGCATTACGCTGGGCCTTGAGGGTCTCGGCTTCGGTGATGGCCGAACGCCGTGCTATGTCGAGATCGGAAAATCCCTGGAGGAGGCCCGGGTCTACGCCACGCAGGCGGAGTTTTTCTTCTACCAGCGGGAGATTCGCCCGCACAAACGCTAAATCATGCATACCGCTCTATTTTAGCTTGCTGACAGGCTGTGACTGGCTGGGGTGTGCGAGCGATGCCGCGCGGGGTCGTGAGTCCACAGGGCCGGAGCGTAAAATATGAGGAATATGAGTGATTTGAAGACGGTAAAACGTGCCCTTTTGTCTGTAACGGATAAGACCGGGCTGGTGGAGTTTGCAGGTGTGCTGGCGGGCCTTGGAGTAGAGCTGGTGTCGACTGGCGGGACGGCTAAGGCGCTGCGCGATGCGGGGCTGAAGGTTCTTGATGTGGCCGAGCTGACGGGCTTTCCCGAGATGCTGGATGGGCGCGTGAAGACGCTGCATCCGGGGGTGCATGGCGGGATTCTGCATCGCCGGGATATTGCCGAGCATGTGGCTGCTGTGGCGGAACATGGGATCAAGCCGATCGATATGGTGGTGGTGAACCTGTATGCGTTTGAGAAGACGGCGGCGCGGGAGGGTGTGACGACTCCGGAGCTGATCGAGAATATAGATATTGGTGGGCCGTCGATGCTGCGGTCGGCGGCGAAGAATTTTGCGGATGTGGCGGTGGTGTCGGATGCGGCGGATTATCCCGCGCTCGCGGAGGAGTTGCAGGCCAATGGCGGCAGGCTGAGTCTGGCGACGCGATGGCGGCTGGCGCGTGGGGCGTTTGCGACGACGGCGGCGTATGACTCGGCGATTGCTACTACGCTGGAGGCGCTGCCGGCTGAGTTTGGCGGCGAGAAGCCGGAGGGCGCGGTGTTGCCGTCGACGCTGAGGATTTCGGCACGGCTGAAGAACTCGCTGCGCTACGGCGAAAATCCTCACCAGGCGGCTGCCGTGTACACGGATGGGTCGGGCAGCGGGATTGCGAATGCGCAGCAGCTGCAGGGAAAAGAGCTGAGTTACAACAACCTGGTTGACCTGGATGCTTGCTGGGCGCTGGCGAGCGAGTTCGAACAGCCTGCCGTGATCATTGTGAAGCATACGAATCCTTGCGGCGTGGCGCTGGGCGCGACCGTCGCGGAGGCGTATGTGCGCGCGCTGGAGGCTGATCCGGTGTCGGCGTTTGGCGGGGTCATCGGGGTAAACCGGGTGGTGGATGGGCCGGCGGCCGTGGAGATGGCCAAGCTGTTTGTCGAGGCGATTGTTGCGCCGGACTTCACGCCCGAGGCCCTGTCTGCGCTCAGCGCGAAGAAGAATCTGCGCGTGCTGCGGATAGTTCCGCCGTCGGCGGCACGGGTGGTCAAGCAGATCTCTGGCGGTTTTCTGTTGCAGGACGAAGATCGCGCGCTGGTTGGCGCGGACACCCTCACGTATCCGACGTCGCGGCAGCCTACCAAGGAGGAAATCGCTGGTCTGCTGTTTGCGTGGAAGGTCTGCAAGCATGTGAAGTCGAATGCGATCGTGTATGCGCGCCAGCAGGAGGGTTTTGGGCAGACCGTCGGTGTAGGGGCAGGCCAGATGAGCCGTGTGGATGCGGCTCGGTTTGGCGCGATGAAGGCAACTCTTCCGCTGGCGGGGACGGTTGCGGCCTCGGACGCGTTCTTTCCCTTTCCGGATGGCGTGGAAGCCATTGCAAATGCAGGCGCGACTGCCATTATCCAGCCCGGCGGGTCGGTGCGGGATGCCGAGGTGATTGCCGCGGCGGACCGTCTGGGGGTCGCGATGGCGTTCACGGGGGTCCGTCATTTCCGGCACGGATAGCGCATTTTTGGCGCGGCGAATTTGCTCCAGGACTAGTCCAATCGCATCCAAACCCTGTAATGTACCGTCTAAGGTGTAGATCGAGTGATGTTGAACACTGCCAGGCGGCAGCATCTTCTTCAAGATCAGGTACCTTATTTTTAGACCAGGTACCTCAGGACCCTCTCATGAGCCGAATTCTCCGCGCAGCCTTCGTACCATTTGCCCTTGCCGCTCTCGCTGCGCCGACTCTTGGACGCGCGCAGTCCGCTGCGGGGAGTGCGCAGTCCACAGCGACCACGCAGCCCGTTGATCACGCTGACTCCTACTATCACTACGGTCTTGCGAAGCTGTACGAGGAGCAGGCGGTTGCGTCGGGGCGGCAGGATGTGGCCACCCAGGCTATCGAGCAGTACAAGATGGCGCTTGATGCGGATCCGAACTCGCGCGTTCTGCAGGACGGTGTCGCCAATCTATATTTCCGGCTGGGTCGGATTCGTGAAGCAGTCTCGGCTGCCGAGGACCAGATCACCAA
>JBEKFF010000232.1:0-5401 GCA_050013455.1 Acidobacteriaceae bacterium | reverse complement strand
TCCCGGACCCACCGCAACCCCCACCGTCACCGCGCCCGCCAAAAAGCCCTTCATCCGCCGCCACCTCCTCGACCACTCCCAGCCCCTCCGCCACGCCGTCCAGATCGCCTTCCTCGCCCTCAACGCCTGGCTAGGCCTCGAGTTCATTCTCTGGGTCCGCTATTACGAATCCAACGGCCACAGCTTCTACATCGACCGCCCAGCCGGCGTAGAAGGCTGGCTCCCCATCGCGGGCCTTATGAACCTCAAGTACTTCCTCATCACCCACCACGTCTCGAAGATCCATCCCGCAGCGATGATCCTCCTCGTCATCTTCCTGCTCTCGAGCTTCCTGCTAAAAAAATCCTTCTGCTCCTGGCTATGCCCCGTAGGCACCGCATCGGAATACCTCTGGCACCTCGGCCAAAAGGTCTTCCACCGCAGCCTCATCCTCCCCCGCTGGCTCGACATCCCTCTCCGCAGCCTCAAATATCTGCTCCTGGCCTTCTTCGTCTACGTAGTCGCCACCCTCTCAGCCGACGGCCTCCAGCAATTCCTTCTCGCCCCCTTCGGCATCATCGCCGACGTCAAGATGCTCAACTTCTTCCGCCACATGGGCACCACCGGCATCGCGGTCATCCTCACCCTCGTGCTTCTCTCCCTCATGATCCAGAACGTCTGGTGCCGATTCCTCTGCCCCTACGGCGCCCTCATGGGCCTCGTCTCCCTCCTCAGCCCGATCAAAATCCGCCGCGACGAAGCCGCCTGCGCCGCCTGCAACAAATGCAACCAGGCCTGCCCCTCCCACCTCCCCGTCGCCCAGCTCATCACCATCCGCTCAGCCGAGTGCACGGGCTGCCTCAGCTGCATCGCCTCCTGCCCAGCCGAAAACGCCCTCAACTTCGCCTTCCCGCCGCATGCGGACCCCGTCTACATCCCGACGGCCTTCCCCACCAACCCCGAAACCAGCCCCGCCGCTCGATCCCTCGCCCTCTCCAACGCCCGCTGGCACAACCGCGCCCTCCAACCCCGCACGGTCATCTTCGTCCTCGCCATCCTCTTTTTCGGACTCATCACCTTCGCCCGCACCACCCACCACTGGCAGACCAACCTACCCCGCTCTCTCTACCAACAACTAGTCCCCCACGCCGACGACTACAACCACTAGCCTTTCGCAGTTGCAGTTGCCCTTGCATTTCTTTCTGTCATTCCCTCTGGGAATCTGCTTCTAGCCTTTGCCCTTCCCCTTGCCTTTGTGGCTGAAATCCCGCAGGGATCTGCTCCTGTCGTTGCTCTTGCATTTCTTTCTGTCATTCCCTCTAAGAATCTGCTTCTAGCCCTTGCTCTTGCCGGTGCTTTTCCGGTTGTCATCCCGCAGGGATCTGCTTCTGTCGTTGCCGTTGTCCTTGCATTTCTTTCTGTCATTCCCTCTGGGAATCTGCTTCTAGCCTTTGCCGTTGCCCTTACCATTCTGGCTGTCATCCCGCACCCTGAGCCCGTCGAACGGGAAAGAATCTGCCTCTTTCCACCACCACTCTATCCCCCTCGATTAACCCCAACCATTCGTCATCTCGACCGGAGCGCAAAGCGCGCAGTGGAGAGACCCCTGTATTTGCCTTTGCCTTTGCCTTTGCCTTTGCCTTTGCCCTTGCCTTTGCCCTTGCCTCTGAGATAGGTCCGGGCTTCAGCCCGGACAATCCTCGCCCCTCCAACCACTGGGCTTTAGCCCCTGGGACACTTCTGCCAAGTGCCCCATCCGTACGCGCTTTTGCGGACGTTCCCAAGCCACCGAACCCAACTCTCGCCGTCCGCGCAGGACCCCTACGGATTCACCACAAAGTGAATCCGCAACTCCAAATCCGGCCCATGAAACGCACTCGGCAACGCCGGAAAATTCCCCACCCCCGTAATCGCTCCCCACGCCGCCCGATCCAGCGCCACATCGTGCGTGGACTCATCCAGGTGCATCGCCGCAATCGTCCCATCGGGATGGATCGTGAAGCGGATCACCATCTCGCCAGGATTCAAACGCGCCGCCGCGGGAAGCAGCGGCGTCCACTGCCCATCCATCTTGCTGAGAAGGAGTTTCATGTACGGCTGAAAGTTCACGCCCTGCGTATCCGAAAGGAATTCGACGCTCCCGGTTCGAAGATGGGCACCACGCTGCACCTGCGTCCCACCGCTCCCATCCGTTGGAGCGGACTGCTGGGCTCCAGCCGCACCAACGCACACGGCCACCAGCGCACTCACGCAACAATACGCACCCAGCCTCGTCATACGGAACCTCCTCCGCCCGGCAGCGCCCATAACCGATGCATGCAGCATAGACGTACGCGCACCGCCACCGACAGCAACCCCCGCTAATTAAACTCCCGCCGTCCGCGCAGGACCCGTCTTCGCAGGACTCAGGACCATTGCCGCCAAATCCTCCTTCGGCGTCCCAATCGCCATCAAGTTATAGTGCTCCCGCAACAGCGCCATCACGCCCGGCGACAAAAACGCCGGCAGGGTCGGTCCAATCCGGATATTCTTCACCCCCAGCCACAGCAGCGTCAGCACCACCGCAATCGCCTTCTGCTCATACCACGACAGCACCAGCGACAGCGGCAGATCATTCACCCCGCACTCCAACGCCTTCGCCAGCGCCAGCGTCACCTGCACCGCCGAATACGCATCGTTGCACTGCCCCATATCCATCAACCGCGGCAGCCCCGCCACCTCGCCAAACGCCAGCTTGTTGAACCGGTACTTCCCGCAGGCCAGCGTCAAAATCGCGCAGTCTTCGGGCACCGCCTTCGCCAGCTCCGTGTAGTAACTCCGCTCCGACCGCGCTCCATCGCATCCCGCAATCAAAAACAAGTGTCGCAGCTTGCCAGACTTCACCGCTTCCACCAGCTTGTCTGCGACGCTCAGCACCGCATGGTGCCCAAACCCCACCATAATCTCCTCGCGCCCTCCAGCCTCCGTAAATCCCTCCGCCGCGAGCGCTGCCTCAATCACCGGTCCAAACTCTTTCCCCTCCACATGCCGCACCCCCGGCCAGTTCACCGCGCTCGAAGTAAAAATCCGCTCCCCATAAGAAGCCTTCGGCTGCTGCATGCAGTTCGACGTCATCAGGATCGCCCCCGGAAACGCCGCAAAATCCGCCGCCTGGTCCATCCACGCCCCGCCATAGTTCCCTGCCAGGTGCGCAAACGCCCTCAGCTTCGGATACCCATGCGCCGGCAGCATCTCTCCATGCGTATACACCTCGATCCCCGTCCCCCTGGTCTGCTCCAGCAGCGCATACAGATCATGCAGGTCATGCCCCGAAACCAAAATCGCCTTTCCCTTGCGCGCGCCCAGTCGCACCCGTGTGGGCCGCGGATTTCCGAACGTCCCGGTATGCGCCTTGTCCAGCACCTCCAGCACGCGATAGTTCAACTCGCCCACGCTCAGCGCCATCGCCAGCAACTCCGCCACGCTGGGGTGCTCGTGCGTCAGGAAGCACAACGCCTCATGAATCTTCCCAAACGACTCGGGATCGCCAGCCCCCAGCGCCAGCGCATGCGCCGCATACGCCGCTACCCCCTTGATCCCGTACAGCACCAGCTCCTGCAGATTCGCAATCTCCTTGCTCTCATAAAGAATCCGCGCCGGCAGCGTCACCGACCTTCCCTGCGCAATCAACTCCTCCACCGTCTCCGCCGCTATCCAGACAGCCGCACCGCCAAACGGCACCGCCGCAATCCCACTCTCGCCCGCCGCGCGCTCATAGACGCACCGCGCCGCCGCCCGCATCGCCACCGCTTCGTAAATCAGCGCCACCAGCCGATCCTTATCAAAGTTCACATTGGTCAGCGTGGCAAACAGCGCCTCGATCACAAACGCGTCCACCTCGGGATCGCACACCCGCAGCCGCTCGTCCGCCGCGCCCAGCAACCGCGCATGGTGCGCATACACCGAAATCCCCTTCACCGCATGCGTCAACAGATCATGCAGCGCTGCGATCGTCTCATCCTTGCCGCAGACTCCCTGCGTCTGGCAGCCCACACCCTTCGACGTCTGCTCACACTGATAGCAAAACATGATTCTTCCCTCCCTTAATTCCGTCTCGCGTTTAGGTCTATCCCACCACCCTAACCACCTATCGCCCACCCGCGCTGCGACGCACATCACAATCCCAGCAACTCCCACCCGACATTTCCTCGAAAATAAACTTGCCTGTTGTGATTTCAATCGCAGCGGCAGCGGCCGGCCACGTCTAGGTTCGATCCAAGGGAGATAACCATGACCTCAGCCGAGACCCACCAACCCACAACCCACAACGCCGCAGAGTACCTGGCCGCCGCATTAACCGTTCGCGATATCGCCCTCCGCCAACCCACCGCCATCCGTGTATTCGAGCACCTTGGGATCGACTACTGCTGCGGCGGCAACCAGACCCTCGCCTCCGCCTGCGCCGCCGCCAACCTCGACGCGCACGCCGTCCAGCTCGCCCTCGAGTTCGCCGCCGGCCGCCCCTCCCTCCCCCAGCCCGAATGGGGCAAGGCCTCCCTCGAGCTCCTCTGCGCCCACATCATCGTCAAGCACCACGCCTACGCCCGCCGTGAGCTTCCCCGCCTCCTCGAACTCTGCGCCAACGTCCTCGCCCGCCACGGCGAAGCCCATCCCGAACTCGCCGCCATCCACGCCACCCTCTCCCAGCTCGAGACCGAGATCAACGAACACCTCGCCAAGGAAGAATCCGTCCTCTTCCCCTACATCGTCAGCGTCGAGCGCTCGCTCCACTCCATCGACCAGGAACCCATCAGCTGCTACGGCTTCCTCCCCGAGCCCGTCGCCGTCCTCTCCCACGACCACGAAGAAGCGGCCATCCTGCTCGCGCAGATCCGCCAACTCAGCCACAACTTCACGCCTCCCCTCGGCGTCTGCCTCAGCTACCGCATCTTCTACACCGGCCTCCAGGAGTTTGAGCACGACTTTCGCCAGCACACGCATCTGGAAAACAACATCCTCTTCCCCCGCGCCATCATGCTGGAAGCCAACACCGCCTTCGCCGTAGCCTAACCAAACGGCTAGCTACGCCCATGCAGCACCCCCATCCGTCCGCAAACCAGCGAACGGGTGGGAACGACGACGTCCCACCGCCCTCATCCTCTCGACCACCACCAACCTCGTCATCTCGACCGGAGCGCAGCGAAGTGGAGAGACCCCTGTATTGGCCTTTGCCCTTGCCTTTCTTTCTGTCATTCCCTCTGGGAATCTGCTTCTTCTTTTATTCTTGTCTTCGCCCTCACCTGGAAGCTAAGAGCTGGAAGCGCCTTCCCACCACCCCCAAAAAGCTCTCGCCGTCCGCGCAGGACCTCTCGCCCCACGCGCAGTGTCGTCGTCCGCGCAGGACCTCTCGCCCTTAATCAAACCCTCGCCGTGCGCGCAGCAC
>JBEKFF010000231.1:0-5463 GCA_050013455.1 Acidobacteriaceae bacterium | reverse complement strand
GAATGCAAGCCACCGGGGAGACCGGCGTAACTCTTGACTCTAAAAATGGTCGGGGCGAGAGGATTCGAACCTCCGACCCCCTGGTCCCGAACCAGGTGCGCTACCAGACTGCGCTACGCCCCGAACAATGGAATAGGTGAGTGGCTGGTCGTTTGTGGGTGAACACAAAACTCCGGGAAACAGCATGAGCTGCAACACCCACTGACCAACCTTTTGATTTTAGCAGAAGTTGAGAGCGGCCACGATGCGACGCCGGGCACGCCTAAGTTCCTGTGTTTGCTCGCCACTACGTTTACTGCAGAGACGGGCTGCCGGCGGGCGCTGGCTGTGGTGTAGGGCCTCTACGGCGTCCTCTATTGGTGAGGGACGCCGTAGGCCTGTCCGTGGCGAACGATGTTTTTTTCGTCGAAGGTGTGGGTGTCTGGATTGTTGAAGGTTGCGCCGGCAGGAACCAGGGTGTCGTTCACGACCTTACCGGTGGGTGTTCCGATGCGGAGTTCGATGCGGGTGGGATCAATACCCTTTTCCTGAACCAGGTATTGACGGGCGTTGAGGGCACGCTCTGCGGCTGCCTCGGGCTTCTCATCCGGCGTCGAATTGCCAACCATAACGAGGTGGGCGTCGGCCTGCTGGGTAAGCGTGAGGGCGATGTCGTCGAGGCAGCCCTTGGCTTCGTTGTCGACGCGCACGGGACGGCGGCGATCGCGGGTAAAGCTCAGGCTGCAGAGCGGCTGAGTTTGCGGGACGTTGACGACAGGCGCCGTGATGATGACGTCGGTGGTCGCCTTGGCGGTCTGTCCGAGATCGTCGACGAGATTGCAGGTGACGGTGATGGTCATTGGACTCAACCCAGCGGTGGTGAGGACGGCGGTGGGTCCAGAGCTGGCGATCACGCCTGCCGTCGCGGTGTAGGAGTAGGTGAGCGGGCGATTCTGCGGGCTTACGCCGACCGTGCTGATGGCGATGTCGGTACCGGAGACCGCAGTGCTGGGATTGGCGCTGCAGGTGAGGGTGGGCGCCTGAAAGGCCTGGACGGAGAAGGGCGCGGCGCAGGATGCCTGCTCGCGAGGTTTAGACCCTTCCTCCACATGTCCGGTGACAACGTAGTCCCCCGGAGCGAGGTTGCTGGTGTCAATCGTTGCTTCCGGGCCGGAGGCGTTGATCTTGCCGCCATTGGCAGCCCAGGTGTAGACCGGAGCTTTCTTGGGATTGACGTGCAGGGCGGTGGCTTCGACTTTAACGGGATCGCCGGGAAAGACGCTCGCGGGTTGAGCTGCGCAGCCGAGCATGACAGTATATGGCGGCTCAATGTCACCCATGCGGACAACGAGGCCGGCAGAGAGTTTTAAATTGCTGAGTGCGCTGAAGCCGCCCTCTTGTCCAGCGGGAAGGAGCAGCGGACCGTAAACGACCTGGGAGCGCTGATAGTCGGCTTGAATTGGGCGGATGGCGAGGTGCTGACCCCAGAAGGGTAAAACGTAATCGATACCGACACCGGCTGTGGCTCCCCATCCCCACATCAGCGATTGAGCGGCTGGGCCGTTGGTGCGTTCACCGCCGCCGAGTATATGGGCGAAGGGCACCCAGCGTCCCAATGGGTACCGGAAGACCGGACCGCCTTCGGCGGTGTAGACCAGTTGGCTGCAGGTTTCGCCGGTGCACGACGGAAGATATTGCTTGTGCTCGGTGGTGCCGGAGAAGTAGCCGCCTTCGATTTGAACGCCGAAGTAACGATTGAACCAGGTGGACACACTGATGGTGGCGTTGGGATTGTAGACACTCTGAAATTCATAGCCGGCGACGCTGCTGTTGAAGGGATGGAAGTAGCCGTAGCCGCCGTAGATGTCGACGCGCGAGTCAATATGCTGTTCGCCGCCTTTTGTCGCCTGCGCAGAGGAAACCGCCGCAGCAGCACCAAGAGTGAGGACAACCAAAAGAAGCCGAGCCCATTGAGTCAAGCGTTGCATTGCGGCGATTCCTCCAAAGAACCCGTACAGACTGAGAGTTGTTCATCGAAGCAGAGGTTTCGAGAAGCTGCATGGAATGAGGCGGGTGCGTCCATTCCACTTCTGTAGTATCCCCTAGAAGACATCGAACCTATGAAGGAAACGTGGGTTAGCGGGTGACTCAAACTTGATGCGCGGCTGCGAAACGAATAAGCTCACAGGATGGAAGTGTTCAGTTTAGGTAGTGCGCGATGTCCAAAGCAATGTCGGCTTTGTTGAACGAGCACGCGAGTAGTCGATCTTATCCCTTACGGCTTTCATCTAAAACTTCCGGTGAGTTCATACTAACCCGATAGGGCGTTTGCGGACATTTCATCTGTGACAAAACTGGGCCGTTCGGGTCTGCAAGGGGAGGTTGCTTGCTTACTGACAGAGCCGCTGGCGAAGGTATCGCAAAACTTCATCAGAAGCGGTTGAATCATCTTGAGGCGTTGGAGGCGGAAAGCCTTTATATCTTGCGGGAGGCTGTCGCTGAATTTGCGCGTCCCGTGATGCTGTACTCCATTGGAAAGGATTCGAGCGTCATGCTGCGGTTGGCGCAGAAGGCTTTTTATCCAGGCAAGATTCCGTTTCCGTTGCTGCATATCGACACCAGCTACAAGTTTCCCGAGATGATTTCGTTTCGCGATAGCTACGCGAAGGAGATTGGCGCGGAGTTGATTGTGCATCGCAACGAGGCGGCCATCGCGGACGGGGCGAGCCCGTGGAAGCTGGGTACGCAGAATTGTTGCGGGGCGTTGAAGACCCGGTCGTTGCTGGACGCGCTGGAGGAAGGTGGGTTTGATGCGGCGTTTGGCGGGGCGCGACGCGACGAAGAGAAGAGCCGGGCCAAGGAGAGGGTCTACAGCTTTCGCGATGCGGCCGGGCAGTGGGACCCGAAAAATCAAAGACCCGAATTGTGGAGCCTGTATAACTCGCGGCTGCGCAAGGGCGAGAGCATACGCGTGTTCCCGCTTTCCAATTGGACGGAGCTGGACATCTGGCTTTACTTATATGCGGAGCAGATTCCGATTGTGCCGTTGTATTACGCGGAGGATCGGCTGGCGGTCATCCGCGGGGGCATGATCACGCTGGTGCATGAGGGGATGCGTTTGCTGCCGGGGGAGAAGCCCGAGTTGATGAAGGTTCGGATGCGGTCTTTGGGATGTGTGCCATGCACAGGTGCGATACGGAGCGAGGCAGAAACTTTGCCGGAGATCATCGAGGAGCTAATTGGCTTCCGCCGCAGTGAGCGCGAGGGGCGCGCGATTGATCACGATGAAGAGGGGTCGATGGAGTTGAAGAAGCGGGAGGGCTACTTCTGATGAGTACGTTGCCTTCGGCTCAGAGATCTGTGAATGAGACGACCTTCCGTGCGTTTCTCGATAGCCATCTGGAACAGGAGATGCTGCGTTTTACTACGGCTGGCAGCGTCGATGACGGAAAGAGCACGTTGATTGGGCGGCTGCTGCACGATACCAAGAGCGTGTATGAAGATCAGCTTGCATCGATCCGTGCGAGCAGGGTGAATCGCTCGGGCGGTGCTGTCGATCTTTCCTTGCTGACAGACGGATTGAAGGCGGAACGCGAGCAGGGCATTACGATCGACGTGGCCTATCGCTACTTCTCCACGGCGAAGCGCAAGTTCATCATTGCCGACACGCCTGGGCATGAGCAGTACACGCGCAATATGGCGACGGGTGCATCCACGGCAGACGTTGCGATTGTGCTGATCGATGCGAAGGCGTTTCAGCGTGCCGGGGAGTTGCTGCCGCAGTCGCGGAGACATACCTACATTGCAAGCCTGCTGCGGATTCCGCATGTGGTGGCGGCCATCAACAAGATGGATCTGGTGAACTACAGCGCGGAGGTTTTTGACAAGGTGTCCGCGGAGTTTGCTGCGCTCGCGAAGCAGCTTGGGCTGAAGAGCGTCGAGGTGATTCCGGTGAGTGCGCTGGCGGGCGACAACGTGGTCGAGCACAGCACGAATATGGAGTGGTACAGGGGGCCAACACTGTTGGAGTACCTGGAGGCTGTGCCGCTGACGATTCGTGAGGCGGCGGATGGGCCTTTGCGTTTTCCGGTGCAACTGGTGGTCCGACCGAATGCGGAGTTCAGAGGGTTTGCCGGGCGGGTTGAACGCGGTGAGGTGCGGCCCGGCATGCGGGTGAAGGCGTTGCCGAGTGGCCGGGTTACGACGGTGAAGAGCATCGTTACCTATGATGGAGAGCTTCCGCTGGCAAGCTTTCCGCTGAGTGTGACGCTCGAGCTGGAGGACGAGATCGATCTGAGCCGCGGGGAGATGCTGATCGGGGAGGATCAGAATGCACCGCGGGTGAGCAACGCGTTTCGCGCGATGGTCGTGTGGATGCACGAGCTGCCGCTGGTTGCAGGGCAAACGTATCTGGCAAAGCATACGACGCGAACGGTTCGGGCCACGGCGAGAAGGATTCCCTATGGGGTCGATATCCAAACGACAGAGCACCGCGCGTGTTCGCAGCTGCAGATGAACGATATCGCGGAGGTCGAGTTTGATACGAGCTTGCCGCTGTTTTTCGACGCGTATGCAGCGAATCGCGAGATGGGCGCCCTGATCCTGATCGATCCGGTGACAAATGCTACGGTGGGCGCCGCGATGATCCTCGATGCGGTCGAGCCCCTTCGGAGAGAGACGGAGGCTGGGAAGGGTGCCGGGTTCGTTTGGCTGCGGGATAGGCCAGAAGAAGCGGCTGCGTTTCGGGATGCCCTGCGGGAGCGGGGACGGGCTGCGGTGATCGTGGATGACGCGTTGATTCCCGAGGTTGCACTAGCGGGTGTGGTGCGCGCTTTGCAACTGGCGGAGGTTACTGCGATATCGGCACGCTCTGCGCTGAGCGATTCGACCATCGAAGCAGTGAGGAAAGCTGCTGGAGACGGCTACTTCGAGTCGTTTGTGGATGCTTCGAAATGGCTCGATGCCTCATCCAATGCCGAGGAGATGCCGTGAGCAACGATGGGATTATATTGCTCGATGTGAGTGAGACACTGTCAGCAGAAGAGCTGGTCGCCGAGGTAGTGCGGGAAGCTGAGCGGGAGAATGGCTTAGCGAGCGTTTGTCTGACGAGCAGCTTTCAGACCGAGGATATGGTTGTGCTACACATGCTGCGTGAGCACCTACCACGGGTTCCGGTGATCTTTCTGGAGACGGGATATCACTTTCCTGAGTTGATTACGTATCGCGATCAGATGGTGCGGGAGTGGGGTTTGAATCTCGTGAACGCGCTTCCCAAGACGACGCTCGAAGAACATGAGCGTGAATTCGGGTTGCTGCATATCGTAGAGCCGACGAAGTGCTGCGCGATTCGCAAGGTCGAGCCGTTGATGCGTTCGCTGGAGCCGTACTCGTGGTGGTTTACGGGGTTGCGGCGGGAGCAGTCGCCTACCCGGGCCGGGTTGAAGAAAGTGGAGGACCATCGTCTGCCGACCGGCAAGAGCTTGA
>JBEKFF010000230.1:0-5525 GCA_050013455.1 Acidobacteriaceae bacterium | reverse complement strand
TACCGGCGCGCCGCAAGCTGGGCGCACACCTGGGCTGCGACGGCGTTGCTCGCCACCCTGGCCTGGCATGAGTCGCCTCAGCCATGGCTCGCAGTCATCTGGGTGCTCTTCGCCCTCGCCCTCGCACTTGTCGATCGCATCTGGGACATTGAAGAGATCCCCTGGCAGGCGCATACTCTAGCAGTCCTCGCCATCTGCCGATCCGCCGCTGTCAATCTCTACCTGCTCACCAAGTGGCATGGCATCGACCTTCGGCTGCTGACGCTTTCCATCGTGGTCGCCGTCTTGTATGCCCTCGCGTACTACGCGCGGTTCCCGCAGACCGCTCGCGAAAAGGGCTTCAACCACATCTACTCGTGGGCCGCCTCAGCCTTCGCTGCATGGATGTTGTGGAGCGAGCTGCAGCCAATCGCAGTTGCCGACGGGCTCGCCCTCTTCGGTTTGCTGCTCTTCGAATTCGGCGACTGGCGGAAAGAGCAGCAGCTTCGGCTGCAAGGCTACGTGCTGTTAGTCGTCTCGTTCGCCCGCATTTTCTTCGTCAACTTAACTGCAGCGGCGTTGCCCGGCGAAACCATCCATCCCCGCATCTACACCGTCCTTCCCATTGCCATCATCAACTTCTTCGTGTGGGCTCAATTGCAGTCCGCAAAAGAGGCTGACCCGCTCGAACGCTGGTCGATCGGCAACCTGCTCGCCTGGTTCGGTACCGGCGCCATCGCTGCCCTGCTTTACTTTCAGATGGGTCCGGAATGGATCGTCCTCGCCTGGACCATCCTGGTCCTTATGCTCCTGCTTGTCGCGCTTACGCTCAACAAAGAGCTCTTCCTTCAGCAGGCCATCCTCCTCACCGTGGGCATTGTGAGCCGCGGGGTTGCGCACAACATCTTCGGCGCCAGCTACTTTACCGCAGGTGGATGGCACGGAAACGTAGCTGTTCTGTCCCTCTCTGCCGCATTTCTTCTCGGATCTTTACCCATCGCGTTCCGGCTCAGGGCGAAGTACTCGGAATCGCCCATGCAGTTTCGCTTCAGCCGCGCTCTCGCTCTTGACCACCCGGAACAATGGCTGTTCTTCGCGCCGGTCCTTCTGGTCACGCTGATGATCGCCGTGAAGATGAACTCAGGAATGGTCACGCTCTCATGGGGGGTCGAGGGCGTCCTGGTCATTCTGCTAGGTCTAAGCGTAAGCGAGCGCAGCTACCGGATCACCGGCCTGCTGCTGCTCCTCCTCTGCGTCTGCAAGATCATCATTCGTGACGCATGGCACCTGACAGAGCGTGATCGCTATATGACGTTCATCGCTCTTGGCGCCTCGCTCATGCTGGTCTCAACCCTATACAACCGGTATCGCGAATCCGTCCGGCGACTCCTGTGAAGCGCCTCCTCGCGTTGGTAGCCGTGCTCGCGGTGTGCGCGGGCGCTCTCTACTTCGCCGAACACCGGCCCCGCCACGACGCTGTGAGCGCGAACGCACTGGTAGACGTTGCAGCGGACTGGGAGCGCGACGTGACCCGCGTCCCCATGCACTTTACCCGCATCTCCGACGGCGAAGAGGCGCAGATCGGCGACCAGCTCGCGATCGGCTACGCATCCGCGGACCCACCACGAACACCCGAGCAGCGTGCGCTCGAGCAGTACATCAACCAGGTCGGCAGCCGCGTAGCGGCTCACGCGAAGCGCAAACTCGCCTGGCACTTCCATCTTCTTTGCGATCCCACCTTCATCAACGCCTTCGCCCTTCCCGGTGGCCACGTCTTCGTCGGCACTGGTCTCCTCGACCAGATCAAGAGCGAGGACGAGCTTGCGTTCGTGCTCGGCCATGAGATCGAACATGTGGACCGCTATCATGCCGTGGAAAGAGTGCAGGTCGAGGCCAAGCTTCGCCAAGTGGACCTTGAGGCAATCGGCCAGCTTGCCAGCATTCCTATATCCCTGTGGCAGGCAGGCTACAGCAAGGATGAGGAGTTTGAAGCTGATCGCGAGGGACTGCGCCTCGCCGTAGCAAACGGTTATTCGGCTCAAGGTGCGGTCAACCTGCTGGAGCGCTGGGTTCAACTCCACCGCGAGTACGTGATCCACGCCGAAACCCCACCCGATGAACTCAGCCAACTCGCCGTGGAAGGATTGGCCGGCTACTTCCGCTCGCATCCCTTACCGTCCGAGCGCCTGGCGCAGGCCAACGCAGTGATCGCGCAGGACCACCTCCCTACCAACGCCCCACTCAAACCGTTCCACGTCGAATACGAAGTTACGCGGTGACCAGGGAACTGCACTCCGCCAACTTCACTTCCAGCTCTGACCGCCATCAACCGTTCTCCACCGCGTGCCGTCATCCGCTTCCGCAGTGCCTACCCGATCGCCCTCAAAGCGAATGTGTCTGACGGCATGCCCACCACGATTCTTGGTCGGCAGCAATACACGTTGCCACGTGGCGCCGTCGTCCGCCGACCGGTAAAGTCGCAGACCCTCTCCACCAACCCAGCCGCCACTGCCCGACACCCACACGACATGCATCGTCGCTCGTTCGCCAGGCATCACGGTCTGCCACGCAGTGCCGTCTCTCGACCTCTCCACCTGCCCGGCGTCATTGATTCGCCAATGCACACGAACGCCAGCACCATCGGCGCCTCCGGAAGTGAGAGCCGGCGATTGCGGTGCAGCGAGAGAAGCCGCCTGCCGTGACTCGCCCTCCCCCCTCGCCACTCCCTGAGACGCTCGTGTCAATAGGCACGAACACCGGGTACTCAAGGTTCGCCATGACGAAAGTCTTCGCGGACAAGAAAATCCTCAGCTGGGATTCAAGGGTTGGCAACCACGGAGGAGCGCTATCGGTCCGCGCTTCCAAGTTACGATTGCATCTTTCCGTACGCTAATATGCCAGCGCCACGCCATCCGCGCGCATCTCGCTTGCCGCGGCATACACCCGCTCCCCATTCGGTTTGCGCAGCTCCACGCACTCATACCTCCCGAAGCCGCCATCGCTCTTGCCGATCGGCCAGCCCATCGCGATCAGCGCCTTCCGTGTCTCCTCAGGAACCCCCGCCTCCAGCCGCAAAATTCCCTTCGGCCCCAACCCTGCCGGATCCTCGCCCATGCTCTGCGATGACCCCTCGTGATGCCACCGTGGGCTATCTCCAGCGGCCTGTACATCCAAGCCATAGTCCACACGATTCAGCACGATCTGCGTCTGTCCCTGCGGTTGCATATCGCCGCCCATCACGCCGAACGCAAGCCACGGCGCGCCATCCTTCACCGCGAACCCAGGAATGATCGTCTGGAACGGTCGCTTGCCGGGCGCATAGATGTTTGGATGCCCGTCCTTCAGCGAAAACAATTCGCCGCGATCCTGGAACATGAAGCCCAGCCCATCGGCTACCAGGCCTGATCCCATTCCCCGAAAATTCGATTGGATCATCGACACCATCATGCCGTCTTTGTCCGCCATGCTGAAGTACGTCGTATCTCCATGGCTCGGCGCCTGCCCTGGAAACACAGGCTCCAGAATCTTATCCAGCCGGATCAACTTCGCCCGTTCCTTCGCGTACTCCATCGAGTTCAACCACTCCACCGGCACCTTCGCGAAGTGCGGATCCGCGTAATACCGCGCGCGATCTTCATACGCCAGCCGCTTGGCCTCGATCTGCACATGCAACGCCTGCGCACTCTGGAATCCCATCCCGCGCACATCGAACTGCGAAATGATATTCAACATCTGCAGCGTCGCCAGCCCCTGCGTATTCGCTCCCATCGCATACACATCCACGCCGCGATAGTTTGTCACCAGCGGTTTCACCCACTCCGCATGTTGATCGCGCAGATCTTCGACAGACAGCCACCCGCCGATCCGCTTGAAGTACGCGTCAATCGTCTGGGCAATCGGGCCGTCATAGAATGCGTCGCGCCCCCCCTCAGCGATAATCCGATACGTTTTCGCCAGATCCGGATTCCGAAACACGTCATACTCGTTGACCGGTTTCCCCATTACCTGGTAGGTATGCACCGCGTTCGCCGTCTCTTCCACGCCCGACCCCGGCCGCAGAAAAATCGCCATATTCCGCTTGATGTAGTACCCGATAATCTGCGGCACGGGAGCACCGTTCTCGCAATAATGAATGGCCGGCTCGAACAGCTCGGCCCACTTCAACTTGCCGTATCGCTGGTGAAGCGTCCACCACGCGTCAAGCGCTCCCGGCGTCGACACCGCAATCGCACCCAACGGCGGGATCACTCCATTTTTGGACCGCGCCCTCACCATTTCCAGCGTCAGCGACTTCGGCGACCGCCCCGACCCGGCCAGCCCCATCACCGCCCCCGCCTTGGGATCCCAGAGCAGCGCATAGCAATCGCCGCCCAGCCCCGAGCTGGTCGGTTCCACAAGTCCCAGCACGGCGTTTGCAGCCACCGCCGCATCTACCGCCGACCCACCCTTCTTCAGCATCTCGATCGCCGCCTGCGTCGCCAGCGGATGCGCTGTCCCCGCCGCGCCGGAGCATCCCAGCGCCGGAGACCGCGTCGTAAAGCTCGCGCCTGCTGGCCGATCCCCCGCATGCACGTCCGGCCGATCGAACTTGTCTTCTCCCGCCGCCTGAAACTTCGGCAGCTCGCTCGACGCCGCACCGGCTTGCTCTGTTCCCTTACTCTCCGGCGCCTCAGCCTTCATCAATGCCGACGAACCCGCCGCAGCCAATGGAAGTGTTGCAAGAAACGTACGACGAAGCATAATCAATCTCCTTCAGTGCGGCGTGATACTTCAAGCGTCCTGCATGCAGCGATCGTGTCCACCTCTTACGCCCGAACCCGTACGAGAGCGTCTTCAGCTTCGTCCCCAGCCAGCTCCACGTCATGTGCTAAAGATCGCAGCAGCGTATCGCGGACAAACAGAATATGGTCATGCATCTCACGCTTCGCTAATTCAACATCTCCGTCCCGCATTGCCGTGTAAATCTTCTGGTGACTCGCCGGTGCTGTTGTTGCCGAGAGATAGAACGTCGCCATCCGGCACAGCAGGCTCTTCTGCTGAATGTTATCCAGGATTCTGCCAAACTCGTGGTTTCCCGTGGACCTTGAAATTAGCCCATGAAAGTGGATGTCTTCCTCGATGTGGCTCAGTTTGTCTCCTGCCTCGAGATTGGCTCGCGTCCGCTCGATACTTGCCGCCATCGCCTCCAGCAGCTGCGGCGTTATCCTGGCCGTACTCACCGCATGGACCTCCAACAGCGCGCGCACGTCGTACAATTCGCGCACCTCCTTGGCCGTGAACTTGCGCACATAGGCGCCTCGCCGCGCCTCTATATTAATCAGGCCTTCGCTTTCCAGCCGCATCAGCGCCTCTCGCACCGGTGACTTGCTGATGCCCAGCGCACTCGACAGATACTCTTCGGTGAGCTTCGATCCTTCAGGAAACGATCCATTGAGCAGCTGTTGTTTGACGCTTTGGTACGCCTGCTCGGTGAGATTTGGGTTTTTCGTGAGTTTCAACATATCGTAAGGTCCACGCGGATTCTACCTGACCCGCATGCCACTTCG
>JBEKFF010000229.1:0-5631 GCA_050013455.1 Acidobacteriaceae bacterium | reverse complement strand
GAGAACCGCATCGCTCGCGTCAAATCCCCCAACTCCCGCAGCGACAGCCCGCGCTCGAACACGGCCATCAAAAACGCCCCAATCTGCGCGTCCGTTATGCTCCCGCCCGCGCCGTCATCCCCCGCCGTACGCGCAGTATCCCCATTCCGCACCACCGCCCTGACAAAAAACTCAATCTCCGCCGTCGACAGCTCCCCGCCATCCCGCTTCTTCAACAGCACATCAATCGGATGGATCACCACATCACTCATTATTCAACCCTTCTGCTTTACGTCGCGAAACGTAGCGCCTCTCTTCGCG
Organism: Acidobacteriaceae bacterium; assembly: GCA_050013455.1. Classification (GTDB taxonomy): domain Bacteria; phylum Acidobacteriota; class Terriglobia; order Terriglobales; family Acidobacteriaceae; genus Granulicella. The sequence continues at coordinate 5,331 of JBEKFF010000229.1, read as the reverse complement.
ACCGTTGCGTCAAAGCACTTCGCTCATCCCGCCTCTACCCGAGATACTCTGCCCGAAACGCATGAGGCAGTAACTCCCCCAGCGTAGTCTCCATCGGCCCGCCCTCACCCGGATACAGCACCAGCATCGCATCCTCGCCAAACTCCGACAGCGTCTGCCGGCACGCCCCGCACGGCATGCTCGCAGCGTCATTCAAGTTCGCCACCGCTACCGCCCTTACGCGAATCCCCGGCCCTCGCTCGGCCACCGCCCGCGCAATTGCGCCCTGCTCCGCGCAGCTGGTCAGCCGATACGAACAGTTCTCCACATTGCACCCCGTCACAACGGCCCCATCCTCCAGCAGCAACGCCGCTCCCACACGAAACTTGCTATACGGCGCATACGCCTGCTCCGCCGCCTTCGCCGCCAGCTCCCTAAGCCTCGTCCGCTCCGCCTGACTCACCACGTAGCAATCCCTTCTCTATCCTCAATCCGCACAGCTTCGATATCCTCATCGTAAGTCGTCTAGGGTAGCCCGTCGTCCACGCCATAGCAAACCCAGCCTCACCACCGGAGTCTCCTGTGTCTCACCTCCTTCGCACCGCCTCGCTCCTCCTCGTCGCCACCACGCTCGCCGCCGCCCAAACCTCCACCCTGGCGCCGCCCACTTCAGCCGTGCATACACCGCCACCCACCCGCGACCCCCACACCGCAGGCTACGTCACCGCCGCAGATCTGGCCGACGACACCCTCCCCTCACCCACCGACAAAGGCAATTTCATTCTCGGCCCCACCCACACGGCAGCTCCAGAATCCATCGTCCACCCAGGCGTCCCGCAGGGCACCCTCACGGACATCACCATGTCCTCGGCCGATAGCAAGTATTACCCCGGCATCGCCCGCGACCCGGGCACCTTCGGCACGCCCGACCCCGCCAACCCGGCCAAGCTCGACGTCACCACAAGCCACCCCGCGCCCTACACCCGCCACGTCACCGTCTACGTCCCTGCGCAGTACGTCCCCGGCACCGTCGCTCCCTTCATCGTAGGAGCCGACGGCCCCGACCACCTCCTCTTCACCGTCCTCGACAACCTCATCGCCGAACACAAGCTTCCTCCCATGATCGCCATCTCCATCCAGAACGGCGGCGGCGACGCACAGGGCTCCGAGCGCGGCCTCGAGTACGACACCCTCTCCCCTCACTACGCCGAGTTCGTCGAGCACGAAGTCCTCCCCCTGGTCGAATCCCAGGCCCACGTCCAGCTCAGCCACGATCCCGACGCCCGCGCCACCATGGGCGGCAGCTCCGGAGGCTCCTGCGCCCTCATCATGGCCTGGTATCACCCCGACCTCTACCACCGCGTCCTCACTTATTCCGGCACCTACGTCAACCAGCAGTGGCTCTGGAACCCCAAGACTCCGCAGGGTGCCTGGGGCTTCCACACGACCCTCATTCCCAAATCCCGCCGCAAGTCTCTCCGCCTGTGGCTCGAAGTCGGCGACCGCGACCTCTACAACCCCAACGTCATGCGCGACAACATGCACGACTGGGTAGTAGCCAACGAAGATATGGCTCGCGTCCTGGCCGCCAAGGGCTACCCCTACCAATTTCTCTTCGCGAAGAACGCCGGCCACGTAGACCACGCCGTCAAAGCGCAAACCCTTCCCGAAGCTCTCGAATACCTCTGGCAGGGCTACCCTCGCTAGCCCGGTATACTTGTCCCCACAACCCTTCCCCGAGGTCCCACCGATGCCGCCGTTCGACTATGATTTCCTCATCGTCGGGTCGGGCTTCGGTGGCTGTGTCTCAGCGCTGCGGCTCACAGAAAAGGGCTACAAAGTCCTCGTCGTCGAGATGGGCCGCCGCTGGACCCCCGAAAATCTCCCCAAAACCAACTGGACCCTCAATCGCTACTTCTGGAAACCCAAACTCGGTCTGCGCGGGTTCTTCAATATCCGTTTCTTCCGCCACGTTATCGTCCTCCACGGCAATGCTGTGGGCGGGGGCTCCATCACCTACGCCAACACCATGCTGGTGCCGCCGGACACCATATGGGACCACGGCACCTGGGCAGGTCTCGACGACTGGAAGCGTGTCATGCCCGCGCATTACGAGACCGCGAAGGCCATGATGGGCGTCGTCACCAATCCCATTCTCGGCCCTGCTGACATCAAGCTGAAAGAGATGGCTGCCGCCGCAGGCGTAGCCCACACCTTCTACCCCACGGACGTTGCTGTCTTCTTCGGAAAGGACGGCCAGCAGCCCGGCACTCCCTCTCCCGACCCCTACTTTCAAGGAGAAGGTCCCGAGCGCCACGCCTGCATCGCGTGCGGAGGCTGCATGGTGGGCTGCCGCCACAACGCCAAGAACACCCTCGACAAAAACTATCTCTACCTCGCCGAGAAAAAGGGCGCGCGCGTTCTTGCCGAAACCAAGGTGATCGACGTTCGTCCCCTCAACGGCAAACAAGATGGCAGCGAAGGCTACGAGGTCATCACGCAATCTTCCCTCGGCTGGTTCAAGGGCCCTGTTCAGCGTTTCACCACCCGCGGCGTCATCTTCGCCGGCTCATCCCTCGGCACGCAGGAGCTCCTCTTCCGCCTCAAGCAGCGAGGCTCTCTCCCCAACATCTCCGACCAGCTAGGCAACCGCGTCCTCACCAACGCGGAGTCGCTCATCGCGGTGCGTTATCCCGGAACTTCGGACGACATGTCCAGCGGCATCGCCATCGGCTCCGGCATCTACATCGACGCCAACACCCACATCGAAGCCGTCCGCTACCCGCGCGGCTCCGACGCCCTCAGCCCACTCTCGACCCTGCTTGTGAAGGGACGCCCCGGCCCCACCCGCATCCTCACCTGGCTCCGAACCCTCGGACTCCAGTTCCTGAAGTCTCCCTGGCGAACGCTGCGCGCCCTCCAACCTTTCGGCGCCGCCCACGAGACCCTCATCCTGCTCTGCATGCAGGCCATCGACGGCCACCTCACCATGCGCCTCAAACGTCCCTGGTACTGGCCCTTCCTCAAGGTGCTCACCACCGCCGGCGACGCCATCCCCACCTATATCCCTGCTGCCAACCGCTTCGCAGAACTGGGCGCCTCGGTCACCGGCGGCGTGCCCTGCACCACCATCACCGAGTTACTCTTCAACATTCCCATGACCGCGCACTGCATCGGCGGAGCAGGCATGGCCGACACCCCTTCTCGCGGAGTCATCGACCGCTACAACCGCGTCTTCAACTACACCAACCTCTACATCTGCGACGGTTCCGTGATCAGCGCCAACCTCGGCGTCAATCCCGCCCTCACCATCACCGCCCTGACCGAGCGCGCCATGCAAGCCATCCCACCCAACAGCGCTGAAGACGTCAACGATGCACACTGATCCCCGGACGAAGGCCCGAGCATTCGCAGCCGAACTCAATGTATAAGGGTGGATGAATGCGCTAATGGCTAGAGCGTACGAGGAGAAAATTGTTTTTGTTGGCTAAAGCTCTTGCGATGATTCGCGCTTTCAACGCACCCATACGACGAATGTCTCCAGCCCCCCGCGTAGCTGCTGGGCTTGCCGCAATCATCTGTTGCTTGCTCTATGCCATGTACAGCATTTCGCACTCGGAGTCGGTTTTTATAGCTGGCGACGCGCGGTTTTATATTGCGATGGCCACCGGCGACTATAGCCAGGTGATGCAGCCCTTCGCGTCCCGCCAGCTTGGCGCCCTCCTTGTGACTGGATGGATGCATTTGCTGCACGGCACGGTTGAGAGCGGATTTCTGATCGAAGGTACCGCGTCCATTGTTTTTATGCTCGTCGCAATTTACTACCTGACGCTCAAAACCACAGCTCCCAGATGGTTCTTGTTTGCAATGGCATTTGTGCCGTTCTGGAGCTTTCTCCTGCAGGACCTCGTCTTGCCTGACCTTTGGTACTCCGCGTTGTTAGCCCTGCTGCTTCTGATGTTGGAAGAGGAACACATGCTGGCAGCAGCTGTGATGATGTTTCCTCTTATGCTTTCCCGAGAGTCGACGTCGCTGACCTTGGTCTGCTTCTTAATCGCAGCCTGGAAGCGGTTGAGATGGACGCACAGAGTTGTTGCGGTGATCTCAGCTCTCGCTGGGAGCGTTGTGGTGAAACATCTTGCAATGCGCGCACAGCCCAACTCAGAGAACCTTCCCGAGTCAATCTATATGCTCGCCAAAGTGCCTTGGAACTTCATGAACAACGTCCTCGGACTCGTTCCGTGGAGCAACGTGAATACTCAATTCTGCGCGGTTCCTCGATGGGCATTACCGGTTCACCTTGGACGAGTGCATGAGATTGGTGTTTGCGGATTTTCGGCCACAGGTTGGGCGCTTATATCTGAAGCAATATTGAGTGAATTTGGCCTCTTGCCTCTATTGCTTGCAATCCTTTGGTGGCGTAGCAGAAAGCTCAACACACCGCGTGTTCTCTTGCGGTTCACTCTGTTTTACGGAGCCGCGTCCCTGGTACTTGCGCCCGTGCTTGGGACCTGGTTTGCGCGCCTTATCGGATACGCCTGGCCTATTTTCTTCGTGGCGCTGCCCCTGCTCTTCGACAGGTTTCCGTACAAGGCAACGACACTGGGTCGTGAGTGCGCAGGCCTGGCGTTTTTCGGAGCGCATATGCTGCTGTTTTCTGTCGCATATCGCTGGTTTTGGATAACGCAGCTAGAGGTGAACCTGGTCATCTGGACCACTGGTTATTTTCTGCTCCGCTATTGGCTTGGGAAAGAAGACCGTCCGTTTGACCAATTGCGCGTGCAGCAGCGTCAACCTGTCGAGCTGGCCTGAGAACGAGCAACAACCTTGCGCTTCGATTTGGCGAAACAGGCCATGAAAACTTACTGCGGCGTTTCGTCCTTTGGCTTGTCCTTACCGGTGCCAAATATCTTTTGCAATAAATTTCGATGCTTCGTGGGATCAGCCGGCTGCGTGTCGTTCGGAGTCGCACCCGGAGCCGGCGTCGGCGTCGCCGTCTTCCCCGTGAAGAAACCGAAGATGCGGCTGCCGAGCGATTGCGAATCGTCTCCCATATGGGAACAAGTGCCCTGCGGTGCGGCACCGACGAGGAAGGCCGCCGAGAAGGCGTTGTTCGGGCACGAATCATCGGCGATGAGGCCAGTTGTCCGATCGATGCGTAGCACCTCGACGCCGTTGGGGACAGGGCCCAGGGGTTTCATGTCGGAGTACTGAGGGATGCGGATGGCCCGATTCATGAACTCGGCCCAGATGGGTGCGGCAGCATCTGCGCCCTGGATCTTGATGTCGGTGTAATCATCATTGCCGACCCAGATCACGCAGAGAAGATTGGAGGAATACCCTGCGAACCAC
>JBEKFF010000228.1:0-5635 GCA_050013455.1 Acidobacteriaceae bacterium | reverse complement strand
CGGTGGGAGCGAGGGTCTGAAGGATGATGGCGAGCGCGATTGCGGCGAGAGCAAGGATCACATAGGCGACGTTGCGCTGGCGCAGGCGGGTGAGGCGGAGGACAAGCACGAAGGCGAAGGCGTAGGCGGCCATCAGGGGATGGAAGGCCGCAGCGAGGATGAGACAGAGGGCGGAGTTGAGGAGCGGGCGCAGGCTGGGACGGTCGTCGAGTGCGAAGGCTACGGCTAGCAGGGAGAGGGGTGTGGAGAGGCTACGCGCGGTGACGTAGGGGTCCATGAGGAGCAATGAGGTGCCTGCGATGGGAAGCGTCCAGAAGGCGGCCAGCAGACAGAGGCCGGCGAATTGCGCGGCTTCGCTGGAGATGGTGCGTTGCAGGATGCGATGAGCGGCGTAGAAGGTGAGCCAGAGGCTGAAGAGATTGGTGAGCAACAACACCCAGGCGAGCGAGAGGTGGGTGAGGTGAACCAAGGCGGCGAGGACGGGGGCGAAGACAGAGAAGTGGAGATGCTCGCTGACGAAGACGGTGTAGTGAGGAAAAAGCGCGGGGTTGAGGGTGAGTTGCACGCCTGCGACGTAAAGTCCGCCGTCCTCGGCCAGCGGGTGGTAGCCATTCAGGAGAAGTGTGGCGAGGGCAAACAGGATGAGCAGGGAAACCCAGGTAGATCGGTGCCACGGTTTGTTTTGTAGAGAGGAGGATGTGGGGAAACGCTTTGCAGCGGAATGCATCCGAATAGTTTAGACGGCTGTGGACGATACAATAAACATCTAATCGAGGAACAAGAGTACCCGCAAGGAACAAGAGCGAATCAATGAATTTCTGGATGACTGGCGCGTCCCCGAGGCAGGGTCTGTGACGCGCGAAAACCGTATGAGCCTGCTGAAGACCCTTCCGGGGTTGTTGATCAGCGCATTCTTCCTGTGGTGGACATTCCGCGGATTTAGACTTGCGACGCTGGAGAGCATTCGCCTGGTTGCGCCAGTATGGATTGTCGGGTTGCTGGCAGGAACGTGTGCAAGCTACTGGCTGAGGTCCTATCGCTGGTGGATCATGATGCGCAGCGCGGGTTCGCGGTTGAGAACGTGCTTTCGCGTGCTGATTACGTCGCTGGCCGCGAATAATATTCTGCCGCTGCGCATCGGCGATGTGATGCGAATTTTTACGTATGCGCCGGACCTGAACGCGTCGCCGTCGGTAATTTTGAGCACGGTAATTCTGGAGAAGCTGTTCGACATCTTCGCGCTGGTGGTGTTGCTGGTGGTGACGGTGCACACGGGCAGGGGACTGCCTCCAAAGACGCGCGTGCTGGTGAAGACGTTGCTGGTGCTCTCGGGGGGCGGGCTGATGGTGATGGTGATTGGCGCACGCGCGCTGGTGAAGCCGATCCAGGCGCTGTTTGCGAAGCTCCCTGCCAAGTTGGGAAAGATTGAGCACTGGTTGTTGCTGGCGCTCGATGCGATCCGGCAGATTGGCATCCTGCGCATGGTGTGGCTGTTGTGCCTGAGCATGGTGATCTGGTTGTCCGAGAGCGTACTGTATCTGTCGGCGATGCGGATGATCGGGTTGCAGACCGCTGCGGGTGCGCCGCTGGATTGGGGAGCGCCGATGCAGACCGTGGCCCTGGCGAATTTTGCCTTCCTGGTGCCGAGTGCTCCGGGCGGTATCGGACCATTTGAGTGGGCGTGCCAGAATGCGCTGAAGCTTCACCGTGTTTCGTCCTCGTCGGCAGGGCTGTTTGGATTGCTGATTCATCTGTGGCTACTGGTCTCGATTACAGGCGTCGGCGGGGCGATGTTCCTTGTGCACCGGCTGCATCGGGCGCGTCGGGAGCCGCTGTTGAAAGAGATTGAGACGCTGCCGGCGAAGCTTCCGTAAAGCAGGGAACAGGGATTAGGGAACAGGGATTAGGAAAAGGCGAGTATGTATAGGACATTGCAATTGCAGTTGCAGGCACGGATAGAGGCGCTGTTGAAGGAGCGCTACGAGATTGCGCTGGCGAATCTTGCGGTGGAGCTGCCGCCGAAGATTGAGTTTGGCGAGATGGCGCTGCCGGTCGCGTTTGAATTGGCGAAGCGGCTGAAGAAGGCTCCGCGGGCGATTGCGCAGGAGCTGCAGGCGGAGCTGGCCGAGACTCCCGGCGTGGCGGCCGTGGAGATTGCCGGGGCGGGTTATCTGAATGTGAAGCTGGATCGCGCCGCGATGGTGAAGCGCATGGCTGCGGATGAACATGCAGAGGTTGGCGGCGGTGGGTTTCGGCTGGTTGAGCATACCAGCATCAATCCCAACAAGGCTGCGCATGTGGGGCATCTGCGGAACGCGATCCTTGGCGACAGCTTTGCGCGGATGTTGAAGAAGGATGAGTACAAGGCTGGTTGGGATATCGGTGTGCAGAACTACATCGACAACACCGGCGTGCAGGTGGCCGATATTGTGGTCGCGATGACGGAGCTGCAGGGGATGTCGCTGGCGGATGTGCGCGCTTGGATGGCGGAATTGGAGCGCACAAACATTCGGTTGGATTATGCATGCTGGGACCTGTATGCGGAAGTGTCGCAGTGGTATGAGGCCGATGCGCCGCGGGTGGGTGAGCGCAGGCAGGTTCGATTGGATACGCTGCACGCGATTGAGGCTGGCGGGAATGAGAAGGCGGAGATTGCGGAGCTGATTGCGACGAGCGTGTTGCGGCGGCATTTGGAGACGATGGAGCGGTTGGGCATCGAGTATGACTTTCTGCCGCGCGAGAGTGAGATTCTGTACCTTCACTTCTGGGAGACGGCGCGGGCGCTGATGGTGGAGCGCGGTGTGTTGTATCTCGAGACCGAGGGGAAGAACAAGGGTTGCTGGGTGATGCGGCGAGCGATCTCGGCGGCTGCTGGTGTGGAGCTGTCGGAGAGCGGTCCGGACGAGGACGCGAAGATCATCGTGCGGTCGAATGGGACCGTTACGTATGTTGGCAAGGACATTGCGTATCACCTTTGGAAGTATGGGCTGCTGGGGAAAGACTTTGGGTATGCGAAGTTTCGTGAGTATGCGTCGCATACTTGCTGGATTTCTACGACGCATGGCGAAGATCCGCATCCCAGTTTCGGACATGCGGATGCGATTTATAACGTGATTGACTCGCGGCAGGATGATCCGCAGACGCAGGTGAAGGAGTCGTTGCGGGCGCTGGGATATGTGGATGAGAGCGATCGGTATACGCATTTGAATTATGCGTTTGTTGGCCTCACTGCGCGCACAGCCGAAGATCTTGGGTATGTGCTGAGCGAGGAAGAGAAGGCCAAGAATTTTATCGAAGTGAGCGGGCGCAAGGGCTTTGGAGTGAAGGCCGATGACCTGATCGATCGCATGATTGCTGCGGCGCGGGCGGAAGTGGAAGCGCGGCATCCGGAGCTCGAGGAGCGAGAGCGCGCGGAGATTGCCGAGGCGATTGGCGTGGGCGCGCTGCGGTTTTTCCTACTGCGGTTTACGCGCAATACGGTGATCGCGTTCGACTACCAGGATGCGCTGGCGTTCGATGGAGAGACCGGGCCGTATGCGCAGTATGCTGCGGTGCGGGCGGCGAATATTTTTCGTAAGGCCGGTGTGAGCGAAGAGGCCGCGCTGGCGGCTGTCGCTGATCTGGATTTGGCAGAGATGCTCGTCGGTGATGAAGGGACGAGTGTTTGGGAGGTCTGGCTGACTGCTTCGCGGCTGTCGCTGGTGCTGGAGCAGGCGATTGCTGCGGCGGAGCCGGCGATGCTGGCTCGGTATGCGTTTGCGCTGGCGCAGCAGTTCAATAATTTTTATCACCGGCATCACATTTTGACCGAGACGGATGAGGCTCGGAAGATGCTGCTGCTGGCGACGGCGGCGGTGGCTCGGCGGGAGTTGGTAAGGGTGCTGGGGTGGCTGGGGATTGCGGTGCCGAGCGCGATGTAGCGGCCTGGAGGGGGAAGGGTACCCCCCTCCACCTCCCACCTTAGGGGGCGTTTTTGCCTCTAAGCGACTCAATCGAGGTAGGTTCGATGTGAACATACCCCCCCGGTGCAGGAGGGGTTTCTTGAGGTAACCTGCTGCATTCAAACCGCTTAGGGGGTGAGATACCCCCCTCGTTTTTGGCGGGTTTTCTGCGCAAGGTATTCATGGGATTGGGGTTAAGGGGCAACGTGCCCGCCGCTTATGTAGGAAAGGGCAGTGTAAACGTTTGCATCCAGGGGACTTGCGGGTCAAGGTGGCCCTGCGAGGAAGGCTGGTTGCGGTGGACTTTGGGAGCATGGGGGCGGGCGGGCGGTTGGGGTGGTGGAAGTAGCAGAAGGCTTCGCCGCGGAGGGAGGGGGAGCCGCAGCGGTGGTCGTCGGGGAAGGTGTGGTGGCAGGTGGGGGCGGGAATGGTTTTCATGGGTGGGGGCTCTCCCCGGGGTACTTTTGGACGTAAGGGGTTGAGGGGAATCGGCCGGATTTGGCCGATTCCGCGGTTAAATGCGAAAGCCCGGGTCCTGCGCGGACGGCGAGAGGCTTCGCGTGGCTGTCCGTTGCAAGGGGTACCGGGCTGTGGATGGATTTGGGTCTACTTCTATTGTAGCGAGTTGGGTGGGGTAACTATGCCAAGTTTTGGAAGATTTAATCGCCAGTGTTTATGCGGGTTTTGGAGGTTTTGGGGGGTTGTGGGGGCTTGACAGGTTTTGGCGGCGGGGCCGGCGTCGGATTGGCGGCGGCGTAAGATACCGGAAGGAGGGCGGCTATGGGCGGGATTCAGTTTGTTGTGGATGAGAAGGGGCGAAAGACGGCGGCGGTGATCGACCTGAAGGTGCACAAAGCGCTTTGGGAAGACATCGCGGACGTGCTGGTTTCGCGGGCGCGGAGCCGGGAGAAGGGTGTGCCGCTGGCGAAGGTGAAGGCTGGGTTGGTGGCGAGCGGGAAACTGCGTGGGTAGGTACTCGGTTGAGCTGAAACCGAGTGCTCGGAAAGAGCTGGAGCGGCTGCCTGGTAAGGTGATTGAGCGAATATTTCCGCGGCTGGAGGCGCTTGAGGTTGAGCCGCGCCCACCAGGGTGCAAGAAGCTCAAGGGTGGGCGGGATGAGTGGCGGATTCGCGTGGGAGATTATCGGGTGGTGTACACAATCGATGATGTGAAGCTGCGGGTGAGCGTGACGCGGGTGCGGCATCGGGGCGACGTGTACGAGGGGTAGGTCCTACGCGGACGGCGAGGGGCTTCGCGTGGCTGTCGCTGGCGGGGTGGGCGGGGGCGAGGAAGGCAGGTTAGTCGTTTCGCCTGCGGCTTCACTCCGGCCTGCGGCAGCGAGGAAAAGAGCTTTTTGTCGGGTTGGCACCTGGGCCTTCGGCCCAGGCTGGTATGTGTCGGGCCTTCAGCCCTTGGATTCGTGGCGCGGAGTACCTGGGCCTTCGGCCCAGGCTGTGATGGGGGCGGGCCTTTGGCCCTTGGGGCGGTGGTTATCGGGGGAATGTTTGATTTGGGGAGATCGGAGATTTGCGTGCCGCGCGTGATGAAGAAATTGTCGCGAAGGGGACACCCGTTATCCCACCCATGACGATGAGACCGTCATGAATGGGGCACCCGGCCTTTGGCCCTTGGGGCGGTGGTTATCGGGGGAATGTTTGATTTGGGGAGATCGGAGATTTGCGTGCCGCGCGTGA
>JBEKFF010000227.1:0-5692 GCA_050013455.1 Acidobacteriaceae bacterium | reverse complement strand
GGTGGGGAGGGCGGCGGTGGCGGCAGAGAGGAGCAGGAATCGGCGACGGTCGATGGAACTCGAGGGTGACTTCATGCCTGCAAGGGTACGAGGGTTGGGTTGGTGCTGGCAAATGAGAGGGGCTTGGGTTTTAGCTTCTGGCGTTTAGCTGAGACGGGTCGGGGCGGGATGACGTGTTGCTTTCCCAGCGGTCCGCACGTGCGGGTACGGATGGGCACGCGGCTTTGTTGCGGCAAGAGCGCAATACAGGGGTCTCTCCACTGCGCATCACAAAGAGCGTGATGCTCCGGTCGAGATGACGAGGTTGGTGGATGGTACGGATGAGAGGCTGCTTATGGCTGGAAGCGGTGTTGCGCGGGGGGAGGGGGCGGAGGAGTGGAGGCAGCTTGCTTGACGGGGACCGGGGCGGGGCGTTGGGCGGGGCGCTGCGCGGGCGCGAGGGCCAGGATCGACGCTGGAGACTGGACAGTTGGCGGCGAGGCGGTCAGGGGCTTGGACTGGATGGGGGCCTGGGCGGACTGTGGAGCGAGGCGCGCGGGCTGTGAGGGTGCGGGCTGGAGTTGTGACTGCGTGGGGGCGCCGGGCGCGGCTGCTGGCGAAGCGTCGACGCCTGTGGGCGCGACGATGGTGGCGGCGGGGGCGGTGGGGCCGAGGACGAAGTCGATGGGATGCATGGCGGAGATGCCGACGAAGATCATGGAGGCGAGCAGGATGACGCCTCCGGGGACGAGGCGCTTGACGCTGCCGGCGTAGTCCTTGACCTGGCCGTTCTCGTCGAGGGTGCCCTGGATGCCGATGAAGAAGAGAGCGAGGCCGACGAAGGCGAAGAAGATGCCGGCGACCATGCCGCAGGATTGCTGGAACATGCGGTTCTGGGCCATGTGGAGGCCGAGGACGGTGGGGAGATTGGCGGTGTTGCCGGAGGCGTAGGAGTCGAAGTGGCGCTCGAAGGAGAGGGTGGAGTCGAGGGAGTAGCTGAAGATGTAGAGGATGGTGAAGACCATGCACAGGGCCGCGCAACCCAGGGCGACGAGGACGCTGTAGCGGATCAGCGGGTCGCGCGGTGGTGGCGGAGGAGTTGGCTGCGGCAGGTCGGGTGGATCGAAGTCGTTCTCCATGGGCTTGGCGCTAATGGGGCCTAGCGTAATTGATCCTTGGGGATAATCCTAAAGCATAGGGAGCCATTGGGCTGCAGTAAATGGTAATGGCCGGCGGTGGCGAGATAGTAAAGACTCCAAGTCGTCACTAGCGGGGCGAACCCTTGGAGGCATGGCTGGGCGGCATGATTTGGGCGGCGAAGCGGGCCATCTCGGTGTGCTGGGGGGAGGATTGGAGGAGGACGAGGGAGCAGCCGGCGGCTTCGAAGTCGGCTAAGCGCTGGCGGACGGTTTCGGGGGTGCCGATGAGGCCGGATTGGAGGCCGCGGTTGGAGACCGAGTAGTCGCGGAGGGAGATTTGTTTTTCTAGCTGGGAGCCGGAGATCCACTGCTGGAAGTTGGCGAAGCCTTCGGGGGATTTTGTGGGGTCGGGGGCGGAGGTGATGCGGTCGACTTCCCTGTTGGCTTCGGCTTCGCTGTCGCGGACGATGCAGTAGCCGGTTACGCCGAAGATCATTGGCGGGAGGTGGGGGTGTTGGGCGCGGCGGGTGCGCATGTCGGCGATTTTGGCGGCGATGGTGGTGGGGGAATCGCCGTGCATGAGGTAGGCGTCGCACTTGGCGGCGATGAGGTTTTTGGCGGTTTCGGATTCGCCGCCGGCGTAGAGGGTGGGGCGGCCATCTTTCGGCTGGGGCGAGGAAGGCCCGGGGCTAAAGCCCTCCTCTATTCGGCTCTCATTCAGCGGGCTAAAGCCCGCTGCTAATCCGGCTTCGCTCGCCATCCCGGAGTAGGTGCGGTGGGGGTAGGGCTTGGGGGAGAGGATGTTGTCTTCGATGTTGTAGTAGCGGCCGGTGTGGGTGGTGTGTTGGTGGGACCAGGTGTTGGTGAGGACGTCGAGCCATTCGGAGGTGCGGGCGTAGCGGTCGTCGTGCTCGTCGAAGGGGATGCCGTACTTCGTGGCTTCGTCGCGCCACCAGCTGCTGACTACGTTGAGGGTTAGGCGGCCGTTGCTGATGCGGTCGATGTTGGCGGCTTGCTTGGCGAGCATCGCTGGGTTGTGGAAGGTGGGACGGACGGCGACCATGAGCTCCAATTTTTTGGTGATGGCGGCGAGGGCGGCGGCGGTGGACCAGGCGTCGAGGCTGTCGGCTTCCGTGCCCTTGATGTCGTTGAGGTTTAGCTCGGCGATGAGGGTTAGGTCGTAGCCCAGGTCTTCCGCGCGGAGGGTTAGGTCCGAGACGTAGTCCCAGGTGGCGGGCATTTGTTCGTCGTCGATGTTCCGAAGCCAGCCGCCGAAGACGGGTAGCCAGAAGCCGTAGCGCATAAGACAGAGTGTAGAGGATAGAGGGTGGAGTGTAGAGGGCGAAGTTGCCGCGGTTAGGGTCTGGGGCTAGGAGAAGAGCTTTCTGTGGAGTGCAACGCCTGCGGGGACGCCTTCGAGCCAAATTTCTGGATAGACGGTGAGGATTTTGTGGAACTCTCCGTAGAACTCAGGGTGGGGGTTGGAGGCTTCTTCCGAGCCGGGCGAGTCGGCGGCGGATCGTTCTCCGGGGAGACGGAGGAACTCGCCGGAGAAGACTACGCCGCCTTCTCCGATTCGGTGCCAGGTTCCTTGTGCCGATTTGGTTTGGCCGTTGATGGTGAGGGTTTGGGAGAAGGTCTCGTCGGCTTTCAACTTGAGGACGGTGGATACGTTGGCGTTGTGGAAGGTGTAGGTGCCGGCCAGGCGTGGAGGATCGTAGTCTGAGGCGATGTTGAACCAGACGCAGAAGAGTATCGGAATCGTAAGAACGATGAGTAGAACGCGAATTGCTCTCTTCACTAGCATGCGCCTAGCGTACCTCAGGGCTGAAGCCCACTTGAGCAGTGGTGGTGCTGGCACGGCTGAAGCCGTGCCCCTTCGAGTGTTTGCAGGACCTTGGTTCTGGGGTGCTCCGAGCAGAATACAGGGATCCTTCCCCTTCGCTACGCTCGAGGGTCAGGATGACGGCGAAAAACGAACAACGACAAGTGCAGAAGCAGGTCCTTCGCTACGCTCAGGATGACAATTCATGGGTGAGGCTGAACTTCATCGGTGACGCAGAAAAGTTCGAGAAGCTAGAGGGCCAGGTCCGCAGTGGTGGTGATGTTGGCTTCGTGTTCTAGCCAGTCGGCTAGTTTGTGGAAGGGGTCGAAGCCCAGGACGTTGGGGCCGTCGGCTACGAAGTTGCTTAGGGCGTTTACGTCGTAGTAGTAGCGTTGGCCGTCTCGGCTGTCGGTGATGTATTCGATGCCGCCTATGTTGATGCCGCTGTGGCGCATGAGGAGTTCTACATCTGCGATGGCGTCGGCGGGAGGGGTGTAGGCTTCTACCGTGATGCCGGACTTGGGGGCGTCGATGGCGCATGCTCCCCTGGCTAAGTCTGTACCGGTTGTCGTACGGCAGATGTCGGCTGGGCAGAGGTCGAAGGTTTCGCCCGTGATGTGGACCTTGATCGCGTAGAGGTATTTGCCGTTGAGGACTTCTACTCGCACGATGTGCGCGCCTTCGGCGGGGATGAATTCCTGGACTAGTGCGGTGGAGTCCAGGCCGAACTGGAGGGCGTCGGGGGTGCCTGGGTCTTGTGCGATCGCGGCTTGTAGTTGCGACAGGCCGTCGAAACGCTTGACGCCTGCGCCAGAGCCTCCGATGTTTGGCTTGACTACTATTGGCCAGCGGAGACCTACTACTGCTTCTTCGGCTTGCGCTGCTCTATGGATGACGCGGGCTTTCGGGTAGGGGATGTTTAGCTTGTCCATGAGGACTAGCTGGCCGGCTTTGCTTAGCTCCGAGCTGAAGGCTTTGAAGCCGTTGATGACTTTGACGCCGCGCGACTCGAGGTGCTCGAGGAAGCTGAGGGTGTAGAAGATCTGGTCGCCGTGGTCGCGGTTCCAGGCGCTGGGGGACATGCGGTTGAAGACTAGCGAGTATTTTTCTTCGGGGTGGTCTTCGGGCGCGAAGTAGTGGTCGGGGGCGTAGAGCTTGACGTAGGGGGTTCCGCGGCGGTCCAGCTCGGCGAAGAGGGGTTTGAACCAGTGGGGCTGCTCGTAGTAGATGGCGATGGGGAGGGCGTTGGCGTGGTTGGTCGACATGGAATTACAGGATATGACGCGGGATGCGTTTGTGGCGATTCGAGATTTGTTGCGGGGGAGGAGAGCGGTCGTTTGCTACCGCAAACGATAGCCCACCCTGCCGCGATGAAGCCGCGGCGAGGATGGGGCACCCGGGTCCTGCGCGGACGGCGAGAGTTCATTGTTGCGGCGTGGGGATGAAGTCGGCGCCCGGGTCCTGCGGTCCTGCGCGGACGGCGAGAGTTAGATGCGGCGGTGGTGGCGCGGGGCTATTCCTGGCGGAGGTGTTTGATTAGCTGGGTGGGGTGGAGGGGTTTGGCGAGGAGCTCGAACTGGTAGCCGCGCTGGCGGGCGCGGGCCAGGATTTCTACCGTCGCTGCCTGGCCGCTGAAGAGGACGATGCGGGCGTCGGGGAGGAACTTCTGGATGGTGATGGCGGCTTCGACGCCGTCGACGTGGGGCATGAGGACGTCGGAGAGGATGAGCTCGGGGCTGGTGAGGCGGGCGGCGGCGATGGCTTCCCTGCCCCCATAGGCGGCCTCGGCGATGAAGCCGTTGCGATTGAGGATTTGAACGATGGTGTCGGCGATGAGGGGTTCGTCGTCTACGACGAGGATGCGCGTGGAGGCTGTCGCTCGAGCGCGATCACCTTCTGGCAGCGCTGCGGTCGTGGGGGAGTTTTCGCGCGAGTCGTTTGAGAGAGACGTCGTGTGCATGGGGGCCCTGTACTGATCGTGATTGGTGACATGAGTTTAGCGAACTCGATGCACGAATACCAGACAGGGATGTAAATTGTCTATCGACAGGCGATGGAAAAGGATGGATTACCGAAAGGGCGTTAGACGGTGAGGCGCGACGTGGAGGGTTGGGGCGCGCCATCGTAGGGGGGATGGACTGGAAGAACGACGCGGAAGATGGTTCCGGAAGGCTCGGTGGTGCGAGTGCGGAAGGCAATGCTGCCGCCTTGTTTTTCGACAAATCCCCGCGTGACCCAGAGGCCGAGGCCGGTGCCGACGGAGAGCTTGGTGGTGAAGAAGGGAGAGAAGATGCGGGCGCGCGCGGCGGCGGGGATGCCGGTACCTTCGTCGCAGATGACGATGGAGACGGCGTCTTTGGAGTTTTGGAGGGCGTGGCCGCGGAGAGATGGGTGGCTGTGGAGATGGCGGCCGCGGATCTGGATGCGGCCGGGCTTCGAGGTGTGCGCGAAGGTGAAGGCGTCTATGGCGTTGACGATGAGGTTGGAGAAGACCTGGCGGATTTCGCCCTGGAGGCCGTTGATGCAGAGGTCGGGCTCGAGGTCGAGGGTGCAGGAGATTTTGCGGGAGACCATTTTGCGTTCGAAGAGATCGACGACGCTGTGGAGGAGATCGTTGAGTTTGATTTCGACGGGGCGGGTGGTGTCGCGGTAGAAGCCGAGGGTTTGCTGGGCGATCTGGGCGACGCGCGCGAGTTCGGCGTCGGCGGTTTGGAGCAGGTGCTGGACGGGTTCAGGGACGTCGGGATCG
>JBEKFF010000226.1:0-5705 GCA_050013455.1 Acidobacteriaceae bacterium | reverse complement strand
GAGTTTCACGAAGCTGAATTCGAAGAGACGAGCGCGGAGTATGAGCCGGAGGAGAATGCGTCGGCTTCGTTCCGTGTCGACCCTGCGGGTGCGCGGGAGTTTCGGCAGGGCAGCACGGTGGACGAGCCGGAGTTTACGAGTCTGCAGCCTACGGGTGAGCTGATCTCTGAGGTGGCGCATGCGGAGATTGTGCATGCTGATCCTACGGCTCCGATTGAGCATGAGGCGGTGGTGCAGTCGGTGCACGCGGCCGAAGCGGAGACGCCGGTGTCGATTGAGGGCGAGCGGGCGCACGCGCTGGAATCGGCGGGGAGCTTCGCGCCGGGAGTTGGGCAGCTTGAGGAAGAGCTGCTGGATGAAGAGGACGCCGAGATTGGTTCACTGCATGCGGGCGCGTTCGATGATGATGTCGAGGAAGAGACGCTGGAGGGTGCGGCCGATCTGGGCAGCATGATTCGCGACATGACGATCGACGAAATTA
The DNA here is from genome assembly GCA_050013455.1 of Acidobacteriaceae bacterium. Taxonomy (GTDB): domain Bacteria; phylum Acidobacteriota; class Terriglobia; order Terriglobales; family Acidobacteriaceae; genus Granulicella. The sequence goes on along the minus strand of JBEKFF010000226.1, from coordinate 5,224 downwards.
CGGGTCTTGAGCCGGTTGAGATTGATGGAGAGGAAGAGGACGACGAGGACGAGGACTTCGACGACGACGAAGAGGATTTCGAAGAAGACGAGCTGGCGTCGAATGGCGATGAGGATTTTGTAGAGGAAGAGGAAGTTTCGGGAAGCCAGATCAGCGAGGCCGAGGAAGAGGAGTTTGCGGAGGCCTCGAGCTTTGATGAGAATGGCGATGCGCGCGTGGCCGCGGTAGAAGGCGAGCCGGTTGTTCGTGAGGGTGGCCGTGAAGGCGGACGCGAGGGTGCACGGCGCGGACGCAGAGATGGACGTCGCGGCGGACGTGATCGCGAGCGCAGTGGCGGCGGAGAGCGCAGCAGCAGCGGAGAGCGCAGCGGTGGCGAACGCAGCAATACCGAACGTAGCCATACCGAGCGTAGCAGCGGTGAGCGGAGTTCGCGCGACAGCCGCGGCATGGCGGGCTCGCGGTCTCGTGGCGGCGGACGCGATCGTGGCGGACGGTCGATGCAGTCGACGAACCTGCCGGCGATCAGCGATCTGCTGAAGCCGGGGCAAGAGGTGCTGGTGCAGATTGCCAAGGAGCCGATTGCGAAGAAGGGTGCGCGCATCACGTCGCACATTGCGCTGCCAGGACGGTTCCTGGTGTTCATGCCGACGGTGAATCATACGGGCGTGTCGCGCAAGATTGAGAGTGACAGCGAGCGGCGGCGGCTGAAGGAGATTTTGCTTAGCGAGAAGGGCGACGCGCAGGGCGGCTTTATCGTGCGCACGGCGGCGGCTGGAGCCAGCGAAGAAGAGCTGCGGAGCGATCTGCGCTTCCTGCTGAATCTCTGGGCCGATATCAAGACGCGGTCAGAGTCGAGCAAGAGCCCGGCGCTGATTTATCACGATTTGAATCTTGTCGAACGGATTCTGCGGGACCAGGTCACGGACAACTTCTCCGCGATCTGGGTGGATACAGAGGATGCGTATGAGCGCGTGCTGCGGTTTCTGCAGAGGTTCCAGCCTAGCTTGATTCGGCGCGTGAAGCTTTATACGAAGGACACGCCGCTGTTTGAGCAGTTCGGAATTACCGAGGAGATTAATACAGCGCTGCGGTCGAAGGTTTGGCTGAAGTCGGGTGGATCGATTGTGATCAACCAGACCGAGGCGCTGGTCGCGATCGATATCAATACCGGCAAGTACGTGGGCAAGACGGCGCGGCTTGAGGACACGATCGTGAAGACGAACCTGGATGCGATCCCGGAGATCGTGCGGCAGATTCGGCTGCGCGATTTGGGCGGAATTATCATCATCGATTTCATCGATATGGATGAGAGGAAGAATCGGAACAAGGTGATGGCTGCGCTGGAAGATGAGTTGAAGAAGGATCGGGCTCCGTCGAAGGTGCTGCAGTTCAATGATTTCGGATTGGTCGCGATTACCAGGAAGCGCGTGAAGCAGTCGCTGGAGCGGACACTGTCAACGACCTGCGGAATTTGCGCGGGCACCGGTATGGTGAAGTCGCCGGTGACGGTTTGCAATGACATCTACATCGAGATGCGGAAGATGCATAAGCTGATCGAGAAGGGTGACATCATGCTGCGCGTGAATCCGGAGGTGGTGAAGCAGTTGAAGACCGGCGGAGCGAAGTGGCTGCAGGAGATGGAAGAGATGTCGGGCAAGACGATTCTGGTGAAGAGCGATCCTAGCCTGCATCCGGAGCAGTTTGATATCCACTAAGGGCAGGGTGTAGAGGGTAGAGTGTAGAGCGTAGAGAAAGACGAGCGGCGACCCTTACGGGTCGCCGCTTTGATTTGCTTAACTGGGGATTGGAGGCTCGAGCTCGGGCACCTGGCCGCGCGGATTTGCGAGGCCGCGGTAAACAATCCAGGCGGTCGCGGCAAAACACAGGTTCGCGAGCTGCGACATAGTTGCTTGAGTGATGAATTGCTTCGGCGGTTCGGTCTCAACCCAGAAACCGTGGCCGAGCCCTTTATGGATCATCGCCGTGGAGTAGCAGAGGCGGATGACGCCGAGAACGAAGGGTATGGCGCAGATGAAGATTGCAGCTGCTGCAAACCTTCTCGCGAGTTGCCGTGCAGGTTGATCGACGATCTCGACGACGTTCTTCTGGCGGAAGAGGGTTATCAGAAAAACGGCCAGGGCTAGCTCTCCTACGATGTGGGGGATCCGAGATAGTTGGGACGCGACCCAGGGATTATTGAGCCACCTCCAGAATTGTTCAGCCACCGTGTCATACCATCCGAAGCTGGGGTACTGATGGATGATCTTTAGAAGTCGATAGAGTTGCGGAATCGCGAGTGCCAGGACTTCAACGCAGGCTGTGATGAGGGCCAGGTATCGGCGACGGCTCGATACAAAGAGAGTGGCGTCAGTCGTGCCGAGTATCCAAAACAATGCCAACAATGGAGAAGCGAGCAATAGTTGAAGCGCGAGGAGTACCACGATGATCCACTGAAAGCGCAGAAGCGACGCCCATTCCTGCAATTGAACGACGTGCCTGTACAGAAAATCGAACGTGAGTATGACTGCCACGATGAGTGCCGCCCGCCTGGTATTCGTCAGCCTCATGCGTTCCTTTCTTTGTGGAGTGAACAGTCGGCGCGTGCGTGGTTAGCGGGTGGCCCAGGCCATGCCGTCGGGTTCGGCGATGTTGGGGATGGTGGCGGTAATGGTTAGGGTGGTTAGGTCGAGGATGGTGATTTTGTTGTCGGGGGTGTTGGCTATGAAGGCTCGGTTGTGGGTGGGGTCGATGAGGATGCCCGCGGCGCCGGTGCCGATGGGGAGGCGCTTGATGACTTTGCGGGTGGAGGCGTCGAGGATGACGAGGTCGGGGCTGCTGAGGAGAGAGACGAGGACTTGTTTGCCGTCGGGGGTGAACTGGAGACGGTTGGCGCTGCGTGTTTCGGAGTGGAGGGTGGCGATTACTTTTTTGGTGGCGTAGTCGATGATGGAGATGGTGCCGTCCTGGGAGTTGGCTACCCAGATTTCTTTGTGGTCGGGGGAGAGATCGAAGCCTTCGCAGCCGCGGCCTACGGGGACTATGGTTTGGATCCAGTCGCGGCGGATCTGGGGCGGAGGTGGTGGCGGGTTTGAGGGCGGGCGCATGCCGGGGGGTGGGCCTTGCTGCGGGAGGGTTTCCATGTCGATGAGGCTTACGGTGGCCGAGCTTACGTTGGTGGTGATGATGTGTTGCTGGTCGGGGCTGACGTAGATCATGTGGGTGCGGTTTTGGCCGGTGCCGAGGGCCCAGTCGATCTTTTGGGTGGCGGGGTCGAAGCTGCCGATGACCTTGGAGCCTTCGGCGGTGAAGTAGAGTTTGCCGTCGACGAAGGTGAGGCCGTGGGGGCCGTGGAGGGGGCCGAGGTCGATGGAGGGTCGGGCGGTGTGGTGGACGAGGTCGAGGACGGCGAGGGTGTGGAAGGCGCCGCCGCCGTAGTTGGAGACGTAGGCGGTGGTCCCGTCGGCGGAGGCGATGACCTCGTGGGGGTCGGGGCCTACGGGAAGGGTGTAGAGGGTTTTGAGGGTGGTGGGGTCGAGGACGGAAAGGGTGTGGTCGTGCTTGGAGAGGGCGAGGAGGGTGGTCTGGGCGAAGATGCTTGCAGTGAGGGTTAGTGCGAGGAGGGTTGTCGTGGCGCGGAGAGGGAATCGCATGGAGGGAGGTTACTCCGGTTTGGATTTTTCGGTGAGGGTTTGCATGAAGTCGGATATCGCGGACTTGGTGGGGTCGTTGAGGGAGCGGAGGCCCTGGACTACGCCGGCCTGGTCGGCGGCGGAGCGGTTCTGGTTGAACTTGCGCTTGCCTTCGATGCGGGAGATGGGGAGCTCGAAGCCGATGATGGCTTTTAGCTGGCCGTCGATGTAAGGGGCGGGTGCGTCGGTGACCTTCCACGGGGCGGGGAAGGTGGACTCGTGGAGGTCGGTTAGGCGGGTGACGATTTCGCGGAGGCGGGTGGGGTCTTCGAAGAAGGTGATGGGGCCGTAGGCGTGGATGGCGGCGTAGTTCCAGGTGGGAACGACGCGGTGGGTTTCCTGCTTGGCGGGATACCAGTTGGGCGTGACGTAGGTGTCGAGGCCGCTGAAGATGAGGAGGGCTTCGGTGGCGGGATCGGATTGGTGCCACTGGAGGTTGGCGCGGGAGACGTGGCCGAGGAGGGTGCCGAGGGGGCCGCGGTTGGCGTCGAGGAGGATGGGGAGGTGGGTGGCGACGAGGCCTGCGGAGGTGAGGGTGACTAGCGCGGCGAAGGAGTTGCGCTGCATGTCGGCGTGGAGGGTGGGGAGGTCGTCGACTAGGAAGTCTTTGGGTGTGTACATGGGTGGCTCCGGCGGCGGTTGGTGTGCTGGGTCGATGATACTTGGCCGGGGCCGGAGGTTGGGGGAGGCGTGCGGATCGTGCGGTCCAGGATGGAGAACGGGTGGGCAGGGACGAAGACAAAGAAGAAGCAGATCCCTGCGGGATGACAACCAGAAAGGCTAAGGCAACGGCAGCTACGAAATACAGGGGTCTCTCCGCTGCGCCGCGCGACGAACGCGCGGCTCCGGTCGAGATGACAGGGATGTGGTGATTGGAGTGAGTAAGCAGCAGATTCCCAGAGGGAATGACAGAAAGAAAAGCAAGAGTCCAGTTAATGCAACTGTGGGTTTGCGTTAGAAGGCGAAGCGGGAGGTGAAGACGAAGGCGTGGTTGTAGCTGTGGAAGGTGGAGGTGGCGACCTGGAAGCCTGCGCCGAAGGTGAGGGCGAGGCGGTTGTTGGGGGTGTGGCGGAAGTTGATCTTGCTTACCATCATGCCGGGTGAGAGGAAGGTCTGATTCTTTCCGTTGTTGGGGCCACCGTGATAGTAGTTCGCGTTCACTTCGAGCTCGGGCCAGAAGATCTTGCCGACGCGATACTGGGCGGTGGTGTTCCAGGCGATGGTGCGGCCGATGGCCGAGGCATCGCTCTTGGGGAGGACGCCGCCGAGGGTGGATTGAATGGCGAAGGGCCCGAAGCCTTTGCCGCCCATGAGGGTGGGGGTGGCGATGGAGACCAGGGCACCGTTTTTGTTGCTGCCGGTGGGGACGGTGATGGCGACCTGGCCGCCGAGCGAGTAGTCGTGATGTTGGTCGGGGCTGGCGAAGGGGCGGAACTTGAGCTCGATGGAGAAGTCACCGGCGCCATCGATGACTTTGGGGTTGTTGTGCTGGATGTAGGGGGGAAGGTTGATGTTGACTTCGGTGTTGGCCCAGG
>JBEKFF010000225.1:0-5739 GCA_050013455.1 Acidobacteriaceae bacterium | reverse complement strand
ACCGTCCCTTCGTTAGCGAAAATACGTCGGATGGATGACCAGGCCATCATCGACCACCTCACCCAGGTCCGCGGCATTGGCAAGTGGACAGTCGAGATGTTCCTCATCTTCCGCCTCGGCCGCCCCGACATCTTCCCCACCAGCGACTACGGCGTCCGCAAAGGCTTCGCCCTCACCTTCCAGAATCTCAAGCCCGACACCAAGGTCACCCCTGACCTCCTTCCCAAACCCGACGTCATGGACCGCCGCGCAAAGAAATGGATTCCCTGGCGCTCGGTCGCCACGTGGTACCTTTGGCGAGCCTGCGACCTGGCCGCAGGCAGGCAGCAGCAGCCCGAGTAACGTTCGCTTCCGCACCCCCGCTGGCGGCCGCTGCCCGCCTCCGGCCGTTTGCTTTCATAAGCGATAATGGGGTGAACCTATGCAGCGAGTCGCCTCAAAGAGCCTGGTCCGCATCGCCGCGTCCATCACGCTGCTTCTCCTGCTGATGCTAGCCGCCAGCGAGTTCATCAAAGGAGTCGGCGCGTCCGATCAGGTCGACTTCAAGGTCTATCTCACCGCCGCTCAGTTGGTTCGCGAGCACAAGGGCGTCGCGATCTATAACGACGCCGACACCGGCCAGAATCCCCAGATGCGCTTTGCCACCCAAGGCAGCACCTTCCAGCAGACGGCCGCAAGCATCGGCATCCCCCAGGTCCGCCTCTACGTCTATCCGCCCACGCTCGCCGACTTGCTCGTCCCCTTTACCTTTCTCTCGGTGCAGCATGCAAGCGACGCGTGGTTCACCTTGAATCTTCTGGCCATCCTCGGCGCCGCCATGCTGCTCACATGGATGCTCTACGACACGGCCTTCCACATCTCATGCATAGGTTTTTTCTTCGGCATCCTGCTTTTTCGCGGCAACGGATGGAGCTTTGGCGAAGGCCAGATCTCGAGTGTCCTGCTCCTCCTCTGGACTGCCGGCATCCTCTGCTACGTGAAGGGATTCAAGCGCACCTCAGCAGCTGCCTTCGCGCTGGCAACCGCCATCAAACTCACGCCGTTGATGGTCCTTCTGCCCTTCCTCATCTGGCGCGAGGCTCGCTGGGTTCGTTGGTTTGCCCTCTCGCTCGCCGTCCTCTGCCTCATCCTCTGCCTGGTCAATGGCCCCCAGTCGCTGCTCGACTACACCCTGCATGTCATGCCACCCATGTCGGCTGGATTCATCTCTGCCTCCAACGTCTCTCTCCCCTCGGGATTGCAGCAGCTTTACCTGGGCCTGACAGGCGGAAACTTCATGGCAGAAGATGCGTTCGTTCCCCGAGCGGTCGTCCTCGGATCAAAGCTCATCGCTGGTGCGGTCATGCTCATGACGCTCATTGGCATCTACCGGCTCGGCTCTCTGCGCTCCATCATGGAGCGTGCCAAAATCCTCTCGCTGATCGCCCTTCTCTCCCTTTACTGCTCCCCCGTTGCCTGGCGCAGCGCTTACGGCATCGTCTTTCTGGCGGCATTCTTTCTATGGAAGGAAGCCTTCGAGCGTGGCGTCACCAAACTGGAGCTGCTTCTGCTCGTCCTCTGCACCCTCGAGTTCAGCTTCTTCTTCGATACCCTCTTTCTCCGTTTCACGCACGGAGTTCTGCTGTCCGCGACAGCGCTGCTTGCACCCGCATCCGGCTGTTTGCTGATCTTGTACACGCTCCGCAAGATGCGCCTGTCAGAACATCATCCACACCCCGCTCCCACCGGTCACCCGCATCATCCGCAGCTCCACGAAAGCGCCTGACCAACCAAGCCGGCATCCTCACATTTCGTACCTCGCATCTGCCACTTCAGGGGGCTCTTTGCACGTCATCCGAAGGTTCCGCATCCACGCCATCTTCTGCGCCCTGGCCGTGCTCCTCTGCGAGCTCTTCAGCCGTCCGTTCGCTGAAATGGGAATCTCCGACGACGGCCCGTACGTCGTAATGGCCCACACCCTCGCGGCCACCGGCCACATCCTCTACACCGGCTGGGCCGCACCGATGCTTGTCTGGCAACTCATCCTCGCCGCCGCCTTTGTCAAGCTCTTCGGCTTCTCCTACTCTGTCGTGCGCATGAGCACCATCCTCATCGCGACGGTCATGGCCTTCGTCCTGCAGCGCATCCTGGTTCGCGCCAACACCTCCGAGCGCAATGCCACTCTCGGCACCCTCGCCCTCGTACTCTCGCCTCTCTACCTCGTCCTCTCCGCTACCTTCCTCACCGACATCACGGGCCTCTTCGCCATCGTCATCTGCCTCTACGGCTGCCTTCGCGCACTGCAATCCGCCGCGGACCGCAGTGCCATCGCCTGGCTCTTCTTCGCCGTGGTCACCAATGCGATCTTCGGAACCTCCCGCCAGATCGCATGGCTCGGCATCCTCGTGATGCTGCCCTCCACCCTCTGGCTGCTTCGCTCGCGCCGCCGCGTTTTCTTCGCCGGCGCCGCGGTCACACTCGCCGGCGTCCTCTTCATCGTCGTTTGCCTGCAATGGCTCAAACACCAGCCCTACTCCATTCCCGAGCACCTGCTTCCCGACGTCTTCCCCGTCGCCCACACCCTCGGCGAGTTCGTCCACACTTTCCTCGACGTCCCCTTCCTCCTACTCCCGATCTTCGCCCTCTTCCTGCCCCAGATTCGCAACAGCCGCCCGCGCGTCCAGATCAGCGTCGCGGCCGTTTCGCTCGTCTATCTCCTGCTCGCCATCCACTTGAGATACTCCCATCCGGACTTCCTTCTCGAGCCCACCGCCGGCGCCCGTGGCGGATGGGTCGGCATTCACGGCATCCATGAGGGCGCGGACCTCCGCGGCGATCCTCCCCTCTTCCTCCACACCGGCCTGCAGATTTTGATCACGATTGTCTCCATCGGCGGCCTGCTCGGCCTGCTCGCTTCCTTCCTGCGGCACAACCCATCGCTTCCGGCAGCCCCCTGTTCTACCGGCACTTCGTATCCCGCCGTCTCCTGGAAGCAACTCGCGATCCTACTCGCGCCGTACACCGCCGTCTACACGCTGCTTCTCCTTCCACGCGCCACCAACCTGCTCTTCGATCGCTACATGCTGAGCCCGCTGATCGTCCTCGTCATCTGCCTTGTCCGCTATTACCAGGACACGATCAGTCCCCGCATTCCCGTCGCCGGCGTTTTACTTGTAGCGATCATGGCAGCCTTCGGCGTTGTCCTCACCCACAATACATTTGCCTTCTATCGCGCGCGTGTCACCCTCGCCGTCGAGTTGCACTCCGCAGGTATTCCCGACACCTCCGTCGACAACGGCTGGGAGCACAACTTTGATGTCGAGCTTCAGCATGCTAACCACATCAACTTCCCCACTATCACCATCCCTGCCCACGCCTACACCCCCACACCCCAGCCATCGCCGATCAACTGCCACGCCTTCTGGTACGACTACACGCCACACATCCACCCTCTCTACGGCGTCTCCTTCGATCCCAAAGCCTGCGATGGTCCCGCGCCCTTCGCTCCAGTCCACTACTCTCGCTGGCTCGCACCTACACTCGGAACCCTCTACGTCGTCCGCTACACGCCACCTTCCCATCCGTGACCAGTTGCTATCCTGTAAGCACGATGCAGCCCTCCTGCATCGCTTGATCTGCGCAACGCTTCAACCTTGCCAGGAGGCTCATTGCAACTCGTCCGCAGGTTCCGCATCCCAGCTTTGTTCTGCGCCCTCTGCGTACTAGTCTGCGAACTCATCAGCCGTCCATACGCCAACATGGGTATCTCGGACGACGGCCCCTACATCCTCATGGCACAAACCCTCGCCTCCACCGGACACATCGTCTACAACGGGTGGGCGGCTGCCATGATTGGCTGGCAACTCTACCTTGGCGCTGCCTTCATCAAGCTCTTCGGCTTTTCCTTCACCGCCGTGCGCATGAGCACGCTCTTCGTCTCTTTGCTGACCGCCTTTCTTCTCCAGCGCAGCCTGGTCCGTTGCGGCATCAGCGAACGTAATGCCACCGTCGCCACTCTGACCCTGGCGCTCTCTCCGCTCTACCTTCTGCTCTCCGTCACCTACATGAGTGACATCTTTGGCCTGTTCGCCGCCCTCATCTGTCTTTACGGCTGCCTCCGCGCCGTTCAGGCGACCACTCCCCGCGCCGCGATGCTCTGGCTCTGCTTTGCTGTTGCGACCAACGCCGTCTTCGGAACCGCCCGCCAGATCGCATGGCTAGGCGTTCTCGTCATGGTCCCGTCTACCCTCTGGCTCCTTCGTTCCCAGCGCCGCATCCTGATCGCAGGATCCGCCGCGACTCTCGCCGGAGCCTTCTTCATCTTTGCCTGCATGGAATGGCTCAAGCGACAGCCCTACGTTCTCCCGCCACAGCCCCTCCCGGCTCACTTCCGGCTTGGCAGCAGCCTTCTGACGCTGGCGGATTTCTTTCTCGCCATCCCCTTCCTTCTGCTTCCGATCATCGCCCTCTTCCTTCCCACCCTCCGCAAGAGCCGCCCCGCGGTGATCGCTATCCTCACGCTCATCGTCCTCGGCTATCTCTTTCTTGGCATCTACCCCAGCCATCTGCGTGGAGGTTTTCCGCTGGAACCAACCATGGGTGGCGGAGGCAATTGGATAAGCGTGCACGGAATCCACGAAGGTCATCAGCTCCACGGGAATCCACCCCTGTTCCTCAATGTCCTCGCGCAGGCGTTGATCACCATTGTCTGCTTCGGTGGATTGCTCGCTGTTCTGATTTCCCTGCTGCATTTTTATAGACTGCAACCTCATCGCACGTTGCCATCCGCACAATCCGCCCAGGATGTCTCGTGGAAACAACTCGCCATCCTTCTTGTGCCCTTCACCCTCGCGTACACGGCTCTTCTGATTCCGCGCACGGCTACAGGCTGGATCTACGATCGCTACACGTTAGAACTGGGGGCGGTCGCTCTGATCTGCCTGGTCCGCTATTACCAGGAGCAGATTCAACCGCGCATTCCGCTTCTGGGCACTGTCCTGGTTGCGACGATGGCGGTCCTCGGCGTCGCCATCACGCACAATCATTTTTCGGTTTATCGGGCTCGCGTCGCCCTCGCCGCCGAACTCCATGCCAACGGAATCCCTGACACGTCGATAGACAACGGCTTTGAGCAGAATTTCATCGTTGAACTTCAATACGCCGACCACATCAACGACAGCACGATTGTCTTCCCATCCGACGCCTACGTCCCCACAGCCCCTCTCCCTGCCGGCACCTGCAAGATGTTCTGGCACGACAAGACCCCCCACATCAACCCAATCTACGGCATCGCTTTCGACCCCAATGCCTGCTACGGCCCCGCGCCCTTCGCCCCTGTCCACTACACCCGCTGGCTAGCTTCCAGCCCCGAAACGCTCTACGTTGTCCGCTATATCCCACCTGCTAAACCCTGAATTCCGACGAGCCCTTCCAGTCGTTCTAGCCACAGCAGCAGGCGCGGGCACATCGCACTCCCTCTATCCTCACGCGGCGCAACAACAGGGAGAAACGGCTGATGTTTCTGAGGCTGGACCACCCCGCCTATAGGAAGAACTGCGGCCTTCATTTTAACCTGCGGTATCGCAATTGCGTCACACACTGACGGTCGCTTCACTCCCATGGCAACCCCCTCAGCGCATGCTTTTGCTATCCTGAGTCAGCTTCGCAACCCTTCCGCGGCACGAAACATCGCTGCCTAACGACTCGACCAAGCATGCAGATTGTTCGTAAGTACCGCGTCCCAGCTCTGTTGTGCGCACT
>JBEKFF010000224.1:0-6092 GCA_050013455.1 Acidobacteriaceae bacterium | reverse complement strand
CTTTACGCGTGGACGGCTGTTGGACGCGTATGTCTCCTATACCTTTTCGAATAACCAGTTCACCTTCGGTAAACAGACACTGTGGTGGGGACCGGCGCGGAGTGGTTCTACGCTCTTCAGCACCAACGCAGAGCCGCTGACGATGTTGCGGTATGACCGCGTTCAGCCTTTCGTTCTGCCAGGCTTTTTGAGGTATCTCGGCCCTATTCGTGTGCAGTTGTTCCTGGGACGGTTGGGCGGCGCACAGTTTGTTCAGGCAGACAACCAGATCATTGGAAACCCCGGCGTTGCGCTAAAGGATCAGCCCTTCATCCATGGACAGAAGTTTTCGAACTTTGAGTTCAGCATCTCGCGGACGGTGCTCTTTGCTGGCGAAGGGGCGCCGTTCACCACTCACACCTTTCTGCGCAGCATCTTTTCGGTGTCCGTCGGAAATGAGCAAAATGATCCCGGTGACCGGCGCGTCGCCGTCGATGCGACGTATCGAATACCAGGATTGCGCAAGTGTCTGACCGGTTATGTCGATGGGTTTTCAGAAGACCAGCCGTTTCCGCCAATCTATCCGACGGAAAGCGCGTGGATCTCCGGCTTTTTTCTTCGATGCGTACCGGGTTTGCCTCGCATGACAGTTCGTGCGGAGGGTCTGCTGTCGCCACACCGCGACCTTGCATTTCCAGGCTTTTTTTACTTCAACGTTCATTACCTGAGCGGATATACGAACTATCGGCAACTGATCGGCAGTTGGATCGGGCGCGAGGGCGAGGGCGAGCAGGTGTGGACGACATGGAATCTTTCGCCGCGGTCCTCCATCGAAGCGAGCTATCGCGGCATGACCGTCAATCGAGAGTTCCTGCAAGGCGGGGCGTTGCACGATTTCAGCGTGGCTGCCAATCTCCAGCTTCATCCTGAATGGCATTTGACACTTCAAGATCAGGCAGAATGGTGGCGATTTCCTCTGCTCTCGACAACACCCCAACGCAATAATGCATTCACCATTCAGCTCTCCTACATGCCCCTTGGGAGGGCGAAACAATGATCAGTTCTTCCACGACGGCAACTCTTCATGAGACGGAATTGTCGGAAACCGAACAGCCGACGCACTGGGCAATTCGCGCAGCGCTTCTCTGGATGCATCGTCGAATTCTCGCACGGGTTGCGACAATTTCTCTGGTCACGGGGCTTTGTATCGCTTTCGCCATTCCGAAGGAATACACAGCAGTGACGAGCATCATGCCTCCCGAGCAGCAGGGTTCCAGTGCGATGCTGCTGGCCGCGCTGGCCGGACGAGGCAGTGGTTTGGGAGCGCTGGGCAGCCTTGCGGGCGGCTTTCTAGGCGAGCACCCCACGACTGCACTCTTCATCGATCTATTGCGGAGTGGAACCGTGAGTGGAAATCTTATCGAACGCTTTGACCTCAAGCACGTCTATCACAAGCGCTACAACATCGATACGGCCAAGCATCTCGCTCACGTTACGAAGATTACGGATGACAAAAAAAGTGGAGTGATCACGATCAAGGTCCAGGATCGAGATCCAGCGCGGGCTCGCGATCTGGCCCAGGGATATCTTGACGAGTTAAACAGGCTCGTGACGCGGACCAGCACCTCGGCTGCACGTCAGGAACGTATCTTCATTGAACACCGCCTGCGTAGCGTTCAATCGGATCTTGAGCATGCGCAGCTGGAACTCAGTGAATTTTCAAGTAAGAACAGCACCATCGACATCAGGGAACAGACGCGCGCCATGGTGGATGCCGGAGCCCGGGTGCAAGGGGAGCTTCTGGTTGAGCAGTCGGGCCTGCAATCGCTCCGCCAGATCTATGGAGACGGCAATGTGCGGGTTCGCGAGACAGAGGCACGCATCGCCTCCCTCCAGCGCGACCTTGACAAGATGACAGGCTCCTCGGCTCCGCTCATGCCACAGGTCGCTGATGGCGGTCATTCGAAATCCAGCCCCGAAGAAAAGGGGGAGCTCTACCCGCCTTTGCGGCAGCTTCCTCGTCTTGCTGTCCCCTATGCCGATCTCTACCGCCGTGTGAGAGTGCAGGAGGCGGTCTTCGAACTGCTTTCGCAACAGTATGAAATCGCCAGTATCGACGAGGCGAAAGATACTCCCGCAATCAAAGTGATTGACCCTCCAGGAGTGCCTGAGAAAAAATCCTTTCCGCCCCGTCTGTTACTCGCTCTGCTGTTGAGCTTCGTTTCATTCGCGGGGACGTCGGCGCTGATTTTGATGCGGGAGCACTGGACGAACATCGATCCGCGCGATCCGCGGAAGATCTTGGCGTCCGAAGTCCTCCCGGTACTGCGCAGGCGGTTCAAAGTTATCTCTGCGCTGAGGAGAGGTGCCGTATGAGCAGGAACCTGACAAATGCCGTGTACGGCGTTCTGGACTATGCCTCCTATCCCTTCGGGATGTTATTGGCGGCTCCGATCATCCTGCACAAGCTTGGCGCTTCAGAGTATGGCCTGTGGATGATCGCTACTGCTGTGGTCAGCGCCGGTGGCATCATCGCTTCCGGTTTCTGCGATGCCAACATACAGAGAGTTGCGCGGCTGCGCAGCAGCGGTGAGCCCCACTCCGTGGTGCAAACCGTTCGCACCATGATGGGTATCAACCTTGTGCTGGGCTTCGCGATAGCAGTCAGCGTGTGGATTGCAGCACCATTTGCCGCTCGCCATATCGCGGTCTCGCGTCTCACGCCCGTGAGGGAATGTCTGACCTGCATCCGCATCGCGGGAGGGCTGATCCTGGTGCGTGCAGTAGAAAGTGTCGGAGTGAGCACGCATCGCGCCTTCGAACAATATCGCGGAACAGTGCAGATCAGTACCGCTGTCCGTCTGCTCACTCTCGCTTCCGCGGCCATACTCGCACTCTTGGGACGTCGCACCGCGAGTATTCTCATGGCGACGGCTCTCTTCCTGGTGGTGGGTACGTACCTGCAGCTTCGCGGATTGCGTACCATTCTTGGGCCAGGCACGTTATGGCCTACCTTTCAACTCGGGGAAACGAAAGCGCTGCTTGGGTTGGGTGTCTTCGTTTGGCTTCAGACCTTAGGCAGCGTTGTCTTCGGACAGTTCGACCGGGTCCTTCTCGGTGTTTCTCTCGGAGCACTGGCCGTAGCTCCATACGCGTTATGCGTCCAGTTTGCACAGCCTATCTTCGGTCTCACGGCCTCCGGGCTTCATTTCCTGTTCCCTTATCTTTCGGGACGCGCGGGAGCTCTCTCGGACGCAGCATTGAAGCGAACCCTGCTGAAGGCGTTCGCAGCAAATTTCGTGCTGGTGGTTTGCGGTGCAGGCTTACTAATTATCGCGGGCGACCGCTTGATTCGGCTCTGGGCTGGCCCGGCGGTCGCGATCAGCGCGAAAGGAATCTTTATCCCCATCGTGCTCGGCTCGGCGCTCATGGGATTGAGTGTTACGGGTACGTATGCCATGCAGGCTCTCGGCCTCTTTCGGACGGTCGCACTGCTCAGCCTGGGTGGGAGAGCAGCCATGTTTCTGCTCATGATCTATCTTTTGCACCAAATGGGTCTGCGCGGATTGGCTACGGCGCGTGTTTGCTACGGACTGATTGCGTTGATGGTCTACCTGCCGCTACTCCGTCAACTAGTGATTACCAGGAAAGAATCGAAATCCGCACAAGCCATCGCCATTCCTTGTGACCTTCGGGAGGGATCGCAACCATGAAGATCATGGTCACTGCCGCTTCATTTTCCTCGGAGATCTCCGGGATTCAGCGCCATGCCTTCAATCTGGTCCGGTGCCTCCTTCGCCGTCCTGAGATTTGCAGGGTGGACCTCGTGGTGGCCCCATGGCAAACGAAGCTGGCGCGAACCGCCGGCATTGATCGTGACGTCCGCCTGAAGACCTATGTCGCTAACATGGATAAGAGCTCGCTGAGCCGAAATTCTTGGTACTATCGCAAGCTTCCGCTGCTGATCGCTCAGTTACACCCTGACCTGGTTCACCTCACCTATCCTGTGCCCATCGATGCCGGGTCGCTCTCCTGCCCCACGGTGCTGACCTTGCATGACCTCTACCCCTACGAGATCCCGCAAAACTTTCGCTTTCCCCAAGTCATCGTCAATCGCCTCATTCTGAAGCAGTGTCTCAGGAATGTGGATGCAATCGCCTGCGTCTCGGATACAACGATGGCGATCATGCGGCAATACGTAACAACATCCATTCGGGAAAAAGCCGTGCGGATTTACAACTGTGTCGAGCCAGAACCTCAGAAGGTTGTACGGTCGCCGATCCCGGGGTGGCTGGGTGAGCCTTTTCTGCTATGCGTTGCGCAGCATCGTCGAAACAAGAATATCCTATTGCTCCTGCAGGCATTTCACCGCCTACTGATTGCATCATCCGTCCCTTCCGCCATGAAGTTGGTAGTTGTTGGTATCGAGGGGCCAGAGACACGGCGCATTCGACAACTGATCTCCGACCTTGAATTGGGTTCCAGTGTTTTTCTGCTTCAAGGTTTGTCCGAGCCGGAGTTGCAGTGGTGTTACGCCCGCTGCAAAGTGCTCGTCGTTCCATCCAAGACTGAAGGATTTGGTCTGCCGGTTGCCGAAGCCCTTATGGTGGGTTGTCGTGTTGTTTGCTCTGATATCCCAGCCCTCCGTGAGATCGGCGGAGCGCACTGCCACTACGTTGCATTAGGGGCAGATGAAGAAGCGTCGCTCGCTGCGGCAATTTGGAAGACCCTTCAGGAACCGCCGAGGGAACCGGTATCACAGCCTCATCTCTCGGCCGAAGTTCTCGCCCGTCAATATTTAGGTCTCTACCGCCAACTCCTGCCATCGGAAGTATCCGCGCAGAACACAAGCTCCAACCGTACGCTCCACACAACGCCCGGGGCGCCATCGTTTGAAGCGAACCCGTCACCCGGCATCGCGGAGCAAGGGGGCATACGTGGCTGCATCTGAGTCGCGCGTTCCAAACCTCTACGCCGAAGCTCTCGTAGATAGCCGTGTGCAACGACAGGGCATGTCGCGAGAATTGTTTCGCAGAGCCATGCTTGCCTTGGAACTGGCGGCAGATTTTCTTACCTTTGTCGCCGCAGCGCTAGGCGCATACTTCCTCCAACTATATTTCGGCGCGCAGGTCCAGTGTCCGATTAAGCAAGTTGCGGCCGTCGGCATCCTCCAGGGAATGTTTGCAGTGCTTCTGCTGCAAAGAAAGAGCGCATCCGATGGTGATGCCAGCCTGCTGCGCATCCGAGAGACCGAACGCGCGATTCGAACCTCTATCCAGACGCTTCTACTTCTCCTGTTCATCACATTTCTTCTAAGGCTAAACTTCCCGCGGGCTGCAATCCTCGTATCGCTAGGATTGACTCCGATTCTCCTGATCGCGCAAAAGCAAATCTTCTCCTCGATCCTTGAGTTCTTCCATACTAGGGGATACGGCATCGATCGCGTAGTGGTTTATGGAACAGGAGAGGCGGCCAAACGCATTGTGTCGACCCTTCTTTATTCGCCGCGACTTGGACTCCGTCCGATAGCCGTCATTGGAGATAGTTCCGTGCCGGCCGGTAATTGTGTGTTCGAGCTCGGCTATCGACGCTGCCACGCGGTTCCGGTTCAAGGCGGACCGGTTACACCGGCCTTCTTGAAGTCCTTCAGATGCAGCTTGCTGATCGTGGTAATGCCGCCTGCTTGTTCAGAAGACCTCGCGGAAGTCATGCATATCGCGGAGCAGGCCGGCATACCGCTTGCGCTCATGTCGAGCATTCTGCCGCAGGAGCGGAGCGGAGAGGGACCGATTGAAGTCGATGGTTTGCATCTCGCCGCTCCGTCTCAACTGACCGCCCGATGGCACTATGGATTCGCCAAGCGGGTCGTGGATATCGTTGTGTCATCGCTTCTGCTGGTCGCGTTCGCACCATTTCTTTTTCTGATTGGGCTAATGATCCGGTTGGGATCGCCAGGTCCAGCACTCTTCGTGCAGAGGAGAGCAGGGAAGGATGGCAAGCTTTTTAGCATGTATAAGTTCCGCTCGATGTATCTGGGGACACCGAGATATGACGTATCTCCAACGCAATCCAGCGACCCCAGAATCACCCAGCTCGGAAGATTTCTCCGGCGC
>JBEKFF010000223.1:0-5775 GCA_050013455.1 Acidobacteriaceae bacterium | reverse complement strand
TGCTTAAGCGTCACGAGACGCGATGACGCCTCGCCATAAAGATATCGTCGAGTCGCTTCTGCTCTTCGCGGAGCCACTCTCGTTCGTAGATATCCTGCTGCTTCTCCATCATGTCCGACAACATCTCACGGTCTCGGTGAGCCGCCTGGTACACCTTCATCTGCTTTTCGCGCGCCTGTTCCAGCGCCTGCAGTTTGCCCAGCAGCGACCTCAGTCCTTGCTCGGCCACCTGCTCTTCCCACAAGAGAGAATGCAGATGTCCGCCTGAAATGGCCTGTTGCAGCGCTGTCTCGCGGGCTTGTTGCGCACCGCCAATCGCGACACTCAGTTCTTCGATCGTCTGCAGGGTGCGGCTCACATCGAGTTGAATCGCCTGCAGAGCGCGCTCCTCGCGCTTTTCCAGACTCTCTCGAAGTCGAAGGACAACCGCAAGCGAAAATTGAAAAGCCATCGATCAAAAACCTTCCCCGTTGCGTGACCACCGCTCCTCGACCTCGAGCCTCGGCAGCGCCCCGGCTTAGTCCGGTAACGTCATCAACTGCCGAA
This sequence comes from Acidobacteriaceae bacterium, assembly GCA_050013455.1. Lineage (GTDB taxonomy): Bacteria > Acidobacteriota > Terriglobia > Terriglobales > Acidobacteriaceae > Granulicella. The sequence continues at coordinate 5,229 of JBEKFF010000223.1, read as the reverse complement.
CAACCTCTGCATGAGGAACCACGGCACCGGGATCTTGCTGCAAAAACGCATTCAGCGCCGGCAGGTTTTCAACTGCACGATCCAGAATCGGATCGGAGTTTTTTTGATACGCGCCAATCCGGATCAGGTCCTCCGATCGCGCATAGACCGCCATCGACCGCTTGATAGCATTGGCCTTTGCAAGATGCTCTGCGGATACCACTCTCGGCATCAGCCGGCTAAGACTGTCGAGGATCGAGATCGGAGGATAGTGATTGCGCATCGCGAGGTTTCTGTCCAGGACCACATGCCCATCGAGCAGGCTGCGAACGGTGTCCACCACCGGGTCCTGCTGGTCATCGCCTTCCATCAGCACAGTGTAGAAGGCCGTGATACTTCCCTGAGCGAAATTCCCCGCCCGTTCCACCAGGCCGGCCAGCATGTTCAATACCGACGGAGTATACCCCTTCGCAGTAGGCGGTTCCCCCGCCGCCAGTCCAATCTCCCGCTGCGCCATCGCAAAGCGCGTAAGCGAATCGGTCACCAGCAAAACATTCTTACCCAGGCTGGCGAAGTATTCCGCCACCGCCGTCGCAGCCAGTGCCGCCCGAATCCGCAACAGCGGTGACTGGTCGGAGGTCGAGACCAACACCACCGCGCGCTTCAATCCCTCTTCGCCCAGTACTTCCAGAAATTCGCCCACCTCGCGGCCACGCTCTCCCACCAGGGCCAGCACCGTGATATCCGCGGCAGTTCCTCGCGCCATCATGCCGATGAGCGTGCTCTTGCCTACGCCGCTTCCCCCAAAGATGCCGATCCGCTGGCCTCTTCCACAAGTTAGAAAGCCGTCGATCGCGCGCACGCCGCAGCCCAGCGGCTCACGAATCGGAACTCGATCCAGCGGTAACGGTGCAGACCCATCGATGACCACCGACTTGGTGGCCCGGTACTCGCCTTTTCCATCGAGTGGATTACCCGCCGGATCAATAACCCGGCCTAGCAACCCAGGGCCAACCCGCACCGACGGCCGTGCCCCCCAGGCAACAATCGAATCACCCAACCGCACGCCCTGCGGATGATCAACCGCCATCGACAATACAGTCGACCCGCGGAAACCAATAATCTCTCCCGCATAACTCCGCCCATCCGCCGTCTCGATCTCGCACGACTCTCCCACAAATCCAAATGGTCCTTCCGACTCCATCAGATTGCCCACCACCTGGTTCAGCTTACCCTTCCAGCGCAGCGTCGAGCCCGTCTCAAGATGATGCAGATACGGCGCTAGCATATTGCGGTTCATGCCTTCACCGGCCGCAAGGCCATGAGGTCGAAAAACCCCTGCTCAACCTCTTTCAATTGCGTATCCAGCCCAAAGTTTGCCGTCCCAAGCTCCGTCTCTACCAGGCAATCGTGATCGCTGAGTTCAGCATCCTCGATGACCTGCACGCAAGCGCCTTTCCCCTGAACCGCAAAGCATTGTTTCCAGCGTGCACCTTCGCCGACACCCACGCGGAGATTCACGCTGGATCCCTCGCGCAGTTTCTCAACCGCCATCCGCACCAGCGTTGCCACCAGCATTGGATCCACCTGTGCTTCGCGGTGCAAAATCTTTGCGGCAATCGCAAGCGCGAGCTGCACAATCTCGGCTTCCGCCCGCGCGAAGTAAGAATCACGCTGAGTTGCGAAGGCCGAAACCGCTGCCGCGATCGGCACGCGTTCCGCTTCGAGCTTCTGCTCATATTCGCTGCTCAACCTCTGCTCGGTTTGTTGAATCGCCTCGGTCCGTTCCATCTGAATTCGCTTCGCAAACTCCTCCTGCGTGAGCTCCACCTCCGCACGCCGCCGGCTTCCTCCCTCCTCTGATTGTTCTTGGCGAGTTTGGCCCATCATCTCGCCCAGCGCCGGACGGCTGGCCATATCCAGATACACCAGCGTCTGCACCGGTGGCGGAATCACAGCATTCAATTCCAGGCAGTTAGAGGACATACTCGTCTTCTCCTTCACTCTTCAAAACAATCTTGCCTTCGGACTCAAGTTTGCGCGCGATGGCGATGATCTCCGCCTGCGCCTTCACCACATCCTTACTGCGCACCGGGCCCATCGCCTCCGCGTCTTCCTTCATCATCTCTACTGCACGCGTAGACATCGTGCGATAGAAGTGGCTTCGCAAATCCTCACTCGCTCCCTTCAGTGCCGTCATCAACACTTTCTTATCGATCGCGTTCATCAGTTCGCGGAGCTCATGGTCGGGAACCTCGAAAAAGTCATCGAAGGTGAACATCAGATCGCGAATGTTCGTCACCAGCTGCGGCTCGTCCTTCTCAATGTTTTCAAGGATATCCCGCGCAATCAACGGATCAAGCCGATTCATTAACTCCGCGACATCCCTGAAACCAAAATCTGTGCGCTTGCTTTGGTCTCCCACAGATCGCAGCCGGCGATTCAGCACGGTAGAGACCTTGGTCGCAACATCGGGGGAAAACTGCCCCATGTTCGCCAGTCGCTTTACGCAATCCGCACGCACTCCCGGTTCCAGCTTCATCAGCAGTGCCGAGGCCTGCTTGGGATCGAGATGCCCAAGAATTAATGCTTTGGTCTGAGAGTGCTCCCCCACCAGAAATCTGGCGAGCTGCTGTGGATCGGCCCGCTTCAGCGAGTCCATCCGCATCGAATTCACCTCGTCGGTCCGCATCAGGCGCTGTAACATCCCCTTTGCACCGTTCTCCCCAAACGCCTTAACCAGCAGCCGAGTCGCAACGTCGTGGCCCCCCACTGCAAGAAAGTCCTGCGCCACCAGAATCTGCTGGAACTCTTCCAGAACCTCCAGCGCCGTCTCGAACGGAACAGACGTCAGCGCCGCAACTTCGTCTGTAACCCGCTCCAATTCATCCTCCGGAAGATTCTTGAGAATCGTTGCGGCCGCATCTTCTCCCAGCACCGATAGCAGGATCGCCGCTTTGCGCGTTCCACTCAATGAAGCCGTCTCCAGAATGCTCATAATGGCTCCTCTCTCAACCACGCCTGCAACGCCCGTGCAGAGTCTTGCGGCTTTTGCTTGATCTGTTCGATCGCCCGCTCCTTCAGTTGGCCCGCTCGCAGAGTTGAGTCGGCCGTCTCTTTGACCTCCAGAGCAAGTTGTTTTGCAACCACCGGCACCGCCAGAGCGGGCTGCTCCGCTACCTGTGTCGCAGCCGCAGCCGTACCCGCACCCAGCGCCTGTCTCTGAATCGGCCGCAAGACAAACAAGTACGCCATCACAAACAGCACCAGGAGGGACATGGGCCGGAGCAGCGACGAGTAATCCGACACCGTCTTCTGTACCCGTTCGGCCAGGCCCGGCGAAGAGACGTTGGCCGTGTCGTCATCGGTCGCAAACGACATATCCTGCACGCTGATCGTATCTCCGCGCTTGGCATCAAACCCGACCACAGCCTCCGCCAGTTGTTGAATCTGACTCAAGGTCTCCGGCGATCGCGCATGTCTCGCGAAGGTTACCTTTCCACCGACCACGTTCTTCACGACCACATCATCCACCAGAATGGCCGCGCTGATCCGTTGCAACTGTCCTGCCGGCACCACCCGATGAAGCACCACGCGATTCACACCGTAGCGAGCATTCTCCGTCGTCGAAAGCTGTGTCGCACTCTGCGCAGTATTCACCGCCGCCGATTGCGCACGCTTGGGCGAAGGCACATTACTTGCCACCCCCGGGACACCTCCCGTGGCTGCGCCTCCACCCGCCTGATCCTGCGACTTCTGGTCACTGAGCAACGCACTGACCGTCGGATCGTACTTCTCCTGGCTCTCCTCACTCGACCCCTGGTCGTAATCGACGTTCACACTCGCGCGGATATTTCCCACGCCAACAATCGGTTCGAGCGTACTCATCAGCCGCTGCGTCAGGCTCGCCTCCAACCCTTCTCCACTCATCGCTCCATCGTGAGACACATTCAGAGACCTATCCGAATCCGCATCAATGATCGCAACATCCTCGGGCTTCAAGCCATCCACCGCGCCCGAGACCAACCGTGCAATCGCCTGGACAGCATCCTTCGAGATGCTGTCGCGATTGAGCTTCACAATCACCGACGCTTTCGCAGCGCGCTCCTGATTCTCGTAGATGGAATCGGTCGGCATCACCAGGTGGACGCGCGCAGTCTTCACATCGCTGAGCGTCTCGATGGTCTTCTCCAACTCTCCCTCCAGCGCCCGCTGGTAGGTCACCTTCTCATCAAACTCCGTCTGTCCCCACGACATCTTGTCGAACAACTCGAATCCCATCCGTCCGCTATGCGGTGACCCCGCCGATGCAGTCTGCATGCGCGCCACGTCCAGCTTGTCGGCAGGTACGCTGATGGTTTTCCCGTCCGCACTGGTCTGGTGCGGAATGCTCTGCGCATCGAGCTGCGCGGAAAGCGTCTGCACATCCGCAGCCTCGAGCCCTGAATAAAGCGGCTTGTAGTCGGGGCTTCCGAGCAGGCCGGCAAAGAGCGACACCAGCAGCACACTGGCCGCCGCCCCCACTGCAAGAAGCGTCTTCTGCCGCTTGCTCCGGCTCGCCCAGAACTGTTGCGCCTGCTTCGTTATGTCATCAATGCCAGCCATTGTGTCTCAACCCTAGAACTGCATCTTCTCGATATCCTGGTAGGCGCTCACGATCTTGTTCCGGACCTGCATCATGAGCTGGAAGGATGCATCCGCCTTCTCTACGGCAATCATCACGCTGGTCATGTCGCCGCTGCCGCCCTGCAGCAAATTGCCGATCTGTGCGCCTGCAGCGTTGTTCAGCGAATCCACTCCTGAAACGGCGTTCTGCAGCACGTCACCAAAGTTCAGCCCGCCGCCATCGCCGCCGCTGTCCAGCGCCGGAGAGGCGGGCATACTCACATTCGGAATTCCACTCAAACTTACATTGCTCATCGTTGCACTCCGGCCTACGTGGTCTTCAAGATGTCGATCGATTCCTGGATCATCTGCTTCGCCGCGCTCACCGCCGACGCATTCAATTGATACGCACGTACCGCTCCCATCAGGTCCACCATCTCACTGGCCGGATTGATGGCCGGATACGCCACATACCCAGCCGCATTGGCATCGGGACTTCCCGGCTCATAGCGCATCACCGCCGGCGTCGTGTCGTCGACCACCTGCGAAAGTTGCACCGATCCCCCCGTCGGCTGTCCCGCCCGTCCCATGGACGCAAACATCGTCCTGAACGGCGATGCATTTCTCGTCGTGAAGACAACTTCC
>JBEKFF010000222.1:0-5787 GCA_050013455.1 Acidobacteriaceae bacterium | reverse complement strand
CCGATTGCCACATAATCCGCCGCGCCGGCATCCTCCGCGATCACCTGCGCCTCATTATGCGTCGACACGCCGATCACTCGCCCCGCACCCAGCACCTTCCGCGCATCCCCCGGCGGCAGATCCTCGTGCCCCACGTGCACGCCCCATCCCGCCAGCACAGCCAGGTCCGGCCGATCATTCATGATCAGCAGGCAGTCCAACCCCGCGAACTCCCTAGCGATCTCCTTCGCCGCGCGCAGCACCTCGTTCGGCGCTCCAACCTTGTCCCGATACTGCAGCACCCCCACGCCCGCCCGCGCCATCTCCCGCGCAAACTCATCGACACTCATCCCGCGAGCGTCCAGCGTCGCCTTGTCCACAATCGGGTAAAGCTTCGGCAGGGTCATGCTCAAGCCTTCAGCTTCTCCCGCTCCAGGAACCGCTCCATGAACTTCGTATCGAACTGCCCCGACCGAAACTCTTCATCCGCAAAGATCCGCTGATGCAACGGGATCGACGTATGAATTCCCTGCACCACAAATTGATTCAAGGCCCGCTGCATCTTGTTCATCGCCTCTTCCCTGTCCTTGCCATGGCAGATCAACTTTGCAATGAGCGAGTCGTAGTACTGAGGCACGACACCCTCGGCATACTGCGCAGTATCCACGCGCACCCCGTTGCCACCCGGCAGGTTGAAGACCGTAATCTTCCCTGGGCTCGGGAAGAACTTCTCCGGATGCTCCGCATTGATGCGGCATTCGATGGCATGCCCGATGATCTCTGGCTGCTTCGGCACGATGGCCCCCAGTTTTTCACCCGCTGCGATGCGCAACTGCGCCTTCACCAAATCCACACCCGTAACCATCTCGGTCACGCAGTGCTCCACCTGGATCCGGGTGTTCATCTCAATGAAGTAAATCGAGCCATCCTCATCCATCAGGAACTCAATCGTGCCGGCGTTCCAGTAACCAATATCTTTCAGCGACCGACGGATGACCTTGCCCATCTCCTCGCGCTGCTTGACCGTAATCTGCAGGCTTGGCGCCTCTTCGATCAGCTTCTGATGGCGCCGCTGAATCGAGCACTCACGCTCCCCCAGGCTCATCACATTGCCATGCTCATCGGCCAGCACCTGGAACTCGATATGCCGCGGCCGCTCGATAAACTTCTCCATGTAGAGCGCACCATTGGAGAACGCATTCAGCGCCTCATGCGACGCACTCTGAAAGTGCCCTGGCAGCTCTTCCTTGCTCCGGACAATCCGCATGCCGCGTCCGCCGCCACCTGCCACTGCCTTCAGCATCACCGGATACCCAACGCTCTTTGCCCACTCCAGCGCCGCATCCACATCCTCGATGGCGCCATCGCTACCGGGCAGAATCGGCACCTTGGCCTTCTTCATCGTCTGCCGCGCTGTAGCCTTCTCGCCCATGATCCGCGTCACTTCCGGCGGCGGCCCAATGAACTTGATGTTCGACGCCCGGCAAACCTCGGCGAAGTTCGCGTTCTCGCTCAGCATCCCATAACCCGGATGAATCGCGTCCGCACCGACAATCTCTGCAGCCGAAATCACCGCCGGCACATTCAGATAACTGTCCTTCGACGGCGGCGGCCCGATGCACACCGCCTCATCTGCAAATCGAACGTGCAGACTGTTGCGGTCGGCTTCCGAGTACACCGCAACCGTGCGAATTCCCATCTCCTTGCACGCGCTGATCACGCGCAATGCAATCTCCCCGCGATTGGCAATCAATACCTTACGAAACATGCTTTGCCCTTGCTCTTCCCGCCTGAATCAACATAGGAATTTTTATCCGTCGAATTTGATTGTCATCCTTCGCCGTACGCGGAGGACCTGGTGTTGCGTGTTCTAGCCTTACTTCGCGAAACGTGGCGCTCTTCTTCGCGACCGTCGCGTCAAAGCTCTTGCTTGTTCTTTGAGCGCCGCCTACTTGACTGCGAACAGCGGCTGACCATACTCCACAGGCTGTTCCCGCTTGACGAACACATGCACGATTTTTCCGGCAGCATCGCTTTCGATCTCGTTCATCAGCTTCATCGCCTCAACGATGCAAAGCACCTTGCCGACCGCAACCGTATCACCCACCTGCACAAACGCCGGCGAGTCCGGAGACGGCGACTCATAGAAGGTGCCCACAATCGGCGACTTCACAATGTGCGCCCCAGCCCACGGATCAGCCTCGGCCGCAGGAGCCTCAGGTGCTGCCGCTGACGCCGCGATGCTTACCGGCGCCGCTGCCGCTGCCGGAGCTGCCGCGGGCGCTGGAGCCGCACTGCCCTTCGCCGCCGTCAGCAACGCCGCCATCTGCGCCGGATCGATTCCCGGTGCAGCAGCAGGGACCTCGCCCGCAAAACGAAGCCCGACCTTCAGATCCGGCCGCTCCATCTCAAACTCGGCGATCCCGTTGGCCTTGAGAAACTCGACCAACTCCTTCAACTCGCGCAAATCAAACCCTTCCGTACCAGCCATGCGTCCCAACTCCTAAAAATTCGTCTTCCTGATTCTCAATTGCTTTACAGCTCGATCCAATCCTTTGGACTGGCGGCCGTCAGTACCTCACGGCCGCTCTTGGTGACCAGCACCATGTCCTCGATGCGCACCCCAAAGGCCTTCGAGACCGGGTGCCCCTTCTTGCTGCGCGAGCCTGGCCGCCGATTCTTTAGCGCAGCCCCACTAGAAAGATACGCCCCCGGCTCAATCGTAATCACCATGCCGGGCTCCAGCACCTGTTCCTGTTTCGCTGCAATCCTTGGTCCTTCATGAATCTCCAGCCCGACACCATGCCCGGTTGAGTGCGAGAACTGCTTCTCCAACCCGGCCTTCCGCAATACCGAACGCGCAGCTTCATCTACATCGCCACAGCGAGCCCCAGGCGAAACAGCCGCAATCGCCGCCTCCTGGGCTTCCAGCACCGAATGATACACGTCCCACTCGCGCTCGCTGGGCCGCCCAAGGTGCACCGTCCTCGTCATATCCGAACAGTACCCGTGCAGCAGAACCCCAAAATCCAGGGTCACAAAGCCCTGCGCGGGCAGCTTTGCCGCAGTCGCCCGGCCATGAGGCAGCGCCGAGCGCTCTCCGCTCGCCACAATCGTCTCGAAACTCATCGCGTCAACACCCGCCAGCCGTGCCATGAACTCCAACTGCGCGGCCGCTTGGGTCTCCCCAACTCCCGGAATCAAATACTGCAGCACCGCGCTGAACAGACCGCACCCCAGCGCAGCTGCCTTGCGCAGGCGCTCAATCTCGTCCTCGTCTTTCAGCTGGCGAATCCGCGCCACCAATCCATCGGTGGCTACAAAAAAGCCTCGCCTCACTGGCGCCGGCTCAGCCTTGAGCGCCTGATTGACAGCCTTCTTCATCAACTCAAGCGCTGTCACCGTGGTCTGTCCCGAATCAAACGCGCATTTCTTAACGCCCGCCGCCGCGAGCCATTCCACCGCCTGCACGCCTGGCGATCGCTTGTCGATCACCAACCGCAGCCCGTCGACCTCAGCCTTCGCTTGCGTCGTATATCGTCCATCCGTAAACAGCGCAGCCCGTCCACCGACCAGCGCAACCGCTCCACTGGAACCAGTAAATCCGCTCAGATAGCGAACATCCGGCGCGTGCGTGACCACCAGAGCCTCCGCTCCAGCCTCCAACGCGGCCTGCATCGCCTGCTTCCGTCTCGCCCTTTCGCGCATCCCACCATTTTACCTGCGGTTCGCATCCTTCACACGATGAATGCCTTAGTCGTTACCCTCAACGCGTCTTAGCCGCTATCATGAAGCATGCATCGTGGTTCGACCCCCAACAGCCAGCAAGGATCGCACCACCTCACCCGCCGCGGATTCCTTGGTGCCACCCTCGCAGCTGCAGGCCTCGGCGTCGCCGTCTACTCTGGAACCCACGCACGCCACGAGTTCGAAATCACCCGCCTCACCATCCCTATCCGGGATCTCCCCGACGGCTTCGAGAACTTCCGCATCGTTCAGATAAGCGATATTCACCTGGAGGAGTTCACCGAACCCTACTTCCTCGAGCAAATGGTCGCCCAGACCAACGCCATGGCGCCAGACCTCGTCCTGGTTACGGGTGACTTCGTCAGCCGCGGCCCGCTCTCTCTCGCGGCCTCCTGGCGCGCCGCCGGCCTGGCCGCCGAAATCCTCTCCACCCTCAAGGCCCCACAGCGCTTCGGCATCCTCGGCAACCATGACGTCAACGTCGGCGCCGACCACGTCATTCCGCCCCTCGAAGCCCACGGAACCCCCATCCTCGTCGACAGCTATTTCGCCCTCGAGCGTGGCCGCGATCTCCTCTGGCTGTGCGGCGCCAACGACGCCGGTACCCGCACCCCTGACCTCAACTTCGCGATCCCCCCCAACCCCCGCGCACCCGTCATCTTCATGTGCCACGAGCCGGACTACGTCGAGAACGTCGTCCTCCACCCCCGCTTCCCGCTCATCGACCTCATGCTCTCGGGCCACTCCCACGGCGGCCAGATCCGCCTCCCCTACCTCGGCCCGCTCATCCTCCCGCCCATGGGTCAGAAGTACGTCGAAGGCATGTTCCGCTTCGACCACATGCAGCTCTACGTGAACCGAGGCATTGGCACCGTCGGCCTGCCCTTCCGCCTCAACTGTCCCGCCGAACTCACTCACTTCACCCTGGTCAGAGCTCCAGAGTCAGCGCTTCCGCCTAAACCCGCTACCGCGCGCTCGCCACGGGCTTCTTCTTCGCCGGCTCGACCGCCGCGCTCTTAGGCGCAACCCCACTCTTCACATCCATCCAGTTGTCCAGCAAGCTCTTCCGAAACCGCCACCGGTTTCCCAATTTGAACGCCGGCACAAATCCCTCCGACGCATACCGGTACAGCGTGTCCCCGCTGATCCCCAGGTAGTCCGCGGCCTGGCGAATATCCATCACCTCGCGGAGCGCCAGTTGTCCTTGTGTTGTTCCCGCTGCCATGAACGTCTCCAGTCGTCGGTGAATCTTCCGGTATCTCCTGCGTACCCCTTGTTCTACCTGCTTTTCCACAGGCAGACAAGCGCTATGTTCGACCTCCCTTATGCTTCGCCACTCTTAACCAAGTAGTACATAGCTGCCGCCCCCGCACGCCTGCCGCTCAAACTCGCAGAAGTATAGGAAAACAAGGGAGATATATATTTCTCCCACGTCGGGGAGCGTTCTTCGAAGTCGCCCTCGCCCTACTCGCCCGAATCGGGAGGCTTGACGCTCTTCTTCGGCTCCCACTTCTTCCGCACCGGCGCCGACGCCGCCGTGTCTCCCAGATCAGCCCCATTCGACGCATCTGCCCGCACCTCGGGACCCCGCTCAACTACCGCCGCCTCAGCGATCTGGGGCGTACTCGCCGCTAGGCCCGCGGGGGTTCCCGCGACCTTCGGCGTCCACTTCTTGCGCACCACCGCGGGCGCCACCACCTCCGGCGTCTCCGCCGCTGCAGTAGCATTCGCTCCGGGCTCGACAGCCGAGTTCTCCACGCTCGCCGCAACCTGGACCGGCGCTTCGATCTCTCTTGCAGGCGCCGCAGCCTTCGGTGTCCACTTCTTACGCATCACGGGCGTCGCAACCTCGGCTATCTCCGGGGCCGCAACATTCATCACCGGTTCAACCTCCGACTCGACCACCACCTCTTCCGCTCTCGCCACAACTTCCACCGAGGCCTCAACCGCCGCAGCGAGCTCCCTGGACCCAACGGGACTGTGCGCCACGCTCTCACCCGCCCGCCGCAGCACGCTCTCCAGCATCAGTTCAGCGATGTCCTTCACCGCAATCCCCGACGA
>JBEKFF010000221.1:0-5815 GCA_050013455.1 Acidobacteriaceae bacterium | reverse complement strand
CTGGATGAGGAGCTGCTGCGGCTGGCAGTGGATGCAGGTGCAAAGGTGTTGCGAGGCTGCCGAGTGGTTGGGCTTGAGCGGGAGCGCGGTGGCTGGTGCGCCGTGTTGGAGGGAGCGGAGCGCGTACTGGCGGACGTTGCGTTCCTGGCTACGGGCAAGCATGATCTGGCTGGCAGGCCTCGACCAAAGGGAAAGCAGTCAGACCTGGTGGCGTTCAAGATGTACTGGCGGCTTGCGCCGGCGCAGGCTGCGGCGCTTGAGGGGCACGTGGAGCTGATACTGTATCGCGGCGGCTATGCAGGGTTACAGCCGGTGGAAGACGGTGCGGCCAATCTATGTTGCCTCGTCCAGCGGAAGGAACTGCAGCAGTTAGGAGGTCGCTGGGAGCACCTGTTGGCTGCGATGCAGCGTCAGTGTGGGCTGCTGCGGGAGCGGCTGCAGGGTGCGCAGGCGCTGTTGGAGAAGCCGTTGGCGGTGTCCGCGATCCCTTACGGATATGTACGTGACGCGAGCGATGGCGTGTGGGCGCTGGGCGACCAGGCGGCGGTGATTCCATCGTTCACCGGCGATGGGATGTCGATTGCACTGCACAGCGGATGTTTGGCGGCGGCGATGTATCTGCGCGGTGACACGGCGGCGGAATTTCAAAGGAAGTTGCGCGGGGAGCTATTGGAGCAGGTGGCGCTGGCGACCATGGTCTCGCGCGGGTTGGTTTGGTGGCCATCGCGGCGCGTGTTCATGGTTGCCGCCGGGTTTTGGCCGGGGGTGTTGGGCGAGGTGGCCCGCAGGACGCGGATTGCAGAGGCGGCCATGCTGGCGTAGGGTACCCCCCTCCCCCTCCCCTGTATGTAAAACTTACCTCCAACCGTATCAAAACAAGGAGGTTAAGGGGGACAGTATCGGCTATTCGGGAGTGATTTTCCTTATCTAACCCGTTCTATTCAAACGGTTTATACCCGACAATACCCCCCTACCCAATGCGGCAACTTTTCACCGAAACATCTCAAAACACAGGAGTTAGGCGCACGGAGCGTGCTCGATTTTCACGCAGAGTCCTCTATTCAAACGAGTTACGATCCATCGTCCCCCGCGGCAGCGGGTATATGTCGGGCTGTTAGCCCGCGGTCGCCTGGGGGCGCGATGATTCACGCCTTCGGACCATGGCTGCTGATGGGTTGGTGGGCTGAGCCTGTCGCGAACAGGAGCTCTAGTTAAATTGTAGCTAGTTGGAGGGGGTAACTATGCCAGGTTTTGAAAAGATTTATCGCCAGTGTTGATAGGGGGTTTCGCGGTTTTGGGGGCTGGAAGGGGCTTGACAAGATTTTTGGGGAGACCAGCGTTGCGTCGCTATACTGGTGGCCTCTTCACCATTTCCAGTTGGAGGTGATCGATGGCTACGGTTACGGATGGCAGGATCGTTGCGGTGGACGCTTACATCAACAAGGCTGCAGAGTTTGCGAAGCCAATCCTTGAGTATCTGCGCGAGGTGGTGCATGCCGGGGCACCGGAAGTGGTGGAGGAGATGAAGTGGTCTCGACCCTTCTTTGTGTATGAGGGCGTCATCCTCGGGAATATGTCTGCATTCAAGGCGCATTGCAGCTTTGGGTTGTGGGGGTCGGAGGTGGGCGAGGTTCTGAAAGAGGAGGGCGCCGCGCAGGATAACGGTATGGGGACGTTTGGGAAGGTGACCTCCGTTAGAGATTTGCCGTCGCGCGCGAAGTTGGTTGGGTATGTGAAACTCGCGGCCAAGGCGATTGCTGATGGCGAGCGAACAAAAGCATGGTCGCGGCCAAGGGTAGTGAAAGCCGAAGCAGAGGTTCCCGAAGCTCTGGCTGCGGCGTTGAAGAAGAACAAGGCTGCGGCGAAGACGTTCGAGGCCATGACTCCGGGATGCAGGCGGGAGTACTGCCAGTGGATTGCCGAGGCCAAGCGGGAAGAGACTCGCGAGAAACGGGTGGCGACGGCTGTGGAGTGGATTGCCGAAGGCAAGTCGCGGAACTGGAAGTACGAGTCCTGTGCGGACGGCGAGGTCCTGCGCGGACGGCGATAGGCTTTGCGTGGCGCCGCAATGAGTCCTATCGGGCAGCGAGAGTTGAGAGAAGCTGGTGGCCGAAAGGAGCCGGCATCCTCGGTAACATTCGATCCTTCGGCTTCGCTCGGGATGACGGAGCCCTGCGCGGACGGCGAGGGGCTTCGCGTGGCACGGCGATGAATTTCGCTGGGGTTGGGGTTGGGGTGGTCAAGCGCTACCATGCTCGACCCCCACCCATAACGATAGAGCCGTCATGAATGGGGCACCCGGTTCCGTGGCGGGATGAGGTGAGGGGTGGGTGGCTACCAGTGCTTTAGTAAGGGGACAAGGATGGGGGCGAGGATGGCGGTGAGGATGCCGTTGGCGCCGATGGCTACTCCTGCGAAGGCGGCGGAGAGGGTATGCTGCGGGATGACGCGGGAGGCGCCGATGCCGCTGCCGGCGGTACCGGCGGCGAGGCCTCGGGCGGAGGGTTCGTTGATCTTCAGCCAGTTCAGGATGGGGTCGATGGAGATGGCCACGAGGATGCCGCCGAGGATTGCGAGGACGGCGGAGAGGGAAGGGATGCCTCCGATGCTGGCCGAGACTGCGATGGCGATGGGAGTGGTAAGGGATTTGGGGGCCATGGAGAGGGCGACCGCCTGGCTACCGCCGAATAGTCGAACCAGGCCGTAGCCGCTGACGATGCCGAGGATGCAGCCGGCGAGGAGGGCGGACATCAGGGGCCAAAAGCCGCGGCGCATGTGCTCGAGTGCACGAACCATGGGGATGGCCAGGGCGACGGTGGCGGGGCCGAGGAGGAAGTGGATGAATTGGGCGCCGGTGAAGTAGTCCTGATAGGAGAGGTGGAGGAGGCGGAGGGTGATGCCGATGAACACGATCGCGATGAGGACGGGATTCGCGAGAGGGTTGCGGAGACGCTTCTGCATTTCCACGCCGAGGAGGTACGCGCCAAGGGTGAGGACGATGGCGAAGAGTGGGAGTCCTGCGTGGACGGCGGGAGTGAGGGATTGCGTGAGATCGGGCCAGGTCATCGGCCCTCTTTCGGGATTGAGGCGCGGTTGCCGAAGCGGTGCATGATCCAGGCGGTGGTGATGAGAGTGATGAAAGTACTCGCGATGAGGGCGACGGAGATCGGCAGCCAGGCGGAGCGGATAAGCGCGATGTTGGCGACAATGCCGACGCCGGCGGGCACGAAGAGAAGACCGAGCCAGCTGAGCAGGCCGTCGGCTGCGTGCTCCAGTGCGGGCGATGGTTCACGACGGCGCAGGATGTAAAAGGCCGCCAGGAGGATCATGCCGATCACGGGGCCTGGGACCTGGGTGTGGGTGGCGGCGCGCAGGGCTTCGCCGGCTAGTTGGAAGAGCAGCAGGATGAAGATGGGCTTGATCATCGACATGGGTTGAGGCTACACCCGCGTGACGGATGACACTGAGTGGCGGTGGTTGGCCGGCTTATTTGTTGTACATCGGATATTCACGGGTCTGAAGTAGCTTTTCGTGTGGAGGTTACGGCGATGGCAATCGAGAATGCGGAATTGAACCGGATGCAAGGCAAGTACCAGGCGGCGGTGGAGGACTGGATCGCGGCCATACGGAAGGAAGAAGTTCTGGCGTCAGCGGCAGTTCATTCTGAGACGGAAATCGACCTGTGGGAGGGGGCTTGCTTCGCGGAGGAAGCTGCCCGCGGGAAGGCGAAGGCTGCCAAGAAGGCCTATGAAGACGCGCTGCGCCAGGAGTTTTTCAACTTTTAGCAGTTGGATGCGAGGTCTTTGGATCTGCTAGCGTAGCCGGCGGCTGGGACAGATAGACTGTCTGGAGCATGCCGAAGGAAAAGAACGCGGAGCGGAAGGTGGGGATCGCGCAGGAGAGCAGCGGCGAAGCTCCGGCTGCGTCGATACAGGATGCGGAGGTGTTGGGGTTTTCGGCGCTCACGTTTCGGCGGCGGTTGGGGGCGTGGTATCGAGAGAATGCGCGGTCGCTGCCTTGGCGGGAGGTGGGGGATCCGTATGCGACATGGCTGTCGGAGATCATGTTGCAGCAGACGCGGGTAGCGACGGTGATCGATCGCTACCAGGAGTTTCTGCGGCGGTTTCCGACGATTCATGATCTTGCCGTCGCGGAGGAAGAGGATGTGCTGGCGCTGTGGAGCGGCCTGGGATATTACCGTCGGGCAAGGATGCTGCACCGTGGAGCGCAGTTTGTCGATAGGGAGTTTGGTGGGAAGCTGCCGCGGTCGGCGGTGAAGCTGCGGACGCTGCCGGGCGTGGGCGAATATACCGCAGCGGCGATTGCCAGCATTGCGTTCGGCGAAAGTGTGGCGGTGCTGGATGGCAATGTGGAGCGCGTGCTGCTGCGGGTTCTGGGACAGGATGAGCAGAAAGGCGCGCGGGCGAGAGCGCGGTTGGCGGATGCGGCGCAGAGACTGATGCCGTCGGCGAGCCGGAAGTCTTCGGGCGAGAATGCCGCGGGGGATCACAACCAGGCGATGATGGAGCTGGGAGCGACTATTTGTTTGCCGCGCGCGCCGCTGTGCCTGCAGTGTCCTGTGCTGGAGCTCTGCAGGACGCGGGGAGAGCATGTGACGGGGGCGCGCGCCAAGATGCAGAGCCGGACGGTGGCACATCTGTTGGCGCTGCGGAAACGTGGAATTGCTACGGAGGTTTTGCTGGAGCGCAGAGCCGCGGACGCGTCGCTGATGGCGGGCATGTTGGAATTGCCGGGGTTGCCGGTGGGAAGCACGCAGGGCCGTGAACCGGTGCTGCGGCTGCGGCACGCGATTACGAATACCAACTATTACGTGCAGGTGTTCAGCGAGGGCATTGTGCCTAAGGAAGCGATGGACGACACGGACGCGGGAGGACTCCTGATGGAGCAGATTTTGGCGGCAAAGACGGATTTGCGGTGGGTGACCACGACGAAGCTCGCGCAGCAACCGCTCACAGGTTTGGCGCGGAAGACACTGCAGCGGCTGAACTTGATGGCCGTCCCGCAGGTGACGATACTTCTGTAAAGGGCGAGGGTCAGGGGGTGGCGGAGGGTTGGAGGACGACGGCGGTGGCGGGGCTCTGGTTGCCCTGGGCGTCAATCGCGGTGACGGTGTAGCGGTAGGCCGCGGAGGGGTTGGCGGTGGCGTCGTGGAAGGCCGGCTGAAGGATGGGCGCGGTGTTCAACTGGATGCGGGAGGTGGCGGATTGAGTGGCTGCCTTGAGGGTTTCGCGGGAAACCGTGTAGCCGGCGAGAGGCGTGATCAGGCCGGCTTCGTTGACTGGCTGCCAGACTAGATCAACCGCAAAGACTGGGGGTGTTCCGGTGAAGTAGCCGGCGGCGGTGAGGCCGATGGGAGAGGGGGGTGGGTAGATCTTCAGGAGGGTGAAGTCTACGGGGGTTGAGAGGTCGCTGCGCAGTTCGATGGAGTGGTTCGCTAGCTGGAGGGTGGTGCGGCGCTGAGCGGTGTAGTGATAGGGGGTGTCGGGGAGGGCGGCTGCGTCCAGGGTGCGGGCCTGTACTCCATTAGAATCATTGGTTTGCAGCCATACTGTGGGAGAGGAGGCCTTGGTTTTGGAGGTCGTGGGTTCGGGATGTTTTGGCTTGGCGGGGGCTAGATCGTCGCGGCGGAGGACGACTTCGCCGGGAGAGGGGGTCCATTGGAGAATGATGCCCAGGCGGGAGCCTTCTGCGTGGAAGTTTTCTACGGCGGCCGGGGCTGGTCCGGAGGCGGTAAATGCCTGATTCGAAGGGCCTGCGGAGCGGTTGGCGGGGCTGAAGAATTCTACGCGGTAGG
>JBEKFF010000220.1:0-5825 GCA_050013455.1 Acidobacteriaceae bacterium | reverse complement strand
AGCCGGCTGCGACTTCCTTGGCGACGGCCTCCATGAGTTTCTCGGGCGTGGGCTGGATGCCGATGGAGACGCCGCAGGGGATGATGTCGCGCGCGCCGCCGAGAAGTTTGGCGAGGGGGATTCCCTGCTGCTGCGCGTCGAGATCCCAAACGGCGTTTTCGAGCGCTGCCTTCGCCATGCGGTGGCCGCGGACCTGCTCGAAGAGTGCGGGGCAGTCGCGACCGGAGGCGATGTCGGCGTTGAGCAGGCGGGGCGCGAGCTCCTGTTCGGTGATAATCCAGGCGGTGTCGACTTGCTCGTCGGAGAAGTAGGGATGCTCGCCGGCGACGCACTCGCCCCAGGCGGTGAGGCCGTCGGCTTCGATCTCGACGAGCAGGATGCGGCGGCCGGTGGTGACGCCGAAGCTGGTCTCGAAGGGGTGGGCGAGCGGCATCTGGATTTCGCGAAGGTGGATGGCTTCGATCTTCATGGAGGCTCCGGAGTGAATCGTTAGTAGGCGTGGTGCTCGTCCCAGCGGCCTAGTTGGAATTGGCCGTCGCCGCGGTCGTTGCGCTGGTAGCCGAGGACGGCGAGGCCGTTGGCGAAAGCGGATTCGAGGGCATGGGCGTTGCGTGCCTGGAGGTCGCGCGCGGCGGCGCGAGCAGCAACGCCATCAGGGGGCGAGGCCTTCCAGGCGTAGATCTCGGAGGGGACATCGACGCGCTCGGCGATGTCGAAGGGTTGGGGCTCGTTGCTTCGGAATTCCGGGCTAAGCGCGCGCTCGACGCGTTTGGAGCGCAGCCACCACTCGGCGTAGACGCGGTCGGTCGGAAGGCCGCCTTGCAGCGGCGAGCTCGAGGGGCCGTAGAAGTTGTGTTTGTAGCGGCGAACGATAGCGCCCAGCTTGGCGATGTTGATGTAGGCGTTCTTGATCTCGGTCGGGTCGAAGGTCCACTCCATCAGGTCGAAGCCGCGGGCGAGCGCGTCGTCACGCTGAGCGAGCTTGAGGGCGCGGGCGATGCCGCGATTGCGGAACTCCGGCATGACGCCAACCATGTGCGAGTGGAGGTACGCGTGGCCGTTGCGATAGGCCGGCAACGCCATAGCGAAGCCGACGGCGGTGGGATTGTCGCCGAGAAACGCGCCCATGACCTGGCCGCCGATGCGCGAGGCAAGCAGGAACATGCGGCGCGGAATCATGTCGGCGGGGTCGTATCCCCAGACTGCTTCTTCGAGGGCGACGCACTGGTCGAACTGCTCGAGCGAGGTGAAGGACTGGATGCGGATGGGCTCGGGCTGAGGGGCTTCGTTCAATCGATCGTCTCCGTGGATGGGGCTTCGGATTTGGCTTGCGACCAGAGCTGCTCGAGCTCGTCGGGGGACATGGCCTTGAGCTGTTCGGCGCCGCCGCTCTCGCGCTCCATGGAAGCGAAGCGGGCGCGAAATTTGGCGTTGCTGCGGCGCAGAGCGGACTCGGCGTCGACGTTGAGATGGCGCGCGAGGTTCATGGTGGTGAAGAGCAGGTCGCCAAACTCGGCTTCGATTTTATCGGCGTCGGCACGGGCGATCTCGGCGTGGAGCTCGGCGGTTTCTTCGCCAAGTTTATCGAAGAGGCCGTCGGCGTTGGGCCAGTCAAATCCAACCTTCGCAGCGCGGGAGCCTAGCTTGGAGGCTTCGAGCGTCGCGGGCATGGAGCGCGGGATGTCGTCGAGCAGCGAGGAGGCGGCAGGCTTCGACCTTTTCTCCTCAACTTTGATCTGCTCCCAGTTGCGCAGGACGGCGCCGGAGTCCGTGGCAACCGTGTCGGCGAAGACGTGGGGATGGCGGCGGATGAGCTTAGCGCTGAGATTTTCGGCAACGTCGCGAAGGTCGAAGTACCCGGCTTCGGCGGCCATTTGGGCGTAGAAGAGGACCTGCAGGAGGAGGTCGCCGAGCTCGTCCTTGAGGTCAGGCCAGGCGCGGCGCTCGATGGCGTCGAAGACCTCGTAGGTCTCTTCGAGGGTGTGGCGCTTGATGGTGTCGAAGGTCTGCTCGCGGTCCCAGGGGCAGCCGCCGGGCGCGCGCAGGCGGGCCATGATGGCGGCGGCGCGCTGGAGAGCCTCGGCGGCTGGAGCCTGGGCCTCTTCCCCTTCAATTGGCTGCGTTGAGTCCATGGAATCAAGCTTACCCGAGTCAGGCCTGTGGGGCCGAGCGCGTGAGCGGCGGACGCTCTAAACTGGAAGATGCGGATGGATCTCAGCGAAAAAATCCGGACACTGCCGACCGGCGCGGGTTGCTACCTCTACAAGAATGCAGAGGGCGAGGTGATCTACGTCGGGAAGGCGAAGAACCTGCGCGCGCGGGTGCGGTCGTATTTTCTTGCGGCGAACCAGCTAGCGAACGCGAAGACCGGCTCTCTGATGCGCGAGGCCGTCGACCTGGAATACATTACCGTGGCCAATGAGCGCGAGGCGCTGGCGCTTGAAAATAATCTGATCAAGCAGCGCAAGCCGCGGTTCAACATCCTGCTGCGCGACGACAAGACCTATCCGTACATCAAGCTGACGCTGGGCGACAAGCATCCGAAGGTATTTGTGACGCGGCGGTTGCGCAAGGATGGCAGCGCATATTTCGGACCTTATTTTCCCGGGAACCTGGCGTATCGGCTGGTCGATGTGATTCATCGCAGCTTTCTGATTCCGAGCTGCAAGGTGGACTTGAATCGCTATCATCCGCGCGCATGTTTGCAGTACTACATCAAGCGCTGTCTGGGGCCGTGCGTGGAGGGATTCGTTTCGACGGAGGACTACGCGCAGGCGATTCATGATGTGCAGTTGTTTCTTGAGGGCAAGCCGAGTGAGCTCGAGGCCAGGCTGACCGAACGCATGGAGCGGGCTGCGGAGAATATGCAGTTCGAGCTGGCGGCGAAGCTTCGCGACCAGCTGATTACCATCAGCCAGGCCCAGGATCGCCAGCGGATTGCGGGGACCGACGATGAGGATGCCGACGTGTTTGGCTTCCACTACGAGAACGACATGCTCGCGGTGAATCTGTTTCACATGCGCGGCGGAAAGATTGTCGACCGGCGCGAGATGTTCTGGGAAGAGTTGCCGGACTTTACGGCGATGGAATTTTCCGCGCCGGAGTTGTCGCCTGCGGAGGAGGTGGAGGTTGAGCCGTCACTGGAGCCGGATCCGCGCGTGGTCGCGCCGCAGATTAACGAAGCCGACGCGGAGTCGGAGCAGGTTTCGGTACTGGAGCCGCTGGATGAGGTGCAGCCGCCGGTGTTCTCCGCGGCGACGTTCTTCTCTGCCCTGCTGAAGCAGCTGTATCTCGACCAGTCGTATGTGCCGAAACATATTTATGTGCCGGTAGATTTTGCGGATCGGGCGCTGCTGGCCGATGCGCTGCGCGAGAAGATTGGGCATCGGATCGAGATTGCGGCGCCGCAGCGTGGCGACAAGCGGTCGCTCGTCGACCTGGTTTGCCAGAACGCGAAGCAGTCGTACGATCAGCGCTTCCGCGTGCTGAAGCCGAGCATTCAGAAGATGCAGGAGGCGCTGCAGGATGTGCTGATGCTGGCCGAGCCGCCGGAGAGGATTGAGTGCTTCGACATCTCGCATATCCAGGGCGCGGACACCGTTGCGTCGATGGTGGTGTGGGAGAAGGGCGCGATGAAGAAGTCGGATTATCGCAAGTTCCAGGTGAAGACGGTGACTGGCGTGGACGACTTTGCGTCGATGCGCGAGATCATTCATCGGCGCTACCTGCGGCTGCAGGAGGACAAGAAGCCGATGCCGTCGCTGGTGCTGATCGACGGCGGCATTGGGCAACTGCATGCGGCGGCGGCGGCGCTGGAGGAGATTGGGCTGATGACGCAGCCGCTGGCGTCGATTGCGAAGCGCGAAGAAATTATCTACGTGCATGGGCAGGAAGATGAGCCGGTGGTGCTCGATCGGCGCTCGCCGGTGCTGCATGTGATCCAGAAGATTCGCGATGAGAGCCACCGGTTTGCGGTGACGTATCACCGCAAGCGTCGGCAGATGCGCGACCGGACGAGCGAGCTGGATGAGATTCCGGGAGTGGGTGCGATTACGCGGCAGCGGCTGCTGGAACACTTTGGCAGCGTGCGCGCGTTGAAGCAGACGGCGGAGAAGAATCCAGATGCGCTGACGGCCGTGGTGAACAAGGCGACGGCGGAGAAGATTCGCAAGTTCTTCGCCGAGCAGGCGGGACCAGATACGCAGGATGAGCTGGTCAAGATTACGGTGGCTTAACGACGAGGTCCCCCGGGAACTTTTCTGTTTCCGGGCGCGTAGTCTTGAGCAACGACCATGACCACTGCGACCGCACACACCACTATCATTCGACCTGCTGACCTGACGCTGCGCGATGCTCTGCGCCTGGCGGCGATCTTTGCTGCTGCGAAACTTTTGCTGCAGTTTGCGCTGACGCTGTGGACGCTGCACATCGGCTACAGCTACTTCCGCGACGAGTTCTATTACATTGCCTGCGGTCGACACCTGGCGTGGGGCTACGTCGATCATGGGCCGATTGTGGCGCTGCAGGCCCGGTTGGGTGAGTTGCTGTTTGGCGATTCGGTGTTTGGGATTCGGGTGCTCTCGGCGGCAGCGGGCGCCGTGATGGTGTTTCTGACGGGCATGATTGCGTGGGCGCTCGGAGGAAAGCGCCCCGCGCAGGCGCTCGCGATGTTTGGCGTGATTGTATGCCCGCAGTACATCGGCACGGACGGATTTCTTTCCATGAACTCCTGCGAGCCTGTGTTCTGGATGGTCTGCGTGCTGGCCGTGATCCTGATGCTGCGCGGCTATTCTGAGCGCACGTGGTGGATCGTGTTCGGCGTTGCGGCGGGAGTGGGACTGCTCAACAAGCCGTCGATGACCTTCTTCCTGGTGACGCTGGGGATCGGACTTTTGCTCACCAAGCAGAGGCGGGTGCTGTTTTCGCGATGGACGTTGGTGGCCATTGCGTTGATGGCTGTGATCGTGATGCCGCACGTGTTGTGGCAGATCCGCAATCATTGGCCGACGCTGGAGTTTCTGCACAATGGCCAGGTTCGCCACAAGAATATTGTGTTGGGGCCGGTGAAGTTTTTCCTGGCGCAGTTTGCGACGATGCAGCCGGTGAATGCGCTGATCTGGATTGCGGGTGTAGTGTCGTTGGTGCGGGCGAAGTCGGTGCGCGATGGGCGCTGGCTGGGGCTTACGTATGTTTTGTTCTTCGCGCTGATGTTCGCTATGCACGCGAAGGATTATTACCTTGCGGGAATTTATCCGGCGATGTTTGCTGCCGGCGGCATCGCCTGGGAGCGGCGGTTTGCGACGTCGCGCGCGGTACGGGAGAATCGCGTCGTAGCGTTCCCGGTGTTCGAAGCTATCCTACTGGTTACGAGCTTGATCATCCTGCCGATGGCCTCGCCGGTGCTGCGCCCTGCTGCGTGGGTGCGCTACACCACGGCGCTGCGTCTGCGTGGCGACAAGACGGAGACTTTCGCGACGGGGCCGCTGCCGCAGTTCTACGCGGACCGTTTTGGGTGGCAGCAGGAGGTCGATATCGTGGCGCGGACGTATCGCTCGCTGACGCCGAAGCAACAGCAGCATGTGTGCATCTTCGCCAGCAACTATGGCGAGGCTGGGGCAATTGATTTCCTGGGGCAGCGCGAGGGTTTGAATCTTCCGCCGGCGCTGAGTGGCCAAAATAACTACTGGCTGTGGGGCACGCATGGGTGCGATACGAATGTGGTGATCGCGGTGATCGGGGATACTCCAGACGAGGTCTCGCAGAAGTACGAATCGGTCGAGGTTGTCGGGCGGATGGGCGATCCGTATGCGATGCCGTTTGAGTAT
>JBEKFF010000219.1:0-5889 GCA_050013455.1 Acidobacteriaceae bacterium | reverse complement strand
CGTATTTGTCTGGGTGGGGACGACGTCAGAGTATGCGGGGACCAGCAGTACGTCGTCGAATGTGAGCGCTTCCGGGATTTGAGTGGGGATCATACTTCTCTATTGTTGCACTGGAAAGGTCAGAGTTGAACTTTCGGGGCGCTTGGCCTAAAATCCCCTAAGCAGACGAATTTGTTCTGCCGCTGAAGCAGCCGTCTGGCAAACGGCCGGTATCCGTGAAGAATCCGGAAAGTGGCGGAAGAGATGAGTGGGCGAGAGCCCACTTTTTGTTTGCTTTAAAGACAGGTTGGAGCGGACGGTGACAGCACCCGCTCAATCCAAGCACGACAAGACGGGAAGTTGCCGTAAGCACTATGGCTTTGCAGATGGAGACAATTCGCGCCACGGCTGACCGCGTTGCGGCCTCGCACCAACTCGACCTGGTGGACCTGGAGTTCACGGGCGGCGCGAAGCATCGGACGCTGAGGGTTTTCCTGGAGAAGAATGCGGAGGCGCGGGCCAAGTTTGCGGCGGAGGCAGCATCCAATGAGGAAGCAGGCCTTCCCAAAGGTGTTCCGGTTGAAACGCTGTCTGGGGTGACCCATGAAGATTGCGCGAATTTTGCTCGCGACTTCGGAACCGTGCTGGATGTGGAAGATCTTATTCCCGGCTCGGAGTACACGCTGGAGGTAAGTTCTCCGGGGCTGGAACGGAAGCTGTTGAAGGCATCCGATTACGAGCGGTTTCGCGGCAGCCTGGCGAAGGTGCAGACCTTTACGGCGATTGACAGCAACCGTCACTTCACTGGCAGATTGACTGCCTTTGATGGAAAGGCAATTACGCTCGACCTTTCTGCGGTGAAGCAGAAGGGGAAAGCAAAGAAGACGCAGACGGCGCAGACGGTCGAGATACCGCTGGCAAATGTGGAGAAGGCGAATTTGCTGGCAGAGATTTGACGGCGGGATTTCGCGGCGCAGTTTCGAGAGCAGAGATGTACGACCGAAGAGAATTTGAATGATCGGCAGTAACGATCGCCGAAAGAAGTGAGAGACGACATGGCAAGTGCTTTGTATCAGTCGATTGAGATTTTGGGACGCGAGAAGGGGATTGACCCTGAGATCGTGGTGAACGCGGTTGAAGACGCCATTGCGCTTGCGACCCGCAAGTATTACAAGACGGTCGAGAACATGCGCGGCGAGATGGACCGCGAGACCGGCGAGATTCGTGCGTACGTGTACAAGACCGTGGTCGAGACGCCGGAGCTGGTCGAGGACCCGGACAATCAGCTGACGCTGGAACAGGCCCGCGAACTGGCCCCCGAGGTTGAGGTGGGCGGAGAGCTGCGCTTCTATAAGGACACCACGCCTCTGGGGCGTATTGCCGCCCAGATGGCCAAGCAGGTGATCTTCCAGAAGGTTCGCGAGGCTGAGCGCGACACCGTATTCAATGAGTATGCGCACCGCGCGGGTGAGATTCTGACGGCGACGGTCAAGCGGCTGGAGCCGATGGATGTGATCTTCGACCTGGGCAAGACCGAGGCGCGGATGCCCAAGCGCGAGCAGTCGCGGCTGGAGCAGTTTGCCGTGGGCGAGCGCGTTCGTGTGGTGCTGCTGCGCGTGGATCGCGCGGCCAAGGGTCCGCAGGTGATCGTGTCGCGGGCGGCTCCGGCGCTGGTGCAGTCGCTGTTCCAGTCTGAAGTGCCCGAGATCTACGACGGCACGGTGACGATTCGCGCCATCGCCCGCGAGGCGGGGGAGCGGAGCAAGATTGCGGTGATGAGCCGCGACAAGGACGTCGATCCGGTTGGCGCGTGCGTGGGCATGAAGGGTATGCGCGTGCAGTCGATTATCCGCGAGTTGCGCGGGGAGAAGATCGACATCATCGAGTACTCGGACGAGATCACGACGTTTGCGGAGAAGGCGCTGCAACCGGCGAAGGTGTCTCGCGTCTCAATTACAGATCTTGCGGAGAAGCAGCTCGAGGTCATCGTCGACGACACGCAACTGTCGCTGGCGATCGGCAAGAAGGGGCAGAATGTTCGCCTTGCCGCCAAGCTGCTGCAGTGGAAGATCGACATCAAGAGCGAAGAGGAGAAGCGCCAGGAGGTCGAGCAGCAGATGCAGGCTATGGGCGGCGGGCCTTCGACGCCGATCGAGCAGGTTGTCGAGCTGGGCGATTCGGTGATGGAGAAGCTGATTGCGGCTGGTATCACGACCGTCGAGGCGCTTGCCGATATGACCGCCGAAGAGCTGAGCGAGATCCCAGGAATTGGCGAGAAGACGGTCGAGAAGATCGCGGTCGCGGTTCGGCACTACTTCGGACAGTACGAAGAAGGTGAGGAGCGTCCGGTTCCGGTGCCGTCTGAGGCGGCTCTGGTCGTGGGCGAAGAAGCCATTGCTGCCGCTGCCGCATCCGATGAGGCGGGGGATGAGGTACATTCCATGACCAATACGCCGGAGGAGATTCTTGCTGGGCAGGCAGCGGATGTGGGCTCAGCGGAAGAAGTGAGTGAGTTTTCGGCCGAGGATATCGCGGCAGCCGAAGATGAATCTTCGGAAATCGACGCGAATGACGACAATGATGCTCGCGTAGCGGGCATTGAACTGGATAACGACACGGTGGACGAACTGGTCGAGCAGGCCCAGGAAGTCTCCGATGAAGGAATCGACGACGGCGAGCGCGACCGTGACTAGTACGGGCGCGTTCGGCGGAGTTTTTAGCTGTATTTCTAAAATCGCGGTAAAACCCAGCCAAACGGCTGAAAAGTTAACAGATTCAAGGGATAATAGCCTTGGACGAACTCCACCATCGATTGAGGCTGATATGAACAGCTAAGTGCGCAGTGGAACTGAAAAGGGCCGAGCGGGAGACCGCCAGCCCCTACAAAAGGGATAGATGAGCAAAGTTCGCATCAACGATCTTGCACGTGAGTTAGAGGTCAAGAGCCGATCCATTCTGGATGCTCTTACGGCGGTTGGCGTCACCGAGAAGAAGACGCATTCGAGCTCCATCGAAGAAGATGAGGCCGAGAAGGTGCGTGGCTACTTCAGCCGTGGAGGCCGCACGAGTGCGGCCCGCGTTGTGCCTGCCGAGACCAAGCCCAAGTTTGATCTTTCGCACGTCTCGAAGCCGGGCGATGCGCTGAAGGCGATTTTAGAGCGCAAGCAGGCAGAGACGGCGGCGCGGAATGCTCCTCCTCCGCGGCCAGCGGTGACGGTGGCGCCTCCGGCAAACCGTCCACCGGTTGTGGCTGCGCGGCCTGCGTCGGCACCCCCGGCAGCGGCGCCCGTGGCGCATGTTGCTGCGCCGGCACCAGCGGCACCGGTTGTGGCTGCTGCGCCGCCTGCGGCTCCAGCTCCGCGGCGCATTGTGCCGATTCCGCGCCCTGCAGCACCGAACTACGTGGTTCCTCCGCCCGCGATCGCGAGCCGTCCTGTCACGGGACCGGTGGTTACGCGGCCGGCCGTGGCATCTGCGCCATCGGCTGTTGTAGCTGTACCGCCGGCTGAGCCAGTGGTCGCGAAGCCCGCGGTGGTTGCGCCTCCGGCGGTGGCTGTGCCTGCTCCTGTTGCGGCGGCTCCGGTTACAGAGCCTGCTGCTCCTGCTGTTGCGGAACCGGTTGCGGCAGCTCCTGCTGCACCGGCTGCGAATGTTCCGGCGCCGCGGCGCGTGGTGATGCCGCAGACGGGACCGCGTCCGACGTACAGTGCGCCGGCTCCGCCTCCGGGTGGACCGCGGACTCCTATCTTCCAGCGGCCGCGTCCTGGGTACCAGGGATCGAATCCTTCGGGAGGACCTGGCTCGCGACCGGGAATGGGTCCGGGAACGGCTCCAGGCGCTCGTCGTCCGATGCATCCGACGAGGACGTTTCCGGGAGGTCCGGGCGGTGGTCCGGGAGGACCGGGCTTTGCTCCGCGACCGGGCTTTGGTGGCGGACCAGGGCGACCTGGGTTCGGGAATCGGCCGGGAGCTGCTCCTGGCGGGTTGATGCCTGCTCCGGGCGAGGCTCCGGGACCGAGCCGACCGGTTCGCGCGGGATCGCGTGGCCGTGGCGCACCGCGTTACGAGAAGAACAAGGAAGTCGCTCTCAAGGGTTACAGCGTGCCGCGCTTTGGCGGGCCGCAGATCCCGCAGGGCGATGTGCCGATCACCAAGACGATTACTGTCACTGAAGGCATCTCGGTGAAGGACCTGGCCGTGATGCTGGATGTTCGTGGCAAGGACCTGATCGCTACGCTGCTGATGAAGGGCGTCATGGTGACGGTGAACCAGTCGCTGGACGGCGAGCTGGTGAAGGAAGTGTCGCGCCAGTTCGGTGCCGAGGCTAGCGTCATCACGGTCGAAGAGCAGCTCGAGAACGAGGCTATCGAAGGCTTGTTGGAAGATACGTCCAACATGGTCGAGGTGGTGCGTGCGCCGGTGGTTACGATCATGGGCCACGTCGATCACGGTAAGACGTCGTTGCTGGATGCGATCCGGTCAACCGATGTTGCGGCTGGTGAAGCTGGCGGAATCACGCAGCACATCGGCGCGTACAAGGTGAAGATCACGAAGCCCGATTCTCCTGCCTTCGGCAGGGAGATCGTGTTCCTCGATACTCCGGGTCACGAGGCGTTTACGCGCATGCGTGCCCGTGGAGCGAAGATCACGGACATCGTCGTGATCGTGGTTGCGGCCGATGATGGCGTGATGCCGCAGACGCTCGAAGCCATTGACCATGCGCGTGCGGCGAAGGTGCCGATCATCGTCGCCGTAAACAAAATAGACAAGCCGGATGCTGATCCGAGCCGGGTCATGAACCAGCTGGCTGCGCGCGGCGTGCAGGCTACGTCGATGGGCGGAGACACGGAGTTCGTGGAAGTGTCGGCCAAGAAGCGGCTCAATCTCGACCAGCTGGAAGAGATGATTTGCCTGGTTGCCGATGTGAACGAGCAGAAGGCGACACCGGAACGTCCCGCAGTTGGTACGGTCATCGAAGCCAAGCTGGATCGTGGTCGCGGTGCGGTCGCTTCCATTCTCGTGCAGAATGGAACGCTGCGCACGGGCGATAGTTATATCGTCGGCAACACGTTCGGCAAGGTGCGCGCGATGTTCAACGATCGCGGGCTGGAGATCAAGGAAGCTGGGCCGTCGACTCCGGTCGAGATCCTCGGCCTCGAGAGCATTCCCGACGCGGGCGATACGTTCCTGGTCATGGCCGATCGCGACAAGGCCAAGGGCATTGCACAGTACCGCAAGATGAAGGAGCGCGAGGCGCAGCTGGCGAAGAGCTCGCGCGTATCGCTCGAGGGGCTTGCGGAACAGATCAAGCAGGCGGGCGTCAAGGACCTCAACCTCATCCTCAAGGGCGATGTGCAGGGTTCGGTCGAAGTGCTGGCCGATTCGATGCAGCGGATGTCCACCGAGAAGGTGCGGGTGAAGGTGCTGCACTCGGGTGTTGGCGCTATCACCGAGTCCGACATCCTGCTGGCTTCGGCTTCGAATGCTGTGGTCATCGGGTTCAACGTTCGACCGGATCGCAAGGCTACCGAAGTTGCGGAACGCGAGAACGTCGAGATCCGGTTGCACTCGATTATTTACGAGCTGCAGGATCAGATTACGAAGGCGATGTATGGACTGCTCGAGCCGGTATACAAGGAAAATTACGCTGGCCGCGCTACTGTCATCAACGTCTTCAAGATCACCAAGGTTGGCCAGATTGCCGGCTCGCAGGTGACCGATGGCCTGATCCGGCGCGACAACCAGGTGCGCGTGCTGCGTGACGGCGAAGAGGTCTGGAAGGGCAAGATTTCGTCGCTCAAGCGGTTCAAGGACGATGTGTCCGAGGTGCGCTCGGGTGTTGAGTGCGGTATCGACCTGGCTGGGTTCAAGGACATCAAGGTTGGCGACGTCATTGAGGCGTTCACCACC
>JBEKFF010000218.1:0-5903 GCA_050013455.1 Acidobacteriaceae bacterium | reverse complement strand
ACGGGCGAGATGGAGACGACCTCGAACGAGGTGCAGCATGCGCTGGATTCGTTTGGGCCGGGACTGCAGGGGGTGCTGATCGATCTGCGCGGCAATCCGGGCGGTCTGCTGAACCAGGCGGTGGATGTGTGCGACAAGTTCCTACAGAAGGGCGATGTGGTCGTGTCGCAGAGGGCGCGCAAGGGCGTGTTCCCGGACCAGGTGTACACGGTGCCGAGCGGATCGAATACGCATTACCCGATTGTGGTGCTGGTGGATCGGAATACGGCGTCGGCTGCGGAGATTATTTCGGGAGCGCTGCAGGATCATGATCGCGCGCTGATTGTGGGCGAGACGACGTTCGGCAAAGGCCTGGTGCAGACCGTGTTTCCGATCTCGCAGGACAGTGGCCTGGCGCTCACGACGTATCACTACTACACGCCTTCGGGACGGCTGATCCAGCGCAACTATGATGGCGTTTCGTTGTACGACTACTACTACGTGCGCGATGGCGCGAAGCCGGCCAATGAGACGAATAAGGAAGTGGAGAAGACCGATGCCGGGCGCACCGTGTATGGCGGCGGCGGCATTACTCCGGATGAAAAGATTGCGGCTCTGAAGAACAACAAGTTCGAGGACGAGATGCTGATTCACTATGCGTTCTCGGACTTTAGCCGGCATTACCTGGCGACCCACACGGTGAGCCGGGACATGACGGTGGACGCGGCGATGCAACAGCAGTTCAAGGACTTTTTGAAGTCGAAGAACGTGGAGTTCACCGACAAGGAGTTCGCCGATAACGTGGAGTGGGTGAAGGCGCGGATCAAGACCGAGCTGTTCACGGCGCAGTTTGGCCAGGCCGCGGGCAGCCAGGTGATTACGCAGTGGGATCCGCAGGTAAATGCGGCGCTGAACTATATGCCGGAGGCGCTGGCGCTGGAGAACCACACATTACCGTCAGAGCAGAAAGTGCAAACGGCGAGTGCGAAGTCGGCTGCGCAGTAAGACACGGGACGTAGGTGGAGCAAAAAGGCCGCGCTTAGGAGCGCGGCCTTTTTGTTTGTGCGCGGGATCTGCGCTGGAAGGGCTGGAGCGGGAGACCGGGATCGAACCGGCGACATTCAGCTTGGGAAGCTGACGTTCTGCCACTGAACTACTCCCGCTCAGAAGACTGATTATACCGCTGGCGGGCGGTTGAGGGTGGCGGGGGTGACTGCTATCACATACTTGCGGTGCGGAGGGCGTTCCACTCAGGGTGACCGGGGGTTGGGTGGGAGAAGGAGCAGATATGAATGCGATGGCGACGTCGATTGGTATTGGGCTGAAGAGGATCGTGTTTGGGACGGATTTTTCTCCGGTGGCGGAGCGTGCGGCCACGTATGCGAAGGGGCTGGCGCTGAGCTTCGCGGCGAGCGTGGACGTGGTGCATGTGTTCGATACCGATGTGTACCTGGATGACGCGGAACCGCGGCTGCAGACGCTGGATGATCGGCTGGCAGTGCGGTCGGACAAGTTGGAGGAGCTGGCGAAGACGTTTGCCGCGAAAGGGCTGCGCACCAAGACCGATTTGCCGGTGGTGCGGCCGGGCTGGATCGGGTTGCTGAAGGCGGCGGAGACGGAGAAGGCGGACCTGATTGTTGTGGCGACGCGGTCGAAGGCGCAGTTGAAGCGGGTGTTTGTTGGGTCGACGGTGGAGGAGTTGATCCGCCAGGCGCCGCAGCCAGTGTTGACGGTGGGGCCGCATGTTGCTGCGGCCGCGGATGGGCCGTTGGAGTTCAGGCGGATTGTGTATGCGACGGACTTTACGCCTGAGGCGGAGAAGGCGGCGCAGGCGGCGCTGCTGTTTGCGGAACATGGGGCAGCGAGCATCTACCTTTGCCATGTGATCCATTGCGTCGCGGATCCGGAGGAAGCGGCGGCAGAGCGGAATGCTCGGGAGAATGATGCGCGGGAGAAACTGGAGCGGCTGATGGCCGCGTCGGCGCTGGGGGCCTATGGCTGCGAGCTCGAGATTGCCTATGGGTCTCCGGCGGAGTCGATATTGGCGCTGGCGGAGAAGGTGAAGGCGGATTTGATTGTGATGGGGCCGAGGAAACATTCGTTCTGGCTGACACATGTGAAGCGCGGAGTGACGCTGGAGGTGCTGGCGCACGCTACTTGTCCGGTGCTGACGGTCCATTGATGAGACGAGGACGCGATTGATGGACGAGAACGAACGGTATCCCCCTTACGTTTTTCTGGGCCATGTGGAGACGACGATTTACGTGGTGCTGGGAGTGTTCCTGGGGGCGACCGCGATCCTGGCGATCGTTGGGTGCCTGCATCTATTCGTATCGGAGATTCGAGACCTGGGCGGGACTTCGGCAATCTTTGTGCTGATTGACCGGCTGCTGCTGGTGTTGATGCTGGTGGAACTGCTGCACACGGTGAGGATCTCGATTAAGTCGCATTCCCTGTTCGTGGAGCCGTTTCTGGTGATCGGATTGATTGCGATTATCCGGCGAACGCTGGTGTTGACACTGCAAGCGGAAGACTTCACGCGCAATACGGCGTGGAGTTCGGACATTCAATCGCATTTTCATGCCGCGACGATCGAGGGGGCGATGCTGGCGCTGCTGATCAGCGTGCTGGTGGCTTCGATCTACGTGATCCGGAAGACCAAGGCGGTCGAGCCAATATAGCGAGCGAGCGGCACCCGTTATGATGGGAGGGTTGAGGCTGCGCTCGTTGGCGCGGCTTCCCTGCTGCACACAGCGTTGCGCGGCCATAAGGAGATAACTAGGTGACCTCACGAAAGATTTTTGCACTGGTGTTGGGACTTGCCGCTTTTGGCACGGTTGGAATGGGTGCGCAGACGCCGGGCGATGCGGGGACGGTGCGGGCGACGCTGCCCAATGGGATGCGGGTGGTGATCATTCGCAACTCGCTGGCGCCGGTGGTGACGGTGCAGACGAACTTCATCGTGGGCGGGGATGAGACGCCGGAGGGATTTCCGGGGATGGCGCACGCGGAGGAGCATATGGCGTTCCGCGGATGCACGGGGATGACCGCGGACCAGACAGCGGCGATCTATGCGCAGATGGGCGGAGAAAATAACGCCGACACGCAGCAGAATATTACGCAGTATTACGCGACGGTGCCGTCGGCGGATCTCGATGTGGCGCTGGAGGCGCAGGCGGCCTGCATGCGGGGTGCGGATAATACGCAGGAGGAGTGGGCGAAAGAGCGCGGGGCGATTGAGCAGGAGGTTGCGCGCGATCTCTCGAATCCGACGTACAAGTTCATCGACCGCATGAATGGCGATATGTTTGCGGGGACGCCGTATGCGCATGATCCGCTGGGGACGAAG
This sequence comes from Acidobacteriaceae bacterium, assembly GCA_050013455.1. Classification (GTDB taxonomy): domain Bacteria; phylum Acidobacteriota; class Terriglobia; order Terriglobales; family Acidobacteriaceae; genus Granulicella. The sequence continues at coordinate 2,575 of JBEKFF010000218.1, read as the reverse complement.
GAGTCGTTTGATAAGACGACGGGCGAGATGCTGCAGGAGTTTTACAAGAAGTGGTATACGCCGGCGAACGCGATCCTGGTGATTGTGGGCGATGTGGACCCTGCGGCGACGATGGCGAAGATCAAGGAGATGTACGGGAAGATTCCCAGCCACGAGATGCCCAAGCGGCCGGCGATCCAACTGGCGCCGGTGAAGTCGGAGAGCTTTACGCTGGACAGCAATCTGCCGTACACGCTGGGGTTCATTGCGTACCGGTTGCCGGGAACGGACTCACCGGATTATGCGGCGAGCCAGATTCTGGCGGATGTGCTGAGCAGCCAGCGCGGCGATCTGTATGGGATGGTGCCGGCGGGTAAGGCGCTGGGCACGGAGTTCGGGATGGCGGAGGAGTATCCGATGGCGAGCGTCGGGTTTGGCCTGGTGGCCGAGCCGGCGGGCGTGGATGCGGCAGCGTCGATCGCGGAGATGCGCGGGATTCTCGAAAACTACGCGACGAAGGGTGTACCGGAAGAACTGGTGGACGCGGCGAAACGGAGCGAGGTGGCGGCGGCGGAGTTCCAGCGGAACTCGATTCCCGGCCTCGCGAATGTGTGGTCGAATGCGCTGGCGGCGGAGGGACGGACGTCGCCGGACCAGGATGTTGAGGCGCTGAAGAAGGTGACGCTGGCGGATGTGAACCGCGTGGCGAAGGAATATCTGACGGGCGCGAACTCGATTACGGCGACGCTGAAGCCGGTGCCGACGGGGCAGCCGGTGTCCGCGAAGGGCTTTGGCGGAGCCGAGTCGGTGACGTCGGCTCCGACAAAGCCGGTGGTGTTGCCGGAGTGGGCGGCGAGCGCGCTGGACAAGCTGAAGGTGCCGACGGATTATGCGCAGGTGTCGTTGGATACGACGCTGCCGAACGGGATTCGGCTGATTGTGAAGACGGATCCGATCTCGCCGACCGTAACGGTGATGGGCAGCGTGAAGCATAACTCCGATTTGCAGACCGCGGAGGGGATGGATGGCGTGGCCGGGGTGCTGGACGGGCTGTATTCGTATGGCACGCAGACGATGGATCGGCTGACGTATCAGAAGGCGCTGGATGATATTGCGGCGAATGAGAGCGCGGGGTATGGATTTTCCGTCGTCGTGTTGAAGGAACATTTTTCACGCGGTGTGGAGCTGCTGGCGGACAACGAACTGCGCCCTGCCCTGCCGGAGAAGGCGTTTGCGGTGGTGAAGCAGGAGACCGCGCAGTTTGTCGAGGGGAATCTGAAGAGCCCGGAGTACAAGACGTCGCGGGCGCTGGACCTGGGGCTGCTGCCGGTGGGCGATCCGTCGTTGCGGGAGACGACGCCTGCGACGCTGGCGAAGGTCACACTCGATGACGTGAAGAAGTATCACGACAGCACGGTGCGGCCGGACCTGACGACGATTGTGGTGATTGGCGATGTGAAGCCGGAGGATGCGAAGGCGGTCATCGAGAAATGGTTTGGGGGTTGGAAGGCGGTGGGGCCGAAGCCGGAGACGACGCTGCCTGCGGTTCCGGTGAACAAGGCGTCGGCTGCGAATGTGGCGGATCCGGAGGCGGTGCAGGATTCGGTGTACCTGGGACTGCAGCTGAAGCTGAATCGGTTTGATCCGGATTACTACCCCATCCAGCTGGGCAATCATGTGCTGGGCGGCGGGTTCTATGCGACGCGTTTGTATCATGATCTGCGGCAAGTGGCGGGCTACGTGTATTTCGTGAACGTGGGAGTGTCGGCTTCGAAGACGCGGGCGACGTACACGGTGGAGTACGGCTGCAACGCGGAGAATGTGTCGAAGGCGCGAGCGCTGGTGCAGCGGGATCTGGACCAGATGCGGACGCAGAATGTGACCGATGCGGAACTGCACCAGGCGAAGGCGCTGTTGCTGCGGTCGATTCCACTGAGTGAGTCGAGCGAGGAGGCGGTGGCGCATGGGTTCCTTGGACGCGCGGAGATTGGACTGCCGCTGGATGAGCCGATTCGCGCGGCGAAGACGTACTACGAGCTGAGTGCGGACCAGGTGCGGGCAGCGTTCTTCAAGCTGATTCGGCCAGAGGATTTTGTGCAGGTGGTGCGGGGGCCGGCTCCGCAGTGATCGGGCTATTGAATCTTTAGTCGGACAAGGTACACTCCACAGGAGGACGGGCGAGGTTGACCGATTCGACGACAAACCGAGGCAGCATGACGCTGGAGTCTGAACTTTCCAGCGTGGATCGGGTGGAGGCGAAGGTCGAGGATCTGGCGCGTGAGGCTGGGTTCGACGAGGACACGTCCAGCCAGATTGCGATGGTGGCGCGCGAGGCGGTCATCAATGCGATTCTGCATGGCAACAAGAAGGATCCAGCCAAACAGGTGCAGGTGAGCTACGAGTTGAATGACGAGGCGCTGCGCATAACGATTGCGGATGAAGGGCCGGGCCTGGATCCGGATACGGTGCCCGACCCGCTGGCGCCGGAGAATATTCTGCGCAGTTCGGGGCGAGGGATATTCCTCATGCGCGCCATCATGGATGAGGTACACTTTCACATGTTGAACCCCGGCACGGAAATAGAAATGATCAAATA
>JBEKFF010000217.1:0-5931 GCA_050013455.1 Acidobacteriaceae bacterium | reverse complement strand
CTGACGACGCGGACTGCGCGCCGCTTGCGGAGCCGAGCGTCGCGACAGCCAGCACAAGGACGAAACGTCTGCACATGATTCGTCTCCAAACCTTAGTGAGACAACGCCGGGGTGGATCAGGTTGGACGGCTAGACGGCCGCGAGCGCTCGCTCCGACTCCAGGGCCATGGCACGGATGGACTCGTGATACGGCGCGCGCAGGACGCCGCGCTCGGTGATGATCGCGGTGATGTATTTTGCTGGCGTGACGTCGAAGGCCGGGTTCTCGATGCCGACGCCGTCGGGCGTCATCTGCTTGCCGTTGGAGTGCGTGACCTCGCGGGGATTGCGTTGCTCGATCGGAATGCCCGCGCCCGTGGCCGTCGCCAGGTCGATGGTGTTGAAAGGCGCGGCGACGTAGAAGGGAATCCCGTGCTCCTTGGCCAGGATAGAAACGCTGTAGGTGCCGATCTTGTTGGCGGTATCGCCGTTGGCCGCGATGCGATCGGCGCCGACGATGACTGCCTGGATGCGGCCCTTGCTCATCAGGTGGCCGGCCATGTTGTCGCACAGCACGGTGGTGGGAATGGAATCCTTCATCAGCTCCCACGCGGTGAGGCGCGCGCCCTGAAGATAGGGGCGGGTCTCGTCCGCAAGCACGTCGATGTGGTGCCCGCGCTCCACGGCGGCGCGAATGACGCCCAGCGCGGTGCCGTAGCCGCAGGTCGCAAGTGCCCCGGCGTTGCAGTGAGTAAGCACGGTGCCTTCCCTCGGAAGCAAATCAGCACCATGCGCACCGAGCGCTTTGCACTGGGCAATATCTTCGTCGTAAAGCCGCTTGGCGAGTTCGACGACAGCGGCCTTGATCTCGGGGATCGGCGTATTCTTCGCGGCCAGCTCGTTGAACAAATCCCGCACCTGGCCAATGCCCCAGAAGAGATTAACCGCAGTCGGCCGAGTCTCCGCCAGCGTAGAGCAGATGACCTCAACCTCAGCGCTGAGCTGCTGCAACGTCGACGCCTGGCTGCGCTCAATGCCGATCGCCACGCCCATGGCGCCGGAGACACCGATGGCGGGAGCTCCGCGCACGATCATGTCGCGGATGACGGTGGCTACCTGTTGGTAGTCGGTGGCGAGAACGTAGGTCTCTTCGAGAGGAAGCTTGGTTTGATCAAGGAAGTTGACGCCGGCGGGCGTCCATTCGAGCGTAGGAATCATGTCCCTACTAGTTTAGAGGAACTTGCCTGCGTGACACCAGTTGCCACCCACCTAGTGCGCCGACCGCCACTGCAGCACCTTGCCGAAATCGAAGACCATGTACCGGCGCTTGCAATCGGCGCAACAATACGCCCGATAGCCCAACATCAGGTACTCCCTGGGGTTGCGATGGACGCGGAACGTATCGCTGCAACTGCAATGCGGGCAATTGTGCACTCTTGACATGCGCGGGTCTTCCTTCTCTACGGGGACTTCGGAGTTCCACGAATGGCATCAATGGCTCAGTTTATCCAGATGCCGGAATCCGCCTGTTGAGATTAAGATGACCGCAAAAATCGAAAAGTTGTACGTAGCATGCATCAGCGTCGAGCAGGCGAGCGAGTGCGTCCGGATCCGCACAAAGCTGAGCACGAGGCTTACACCGTAAAGCACTCCCAGCACTCCCCACGCATGAGAAAGCTGATCGGCATGCAAGAGCGCGAAGGGGATGCTCGAAAAGATCGCCGAGAAGATCAGCGCCGAGGTGGAATGAAGCGAGCTGCGCTGCCAGCGATCCAGCCCGGCGGGCGTGCGCTCCAGGGCAAGCCAGTCGTAAGCTGTTGCAAGCGCGGGCAGAAGGAAGCCGCGAAACGCCAGCTCCTCGGTCAGTGGCGCCAGCAAAACGGCGAACGCCATCAACAGCCACGCAGCATGAGGCGTTGTGAGGATGTTGTCGAATGCAGTCGTCTTTGGAGTCGGAATCAGCTGCAACATCGCCTGCGCCGCCGCACTCAACACCACCCCTCCGCCGACGATCCAGTACCAGTACCGCCGCGCCGCCAGAAAATTCCAATGGATGCCCTGCAGAAACGACACGTCCCACAGATGAGGAAACAGCCATGCCGAAGCCGTCAGCGTAAGGACATACGCCAGCGCCTGCGACGCCAGCCCCAGTCCCGGATGCTGTAGTGCCGACTCCAAACGAATGTGAGCCAGCGTGAAGATCGCCAGTTGACACAGCACGACCATCAGGAAAGCCAGCGAAAAGAACAAGATCGCATGGCCAGCGTGGGGAATGCGCCGGGCGAGCCCGTGGTCCTGCGCCGGATCGGTGTCGTGCTGGATGTCGAGGACTTTGGGCTCGACTGCCTCGGGAACGGGAAGATTGCTCATAGGACAGAGTTCAGATTACTTCGCCTTCCGCACTGACGTCTTGGCTGCTGTGGTTTTTGTGGCTTTCTTCGCAGCAGGTTTGCGCTCCGTGGGTTCAGGCTTTTTCTTCGAGGCCGTCGGAACGCCCGTCTTTTTCTCCGGCGCGATGAACTTAGGCTTCGGCGCTTTCTTCTCCAGATCGGGAAGCACGATCGGCGGCAGATGGCCGTTCGAGTTCAACGTGCCCGCGTTGGCATAATACCTCTCGAGGAAGTGCCCGGTATGCGAGCCGGGCGTGTGCGCGACGAGCTCTGGCGGCCCCTGCGCGACAATGCGGCCGCCGCCCTCGCCACCCTCCGGCCCCATGTCAATCACGTAGTCCGCGTTGCGAATGATGTCGAGGTTGTGCTCAATAATGATCACCGTATTTCCAAGATCCGTAAGGCGATGCAGCACTTCCAGCAGCTTGCGCACGTCGTCGAAGTGCAGCCCGGTAGTCGGTTCGTCGAGCAGGTAAAGCGTGCGGCCCGTCTGGCGTTTGGAGAGCTCGCGTGCCAGCTTCATCCGCTGCGCTTCGCCGCCCGAGAGCGTGGTTGCGGACTGTCCCAGATGGATATACCCCAGGCCAACATCGACCAGCGTCTGCAGCTTCTGGTTCACTGCGGGAATGTCCTTGAGCACCGGAAGCGCGTCTTCAATCGGAAGCTCGAGCAGGTCGGCGATGGAGTAGCCGTTGTACTTTACGCTGAGCGTCTCCTGGTTGTAGCGCCGGCCGTTGCAGATCTCGCAGAGCACGTACACGTCGGGCAGGAAGTTCATCTCGATGCGCCGCTGACCTTCGCCCTGGCAGGCTTCGCAGCGACCTCCCTGCACGTTGAAACTGAATCGCCCGGGCTTGTAGCCGCGCTCGCGAGACTCCGGCAGCATCGCAAAGAGATCGCGGATCGCGGTGAACACGCCGGTGTAGGTCGCGGGATTCGAGCGCGGCGTGCGGCCGATCGGCGACTGGTCAATCTGGATCACCTTGTCGAGCTGCTCTGCCCCGTGAATGGCCTTGTGCGCGCCCGGCTCCTCGCGCGAACCGTATAGTTCCTTGGCCAGCGAGCGGTACAGGATGTCGTTGACCAGCGTGCTTTTACCGGAGCCGCTTACGCCCGAGACGACCGTCATGACGCCGAGCGGGAAGTGCGCCGTGACATTTTGCAGATTGTGCGAGGTCGCATCCTGCACCGAAAGCCAGCGGTCGGAGAGGGGTCGCGGCGCCTTGTCCGGCGTGGGTCGCGTGACAATGTCGATATGCCCGGCGAGATACTGCCCGGTCACCGAGTTGGGATTCGCCATGATCTCGGCGGGCGTGCCCGAGGCCATGATGTGGCCGCCGTTCTTGCCCGCGCCGGGGCCGAGGTCGAGGACGTAGTCGGCCTTGCGAATGGTGTCCTCGTCGTGCTCGACGACCAGCACCGTGTTGCCCAGGTCGCGCAGATCTTCGAGCGCCGCGATCAAACGCTGGTTGTCGCGCTGATGCAAGCCGATGGACGGCTCGTCGAGGACATAGAGCACGCCCCGTAATTTGCTTCCGATTTGGGTGGCCAGGCGAATGCGCTGGCCTTCGCCGCCGGAGAGCGTGGCCGCGCTGCGGTCGAGCGAGATATACCCGAGGCCCACGGCGTTCAGGAATTCCAGGCGCTCGATGATCTCGCGCTGCAGACGGTCTGCGATCAGCTTCTCCCGCCCGCTGAAGGCCATGGAGCGAGCGGCCTGTAGGGCGCGCTCGAGCGACAGTGCCGTGAAGTCTGCAATCGAGGCGTCGCGTTTCGCATCCGCGGCTTCGATCGGCTCGGTCTCGTCGCGCGTGCTGGGCGGATGCATCGCAGCGTCGGCGAGTGGGAGGGTGACCGCGAGCGACTCCGGCCGCAGCCTGCGACCGTGGCAGCGCGGGCATTCGGTTGCGGACATGAATTGCATCATGTACTCGCGATAGCCTTCGGACTTGGTGTCCTCCAGCGTGTCGCGAAGCCAGTTGAGGATGCCGTGGAATCCGGTGCGGCCGACCTCGTTGCGCGGAGGACCATAGAGCAGCAACTGCTGCTCGTCCTTGGTCAGCGCAGAGAACGGCTGCTTGAGATTGATCTTGTATTTTTCGGCGGCCAGCTTGATCAGTCGCAGCAGATATTGCGACGACGATCCCGGCCCCATGGCGCCGTCCAGCAGCGGCTTGGACCAGTCGGAGATGGTCTTTGCCGGATCGAAATCGTAGATCGACCCAAGCCCGTGGCACTCCGGGCAGGCGCCGTACGTGGAGTTGAAGCTGAAGCTGCGCGGCTCAAGCTTGGCCACGTTGATGCCGCACTCCGGGCACGCCATCGAGGAGCTGAACAGGGTCTCGCTCATCTTGCCATTCGGTGCCTGGAGCCCAATCAGCACCAATCCGTTAGCCAGTTGCAAGGCGCTCGCAACCGCGGCCGAGAGTCGGCGCGTGTCGTACCCGGCAGTGGCCGGCGCTCCGTCCGCGACTGGCTCCGTTGAATGTGGCTTGAGGATGATGCGATCGACGATGGCTTCGAGGGTGTGGTTCTTGCGCTTCTCCAGCCGCATCCCCTCTTCCACCTCGGTGATCTCGCCGTCGATGCGAATGCGATAGCCCTTCTTGTCGAGCGCCTCGATCTCTTCGCGGAATTCGCCCTTGCGGCCGCGAACAATCGGCGCCATCACGGTTACGCGCTCGCCCGGCGAGTCGGCCCGACTGCGCTCCACGATCTGCGCGACGATCTGCTCGGCGGTCTGCCGTGAGATGGGACGGTGGCAGTTGGGGCAATGCGGCTGTCCAACTGAGGCGTAGAGCAGGCGCAGGTAGTCGTAGATCTCCGTAATGGTGCCGACGGTGGAACGAGGGGAGCGGGAGGTTGTCTTCTGCTCGATCGAGATGGCGGGCGACAGCCCATCGATGGAGTCGACGTCCGGCCGCTCCATCTGGTCGAGAAACTGCCGCGCGTAGGCTGACAGGGTTTCGACATAGCGTCGCTGCCCTTCGGCGTAGATCGTGTCGAAAGCGAGCGAACTCTTGCCGGAGCCGGAAAGTCCGGTGACGACGGTCAGGGTATTGCGCGGAATCGAGACAGAAATGTTCTGCAGGTTGTGCTGACGCGCCCCGCGTACGTCGATGTGCGTGAGGTTCTTGGACGGAGTTTGGGTCGAAGAGGCCAAGCCTCTAGTCTACTAGGTTCCGCATCCGCCCCGGCATAAGCCCCTCCGCCGACCTCCGGCAAAGACTCCAGTCGGGTCATTCGACCCGGTGTAAAGGACACTTGACCCCGGTGTAAAGGACACTTGACGAATGGGACTGAAATTGGCCTGTATAGCTACTAAAGTGCTACCCGAAACCAGGCTAAAGCAGTCGATTTGTTACCCGAAACGGGGCTAAGTCGCGCAAAAATTCGCCGAAATCCTGGGCAAACGCAGAAATCCACCGCGATCCCGGGAGAGGTGGAATATCCTTAGGTAATATCGTGCGTCAAATTTGTAGTGGAAGTTTCGATGGAATCGTCCAAAATAGCCTTGGCCTGCGAATTGAACGAGATTCTCTCTGCTCGCATCCCAATAGAG
>JBEKFF010000216.1:0-5943 GCA_050013455.1 Acidobacteriaceae bacterium | reverse complement strand
AACGCCGCCAGCAGCGCCCCCATCGCCGCACGGTTCTCCCCAAACTTCGCAGCCCCCACCACCACCTTCGACTCCAACCGATTCTCAGCCTTCAACTCATCCGTCATAACCACCACCTCGAATCTCGCCGAGAATAGCACGCCATCCCTTCAAGTCGCCCCGGAGCACGGTCCGTCGTCCAATCACAACATGCAATTTTCGAACATGGTATCGTCTTGGTCGATGACCAACACTTTCATAGCGATAACTGTATTGCTCGGCGTTATGTGGGTGGCGATGTTTTTCCTCTTGCTAAAAAAGAAAACCTCCGACAATTCAGAACGGCCCCTACTGTTCACTTTGGCTGCTCTGCTCGTTTTCGTTGCGGGCATAAGTGGGGCTATGTACTTCTTACATGTCGTTCTTCTCTTGCATAAGGCGTACTGGGTTGTCCCGATTTTCGGCGCGCTCGGAGGTCTTGTAGGAAGCCTGATGCGAAACGACAACTGTCTTACTTTGGTTGGGTTTGACGCAAAGCGATTAAACATCAAGCTTGGTTTCGTCGGGGATATGGTACTCGGACTGGGCGGCGCTTCTGCGGTCGTGTTCCTGTTTGACAACACACTCAAGTTTGACCCTAAGAGCCCCGACAGTTATCCACTTCTCGTTTCAATTTGTTTTCTGGCTGGCGTGTTCGGACGCCTAGTGGTCCAGGGAGCAGGCGAGAAAATGCTTAAGGACGCATTGAAACGCACTTCACAGATAGAAAAGGACGTCGAAAAACTTTCCGACTCTTCCGCAATGACCTATGTCCTTGAATCGAGAGAACAGTACAAGGTAAAGCGCTTCGCTGAGGCCCTTTCTTCAGCAGATAGGGCCCTAGAAATAGACCCGGCTAATATCCGCGCGATGAACGCTAAGGCTCGCGCACTAAAGCAGCTCAATCGTTTGCCTGAAGCGTTTGCTGTCATCAATGAAGCGCTCACGTGGAAAAGAGGAACCGACACGCAAAGTTCCGAGAACTACGGGGTGTTGCTCTATAACAAAGCCTGTTACGGGCTACTTCTTCAAACACTTAGCGAACATGAAATTCTGGCTACTTTGCGAGACAGCTTCACTTTGGCTCCCCGTATACGAGACAGTGCAGGCACAGATCCCGATTTGGGTCCATTGCACCAAAATGAAGAGTTTAAGCGTCTAATAGCAAAGTGAATTATCTTGACCACAAGATATATACGCTATATGGTGTGACAAAAGGGGGATAACGCAATGACAATGGATCAGGACCTAATCTAAAAAGGCTTTAGCCGGGCGATATGCCCTTTTTGATAAATACCAAACACATGGATGGCCCCCACGCTTTTTACGCGTGGGGCCTTGTTTTTATGCGGCTTACATCAAACGCCGCTGTCCCATCAGGCTTCTTCGACGCTCGCACGCAGCCGTATACTGGTTCTTGCGTATGAAGACCTTCTACATCGAAACCTTCGGCTGCCAGATGAACGCCCACGACTCCGAAAAAGTCGTCGGCACCCTCCTCAACGAGGGCTACACCCAGACATCCGACGAAGCCGACGCCGGCCTCATCCTCTACAACACCTGCAGCATCCGCGACAAGGCCGAGCAAAAAGTCTTCCATCGCCTCAACGAGTACAAAAAGCTCCACGGTGAAGGGAAGCGCTTCGCCGTCATCGGCTGCGTCGCCCAGCAGGAAGGCACGAAGATCTTCGACCGCGCCCCCTACGTCTCGATCGTCGCCGGCTCCTCCAGCTACCGCAATCTTCCCGACATGCTAGCCCGCCTCGAAGCCGGCGAAACCCGCATAACAGGCCTAGACGACCGCCAGACCGACGAGACCTTCGACACCGAATTCACCGCCCGCACCAACCCCCACCGCGGCTACATCACCATCATCGAAGGCTGCGACAAATTCTGCGCCTACTGCGTCGTCCCCTACACCCGTGGCAAGGAGCGCAGCCGCACCTCCGCGTCCGTCCTCGCCGAAGCCCAGCGCATCGCCCAGTCCGGCTTCACCGAAATCCAGCTCCTCGGCCAGAACGTCAACAGCTACCACGACCCCTCGGGCAAGCGCACCTTCGCCGAGCTCCTCGCGGCTGTCGGAGAAGTCAACGGCATCCAGCGCGTTCGATTCACCACCTCGCATCCCCGCGACTTCACCCGCGATATCGTCGACGTAATCGACGCCGTCCCCACCCTCTGCGACCACGTCCATCTCCCCGTCCAGTCCGGCAGCACGGCAGTCCTCAAGGCCATGCAGCGCGAGTACACCCGCGACTGGTACCTCGAGCGCATCGCCTGGACCAAGGCCGCCCGCCGCGACATCTCCCTAACCTCCGACATCATCGTAGGCTTCCCAGGCGAGACCGACCGCGACTTCGAAGACACCATCACACTGCTCGAAGAGGTAGGCTACGATGCGATTTACGGCTTCAAGTATTCGCCTCGTCCAAACACCCCGGCGATCCACATGGAAGACTCCATCCCCGAAGAAGTAAAAGTCCAGCGCCTGGCCATCCTCAACGCCCGCCAGCGCGAGATCCAGCGCACCAACTACGCTCGCCACCTAAACCAAATCATGCCCATCATGGTAGAGCACGGCGCCAACTCCAGAGGCCAGATCACCGGCCGCAGCACCCAGAACAAGACCGTCAACTTCAGCTGCAACTCCACACCCCCCATCGGCAGCTACGTAGACGTCCGCATCACCCAGATCTTCCCCAGCTCCCTCGTCGGCGAAGCCGTCTCGCAACCCACTGCCCCCTCCGCATCCGCGATAGCCCAGCAAGCGCTAAACGCCCGCATCCACACCCTATCCTCTATCCCCTAAACCCTATCCCCTGTACTTCAGCGTTACACTAAAGCCCATGCACCTCCCCGGCTTCAAACCCGAACCCGAAGATCTCCCGGCCCCCGAACCTGAAGTAGAAGTACGCATCCGCGGCCTCATGATGGACCCCTCCACCAAGATGCCCATCGTCGTGCTCAACGACCTCGCCGGTGAAATCGTTCTCCCCATCTGGGTCGGCCTCTTCGAAGCCAACGCCATCGCGCTCGAAATCGAGAAAGCCACCACCGTCCGTCCCATGACCCACGACCTCCTCCGCAACGTCATCGACGGCCTCAACGCCCGCGTGACCCGAGTAGTCGTCGGCGACCTTCGCGAAGACACCTTCCACGCCACCATCTGGATGGACCAGGCCGGCGAAGTAGTAGCCCTCGACGCCCGCCCCTCCGACGCCATCGCCCTGGCCCTCCGCTCCGACTGCCCCATCTTCGTCTCGCAGCAAGTCTACGAACACGCCCGCAAGGCCTCCAACGGCAACACCACCCTAAGCCCCGAAGACCTCCGCCGCTGGCTCGAAAGCCTCAACGATGATGAGATGGGCAGATACAAGATGTAATGCCATGGGCCGCTACAAGATGTAATGCCACGGGCCGCTACAAAATGTAGCCGGCACGGCACCTTCCAAAGCTTCCCGGCCCTTCGAGAATTTGTCATCCTGAGCGAAGTTCGACGCGTCAGCGCCGAACGCAGCCGAAGGACCCCGAAGCATCTCGTTCCGCCCCGACCGCCAGCCCCTTTCGCGCACGACCTCTCAAGCCTTTGCTCTCGCCTTTCTTTCTGTCATTCCCACCGGGAATCTGCTTCTTCCTTTGCACTTGCCGCCGTTCGTCCTCCGGATTAGCAGGGGGCTTTAGCCCCCTGAATCAGTTCCCATAAGAATGGGCTTTAGCCCTGGGCCGTTGCTCTCGCCGTCCGCGCATACCTTGGTATCCTGAAGCCATCGCTTCCGTCCTCAAATCCGCCGCCTTCATCAACCTCGCCGCCTTCGAGCGCATGGTCCACCCCCGGCAGCCCGACCTCGCCGACATCCGCAACTTCCTCCTTCTGCAATTCCCCCTCGCCCTCGGCACGGCCATCCACGCCACACCCCTGATCGCGGCCATCCACGCAGCCATCCCCGGCGCAAGAGTAGCCGCCGCAGCCAGCGGCTTCGCCCTCGACATCCTCCGCAACAACCCCGGCCTCGAGAAATTAATCCCCACGCCCAGCCCGCTCCGCGAACTCATGCCGGCAGCCAACGCCATCCGCCGAGCCAACGTCTTCGGCCGCGAGCGCTACGCCGTCCTTCTCACCACCGGCAACGAGCGCTCCCGCGTCATCCTCTCCGCGCTCCTCGCCGGCACCCCCGCCCGCGTAGGCTTCACTCTTCTCCCCGAGCTAGCCGCCGCCCATCTCCACTTCGACCCGCGCCTCTCGCAGATCGCCAACAACCTCCGCATCCTCGAAGCCCTCGGCCACGGCCCCGCCCTCCTCAACCAACTCCAGGCCAATCCCGACCTCATCGAACCCCAAGTCTTCCCATCACCGCAAGACACCACCACAGCGCATCAACTCCTCCGCGAGCAGGGAATCGACGAGTCGAAACCCATCGCCGTCTTCATCACCCAGACCAGCCCCACGCAGCGCAAATCCTGGCGGGAAGACCGCTTCCGCGACGTAGCCGAAACCCTTCACCGCACGCACAACATACAGATCGTCTTCGCCGGCACTGCCTCCGAGGGCCCCGCCATCGACGCCCTCCGCGCCGGCCTCTCGTTCCACACCGCCAGCGTAGCCGGCCAAACCTCGCTCCTCGAACTCTCCGCGATCCTAGGCCTCGCCGACATAGCCCTAACGCTGGACACCGGCCCCATGCATCTAGCCCGCGCCATGCGTCTCCCCATGGTCATCATCGCGCCCGCCTGGTCCCCGGCAGTCGAGTGGCTCCCCCTCAACAACCCCCGCGCCCGCATCCTAAAAAACCTCGACCTACCCACGGCCCCCGACGACTACCTCATCGACGAAGTCGCCGTCCCCGAAGTCGAACACCACCTCACCGAACTCCTAACCCTCTACCCACCCCGCACCTTCACCCACCGCGCCTAGCGTCTCCCCGTTTCAACTCTCGCCGTCCGCGCAGGACCGCCGTGCGCGGAGCACCCTAGCGGAGCGCCAGCTCATCCAACCAAACAAAGAACTCCGGAAACGAAATCGCCGCCGCCTCCGCCCCGCGTATCTCCGTCTCTCCCTCCGCCCTCAACGCAGCAATCGAAAACGCCATCGCAATCCGGTGGTCCATCCCCGAATCGATTACCCCGCCGCGCAACGTCTGCCCCCCAGGAATATCCATCCCATCCTCATGCTCCACGACCTCCGCGCCCATCGCGCGCAGGTTCTTCACCACCAGCGCAATGCGATCGCTCTCCTTCACCCGCAACTCCTTCGCATCGCGAATCCGCACACCCCCTTGCGTGTAAGGAGCAATCGCGGCAATCACCGGCAGCTCATCAATCAGCTGTGCCGCGCGCTCGCACGCAATATTGATCCCGACCAGCGCCCGTCCGCGATTCACCTGGATCGTTCCCGCCATCTCGCCATGCGTCTCCGCCACGTCGAGCACCTTGATCATCCCGCCCATCGCCGTAATCACATCCAGCATCGCCGCCCGCGTAGGATTCATCCCCAGCGAATCCAGCACCAGGTTCGAATCCTCAAACAGCAACGCCGCACAAAGAAAGAACGCCGCCGACGACATATCCCCCGGCACCGTAGCATCAATCGCGGACAGCTTCTGCCCGCCCGCAATCCGCAGCCGCCCGTCTTCGCGATCCAGCCGCGCCCCAAACGCCCGCAGCGCATGTTCCGAGTGATCCCGAGTCCGCACGCTTTCCGCAATCGACGTCACCCCGTCCGCCTGCAGCCCCGCAAACAGCACCGCCGTCTTCACCTGCGCGCTGGCAATCGGCGCCTCAAAATCAATCGCCTTCAATCCCGTTCCATGCACGACCATCGGCGCATGCCCCTCGCTCAAATCAATCCGCGCCCCCATCAACTCCAGCGGCTTCCGAATCCTCTCCATCGGCCGCACCGAAAGCGACTCATCCCCCACAAACCGAAAC
>JBEKFF010000215.1:0-6091 GCA_050013455.1 Acidobacteriaceae bacterium | reverse complement strand
GTTTTATCGGCCGCAGAAGAATCCGCTGAAGGTTGAGCCGAAGGATAACTTCGAATTCTTTACCAAAGATGCGTATGCGTACTACCTGAAGATGGGGACGCTCACGAACCTCGATTCGCCGGCGGGGAATACGAATCCGCTGTATCACGATCAGACAATCCATGACACGTATGACGGCTACTGGATTGCCCGCACCATGGAGCAGCATATGTTCGGCGTGAAGGCGGCGGTGATGGCGGTGGGCGGATGGTTCGATGCGGAGGACCTGGCGGGGCCGGTGAAGGTGTTCCACGCAATTGACAAGCTGAGCCCCGAGGCTGCGGCGAATACGCTGGTGGAAGGGCCGTGGGTGCATGGTGGATGGGCGCGGGGTACAGGCGCTTCGCTGGGCGACATTCAGTTTGGGTCGGACACTTCGGAGTTTTTTCGGAAGACGATCGAGGCGCCGTTCTTTGCGCATTATTTGAAGGACGCGGCGTGGACTCCGCTGCCCAAGGCGTACACGTTTGAGACCGGCAGGAATGTTTGGAAGAAGTACGATGCGTGGCCGCCGAAGCAGGCGGAGACGAAGATGATTTACTTCCAACCGGAGGGCGGGTTGGGGTGGACGGCGCCTGCGCTGAAGGAGAGCAAGGACGACTATGTGAGTGACCCGGCGCATCCCGTGCCGTACGTGGGGTATGTGACCGAGGCTGATCCTCCGCAGCGCTACATGGATGATGATCAGCGGTTTGCTGCGACGCGGCCGGATGTGCTGGTGTATGAGACCGAGCCGCTGACCGAGGATGTGACCGTGGTTGGACCGGTAAAGCCGCGGTTGAAGATTGCGTCGACCGGAAGCGATTCCGATTTTGATGTGAAGCTGATTGATGTCTATCCGGACAATACTCCGGACGACGATCAGGAAGGCAAGCATGTGCTGGGAGCTCCTCCGGTGATGATGGGCGGGTACCAGATGTTGGTGCGCGGCGAGCCGTTCCGCGCGAAGTTCCGGAACTCGCTGGCGAAGCCCGAGGCGCTGGTGCCGGGCAAGGTGACGGCGGTCGACTTCAGCATGCAGGATGTGAATCACACGTTCCTGAAGGGCCATCGGATCATGGTGCAGGTGCAGAGTTCGTGGTTCCCGCTGACCGATCGCAATCCGCAGGTATTTATGGATATCGCGAAGGCCAAGCCGGAAGACTTCAAGAAGGCAACGGAGACGGTGTTTCATGAGGCCGGAGCGGCGAGCGGGATCGAGTTGATGGTGATGCCGAAGTAAGTCCTGCGAACAAACGATTGCTAAGGAAGGTGTATGGGCCTGGATGGAGAACGAGATCGTCGCGGCAGGCGGATCAGGACGGTCGGCAAGTTTGTCGCTTATTACTCCATCGTGATTTTTTCGATGGTATGGATCGCTGATGTGTTCGTGAAGTGGTCCGTACCTCATCTGCTCGAGTTGCTTTTTCTGCTGATTGCGCCGGCGTTCGTTTCAGGTTTCTTGATCTATGAAAGCCTGCGTGATCCGCGCAAGAGAAAAACGTGGCTGTTTATCGCGGCCGCTGAATTTCATCTTGTGTTCGTCACGCTGGTGATTGTGTATGAAGCCTTTCAGCTTGACGATGTCGCGCAGGGTTCCATTGAGGAGATCGTTGTTTGCGTGGTGGCGGGTTCACTGGTCGCCGCTGTGGGGTTGTACAAGGGGATCAAATCCCGAAATAGGCAGCTTGAGATTCAAGGCGAGGACGAGTCGCTCAAGGCTACGCGGTGAGTTGAGCCGCGTCGGGAGAGCATGGGGAGATTGTAGGCTGTAGAGAGGGGTTGCAGCGGGAGACGAGGGCTCAGCGGATGATGAACCAATCGACGACAAACGAGGGGGCTGGGACCAGGGTGGTAACCGTGCAAGCGTATGTGGCGGCGCGTGCGAGCGCGGGACTTGCCGAGGTGTTTGGAGCGATCGCTGCGGCGGCTCGACAGATTGAGCGGAAGATTCGGCGGGCCGGGTTGGGCGATATTTACGGCGCGGCGGGCGCGGTGAATGTCCAGGGCGAGCAGCAGCAGAAGCTGGATGTGTTTGCGAATGATTTGCTGACCGAGCTGCTGCGCGGGGTTCCGCGTGTTGCGGCGATTGTGAGTGAAGAGGATGAAGGGCCGGTCGAGTTTGAGCGCGGCGAGGGTGTGCCGTATTCCGATGCTGAGTTTGTGGTGGTGTTCGATCCGCTGGATGGCTCGTCGAACATTGATGTGAATGTGAATGTGGGGACGATCTTCAGCGTAGTGCGGCGCGTGGGGGATGTCGTGACGTCGGTATTGAAGCTGGGCACCGAGCAGGTGGCGGCGGGGTATGTGCTGTATGGGCCGTCGGCCGTGATGGTGATGACGATTGGCGAGGGAGTTGCGGCGTTTACTTTGGATGAGGATGAGCGGTTTGTGCTGACGGCGGAGGGGATGACGATGCCCGAGCAGGGGCCGTATTACTCCGCTAACCAGGCCAATGCGGCGAGCTGGCCGGAGGTGTATCGGGAGTATCTCGAGAGCCTGGTGCGCGGAGAGTTGGGCGGGCAGGAGTATGGGGCGCGGTATATCGGGAGCCTGGTGGCGGACTTTCATCGCACGCTGCTGAAGGGTGGCGTGTTTTTGTATCCTCCAACGAAGAAGGCGCCGCGCGGCAAGTTGCGGCTGCTGTATGAGGCGTATCCGCTGGCGATGGTGGCGGAGCAGGCAGGAGGCGCGGCAGTGGACGGAGAGATGCGGATTCTTGAGGTGCAGGCTGGAGGGATTCATGATCGGACGCCGCTCGTGATTGGCAGCCGGACGGAAGTTGAGGCGTTGCGAAAGGCCGTGTTGAAGACGGCGGAAGAGGTGGAGTAGTGGGATCGGTTGCTGAGAGGCTGTATTACGCGGGAGATGCCGCGGCGGCGCTGGAGTTTCGCGCGGTGGTGACGGATGTTCGGCTGGACTCGCACGCTGTCGGCGAGAGCGGGCAGAAGGAGCAGGTGTGGCAGGTGGCGCTGGATCGGACGGCGTTTTATCCGGCGGGCGGTGGGCAGCCGTGGGACACGGGTGTGCTGGTGGCCACGGCGAAGAGTGGCGCGGTGCTGGAGGTGCCAGTCGAGCGCGTGGAAGAAGATGAGGCGGGCGAGGTGTGGCACTATGTGCGCAAGCCGCTGCCGGAGGGCACGGAGATTGTCGGGCGCGTGGATGCGGATCGGCGGATGGATCATGCGCAGCAGCATACGGGGCAGCATTTGCTGTCGGCGATGTTCTTGAAGGAGCTGGGGGCGAGGACGGTTTCGTTCCATCTGGGTGCGGATTCGGTGACGATTGATCTGGCGTCGCGCGAAGGAGCCGAGAAGGTGAGTGAGGAGGAGCTGCGGCTTGTGGAGGCTGCGGCGAATCGGTTGATCTACGAAGACCGCGCGATGCGTCCGCGGTGGGTGGAGCGCGAGGAGGCGGAGGCGATGCTGGCGCGGGGCGAGTTGCGCAAGCTGCCGGAGCGCGCCGGGCGGATACGGATTGTGGAGATGGAGGGCGTGGAATTCAACGCCTGCGGTGGGACGCATGTGAGGTCGACGGGAGCGATTGGCGGGCTGCTGGTGCGGCGCGTCGAGAAGGTGAAGCAGGGGCAGCGCGTGGAGTTCTGCTGCGGATTGCGCGCTGTGCGGGCGGCGGGTCGCGACTATGCGCTTCTTCGCCAGACGGGTTTGTTGCTGAGCGTGGGGGCGGCGGATATTCCTGACCGGGTGCAGCGGTTGCAGGAAGACAAGAAGGCCGCGGTGAAGGAGTTGTCGAAGATGGTCAAGAGTCAAAAGGAGACGGTATGAAGGGATACTTCGTTTTTACTCGGGAAAAGACGACGAACGCAGCAGAACTCGCGGCCTACATGGAGAAAGTTCGCGCCACGTTTGCAGGGCACGACGTCAAGCTGCTGGCTGCGTATGGCAAGTATGAGGTGCTGGAGGGGGACGCCACCGAAGGTGCGGTGATCCTCGAATTTCCTTCGGTCGCCGCGGCGAAGGCCTGGTATGACAGCCCGGAGTATAGGGAGGTGGTCAAGCATCGGTTCGCCGGATCGGTGTATCGGGCGATATTGGTTGAGGGTGTCTGAAGGTCGGCCGCAATTGCCACAGGCGCCTCCCAGCTAAGCTGGAGGGGTGAGTGTGTATTGCGATGTCGCGTTGCCGGTGCCGCTGGACCGGGCGTTTACGTACGAGCTCGGTGGGCTTGAGGCGGAGGTGGGCGCGCGTGTGATGGTGCCGTTTGGCGGGCAGCGGCTGGTGGGGGTTGTGGTCGGGCTGCACGATGTTTCGCCGGGCGATGACGTCGAAGTGAAGCGTGTCCAGGGTGTGATGGATGAAGCAGCGCTGCTTCCCGGCGAGTTGATGGAGCTGGGCAAGTGGGTGGCGGCGTACTACTGCGCTCCGCTGGGTGAGGTGCTGCGCGGGATGATGCCGCTGACCGCAGAGGTGCGGCGGCAGTGGGTCTACAAGATTGCGGAGCAGGGGCGGAAGGTGCTGTATGAGGGCGCGGCGAAGGGGTCGTCGCGGCGGTCGAAGCTGTCGGTGGAGGATCAGAATCGCGAGTATGCGGTGCTGAATTATCTGGAGAGCGGCGAGGCCGGGAAGACGGCTACGATTCGCAGCGCGACCGGGGCGAACAAGGCTCTGCTGGATGCGATGGCGAAGAAGCGGTGGCTGGTGCGGGAGCCGCTGGCCGAGGTGCGGGATGCTCGGCGGGTGGAGTCTGTCGCGGTGATGGAGGAGCTAGTTAGCGAGTCAGCGAGTGAGCGAGTTGGCGAAGGGCGCAGGCTGCCGAAGTTGAATGAAAATCAGCTCGCGGTGATGGCGGAGCTGGCTGGTTGTGGCGGACGCGAGTTGGTGCGGGAGTTGCGCGGACGGATGAGCGCGCGCGGTGTTCCGGAGTCTACGCTGGGTACGCTGGTGAAGCGGGGCCTGGTGCGGTTGGAGGAGACGGCGCAGGCGTTCCACGTGACGGGGTTGCAGCAGGGGGGCAAGAAGTTTGCGCATGAGCATGTGCTCAACGAGGCGCAGACCGAGGCGCTCGGGACGATTGTTGCGGCGATGGAGAAAGGTGGGTTTCGTCCGCACCTGCTGTATGGAATCACGGGGAGCGGCAAGACGGCGGTGTACGTTGCCGCGATGCAGAGGGCGCTGGCGGCGGGGAAGAGCGCGCTGCTGCTGGTTCCGGAGATTGGATTGACGCCAGGCACGGCGGCGCAGATGGTCGCGGCGTTTGGGGGCGAGGTCGCGCTGCTGCACTCGCAGCTCACGCCTGATGAGCGGGCCGAGCAGTGGCACAGGATTCGGCGGGGTGAGGCGCGGGTGGTGATTGGGACGCGCTCGGCGGTGTTTGCGCCGATGCCGGAGCTGGGGCTGATTCTTGTCGACGAGGAGCATGACGGGAGTTACAAGCAGGAAGAGACGCCGCGCTATCACGGGCGCGACGTTGCTGTTATGCGCGGAAAATTACTTGGCTGCACGGTGGTGCTTGGCTCGGCGACGCCGTCGCTGGAGAGCTGGCAGAATGCCGAGCGCGGGCGCTATGCGCGGGTGGAGATTCGTCAGCGTGTACAAGACCGGCCGCTGCCGAAGGTCGACATGATTGACATGCGCGAGGAGTTCCGCGAGACCGGGCAGGAGCAGTTATTCTCGCGGCGGCTGATCGAAGAGACGCAGGCCACGATCGATCGCGGCGAGCAGGTGGTCATCCTGATCAACCGGCGCGGCTATAGCTTTGTGGTGATGTGCAGGAGCTGCGGCGAGAAGCTGGAGTGCGAGAACTGCGCGATCTCGCTGACCTATCACAAGGGCGGCGAAGAGCACAGCTTGAACGGCGCAGCGCGCGTGGGGCAGCGGCTGGAGTGCCATTATTGTGGCTATCGGCGGACGGTGCCGAAGGCTTGCCCGAAGTGCCAGAGCGAGCATTTGTACTATCTCGGCGCCGGGTCGCAGCAGGGTGAAGAGCGGCTGCAGGAGTTGTTTCCGGGGGCGCGGATCGGGCGCATGGATCGCGATACCGTGCGGTCGCGCGGCGACATGGAGCGGCTGCTGGGCAAGCTGCAGTCAGGCGAGATCAACCTGCTGGTGGGCAC
>JBEKFF010000214.1:0-6147 GCA_050013455.1 Acidobacteriaceae bacterium | reverse complement strand
GTTCAGGGCTGACTCCGAGAGGTGGCGGGCGTGGGCGATGCGCGGGATTTGGTAGTAGGCCGCGGCGGGGGTGATGTCGGGGTCGAGGCCGGAGCCGGAGGTCGTGACGAGGTCAACCGGGACGGGGGCTGGGCCGTTCTGATCGGCGGTCACGCTGGCCTGGACGCGGTCGATGAGGGCTTTGCTGGTGGAGCCGTAGTTGGAGCCGCTGGAGGAGGAGGCGTCGTAGCCGGTACCGGCGGCGGAGGGGCGGCTGTTGAAGTACTGTTCGCCGGTGAAGGTCTGGCCGATGAGGTGCGAGCCGATGACTTCGTTGTTACGGGTGATGAGCTCTCCGCTGGATTGCTTGGGGAAGAGGACGTGGTCGATGCCCGTGATGAGGAGCGGGTAGCCGATGCCGAGAATGATTGCGGTGATGAGGGTGTAGAGGACGGAGGTGATGATCGTTTTTTTCATGGTGGTGATCCAGTGATTAGTGGCTAGTGGTTAGTGGCTCGTGATCTCGTGGCTTGAACTAGAAGCAGATTCCCAGAGGGAATGACAGAAAGAAAAGCAAGTGCAAGAGCCCAGGGCTAAAGCCCCTTTCTTTGGTGGAATGTTTCAGGGGGCTAAAGCCCCCTGCTAATCCGGTAGAACAGACAACAACAGCAAGTGCAATGGTTAGGCGAGGTGGAGGGCGGTGATGAGCATGTCGATTAGCTTGATGCCGATGAAGGGGGCTACGATACCGCCTATTCCGTAGACTACGAGGTTGCGCTGGAGGAGGGCGGCGGCGGACATGGGGCGGTAGCTAACGCCGCGCAGGGCTAGCGGGATTAGCGCGACGATGATCAGGGCGTTGAAGATGACCGCGGAGAGGATGGCTGACTCCGGGTTGTGGAGGTGCATGATGTTGAGCTTGTTGAGGACGGGGAAGGCTCCGGCGAACATGGCGGGGATGATGGCGAAGTACTTGGCGATGTCGTTGGCAATGGAGAAGGTGGTGAGCGCGCCACGGGTCATGAGGAGCTGCTTGCCGATGGCTACGATCTCGATGAGCTTGGTGGGGTTGGAGTCGAGGTCGACCATGTTGCCGGCCTCTTTGGCGGCTTGCGTGCCGCTGTTCATGGCGACGCCTACGTCGGCCTGGGCGAGGGCGGGGGCGTCGTTGGTGCCGTCGCCGGTCATGGCTACGAGTTTGCCTTCGGCTTGCTCGCGCTTGATGAGGTCCATTTTGTCTTTGGGTTTGGCTTCGGCGAGGAAGTCGTCTACACCGGCTTCGCGGGCGATGGCGGCGGCGGTGAGCGGGTTGTCGCCAGTGATCATGATGGTGCGAATGCCCATGGCGCGGAGCTGATCGAAGCGTTCCTTCATGCCGCCCTTGACGATGTCCTTGAGGTGGATGACGCCTAGGGCGCGGCCGTTTTCTGCTACGACGAGAGGCGTGCCGCCGGAGCGGGAGATGGCGTCGACGGACTCGCGGACGAGGTCGGGGAGTTTGCTGCCGTGCTCGATGAGGTAGGCGCTGATGGCGTCGACCGAGCCCTTGCGGATGCTGCGGCCGTCGACTTCGATGCCGGACATGCGGGTGAGGGCGGAGAAGGGAATGAACTCGGCGTTGAGGTGTGCGAGCTCGCGGCCGCGGAGGCCGTACTGCTGCTTGGCGAGGACGACGATGGAGCGGCCTTCGGGAGTCTCGTCGGCTAGGGAAGAGAGTTGGGCGGCGTCGGCTAGCTGGTCGCTGGTGATGCCGGGAGCGGTGACGAACTCGGAGGCTTCGCGGTTGCCGATGGTGATGGTGCCGGTCTTGTCGAGGAGCAGGGTGTTGACGTCGCCTGCTGCTTCTACTGCGCGACCTGAAGTCGCGAGGACGTTGTGCTGGACTAAGCGGTCCATGCCTGCGATGCCGATGGCCGAGAGAAGTCCGCCGATCGTTGTGGGGATCAGGCAGACGAGGAGTGAGATTAAGACGAAGACGGTTTGGGGTGCGCCGGAGTAGATGGCGTAGGGCTGCAGGGTCACGACGGCTAGCAGGAAGATGATGGTGAGGCCGGCGAGAAGAATGTTGAGGGCGATCTCGTTGGGAGTCTTCTGGCGCTCGGCACCTTCGACTAGAGCGATCATGCGGTCGAGGAAAGTTTCGCCGGGGTTGGACGTGATGCGGACGGTGATTTCGTCGGAGAGGACGCGGGTGCCACCGGTGACGGCGGAACGGTCGCCGCCGGCTTCGCGGATGACGGGGGCGGACTCGCCGGTGATGGCCGATTCGTCGACGCTGGCTACGCCTACGATGACTTCGCCGTCGCCGGGGATCATCTGGCCGGCGATGACTTTGACTACGTCGTCGGCACGGAGCTGGGAGCTGGGGATCTCTTCGACGGCGCCGGACTTGGAGACCTTGTAGGCGGTGGTTTCGGACTTGGCTAGACGGAGGGCGTCGGCCTGGGCCTTGCCTCGTCCTTCGGCCATGGCCTCGGCGAAGTTGGCGAAGAGGACCGTGAACCACAGCCAGAGGGTGATCTGGAGGTCGAAGGTGAAGTGGCCGTGGCCGGTGAAGCGGTCGTAGATGAGGAGAGCGGTGGTGAGG
Source organism: Acidobacteriaceae bacterium (assembly GCA_050013455.1). Taxonomy (GTDB): domain Bacteria; phylum Acidobacteriota; class Terriglobia; order Terriglobales; family Acidobacteriaceae; genus Granulicella. The sequence continues at coordinate 3,581 of JBEKFF010000214.1, read as the reverse complement.
ACGCTGCCGACTTCGACGACGAACATGACGGGATTCTTCATCATGGTCGCGGGGGCGAGCTTGACGAGAGCGTCGATGGAGGCGCGGCGAACGATTTTGGAATCGAACAGGCTGCGGCGGCCTTTAGCTTGACTTGCGGTGGACATGGTTTCTCCGAATGCCTAGAACAGAAATACGGGGGTCTCTCCACTACGCATCACAGAAACAAAGGCGTGATGCTTCGGTCGAGATGACGAGATTGTGGGGCGCCAAGAGGGTGCCTTTGGTCGAGATGACGAGATGTTTGTGAGGAACGAAATGCTTTTCATTTCGACGTCCTAGAAGGTGTGGCCGGCGTGGAGGAGCAGGTGCTCCAGGATGGGGCCGAGGGACAGCGCGGGGAAGAATGTTAGCGCGCCTACGATGACGATGACCGAGGTGAGCAGGACCGTGAAGAGTGGCGTGGTCACGGGGAAGGTGCCGGCGGTTTCGGGGACGATTTTCTTGCCGGCTAGATTGCCGGCGATCGCTAGCATGGGGATGATCATCATGAAGCGGCCGAAGAACATCGCGAAGCCGAGCGAGTAGTTGTACCAGTGGGTGTTGGCGCTGAGGCCGGCGAAGGCGGAGCCGTTATTGCCGGTCGCCGAGGCGTAGGCGTAGAGGATTTCTGAGAGGCCGTGGGGGCCGTGGTTGGTGAGCGCGCTTAGGCCCAGGTTGGGCATCAGGACGGCTACGGCGGCGAATCCGAGGATGATGAGCGGGAAGATGAGGAGGTAGAGCATCGCCATCTGGACGTCGTAGGCTTCGATTTTTTTGCCGAGGTACTCGGGGGTTCGACCGACCATGAGGCCGGCGATGAAGACGGCGATGACGACGAAGACGAGCATGCCGTAGAGGCCGGCGCCGACGCCACCGAAGACGATCTCGCCGAGCATGATGTTGGTCAGGGGGATGAGACCGCCGAGGGGGGTGAAGGAATCGTGCATGGCGTTGACGGCGCCGCAGCTGGCGTCGGTGGTGACGGTGGCGAAGAGGGCGGAGTTGGCGATGCCGAAGCGGACCTCTTTGCCTTCCATGTTGCCGCCGGACTGGGTTAGCGAGGCGTGCTGGTCGACGTTATGCATCAGCGGGTTGGGTTGAGCTTCGGCCCAGTAGCAGGTGAGGACGCCGCAGAACCAGAGGATGGTCATGGCAGCGAGTACGGCCCAGCCGTGTTTGGGCGAGCCTACCATTTTGCCGAGGGTGACGGTGAGGCCGGCGGGGATTAGGAAGATGGAGAGTAGCTGAAGGAAGTTCGAGAGGGGGGTGGGGTTCTCGAAGGGATGCGCGCTGTTGGCGTTGAAGAAGCCGCCGCCGTTGGTGCCGAGCATCTTGATGGCTTCCTGCGAAGCGACGGGGCCTTGGGCTATGGTTTGTGTCGTGACGGTGGTGGTGGTGGGCTTGCCGTCGGCTCCGGTGGTGGTGACGGTTTGGGGCTGAACGAGTTTCGCGGTGGTGTATGGATGGAAGTTCTGGATCACGCCCTGCGAGGTGAGGGCGACGGCGAAGACGATGGAGATGGGGAGAAGGATCCAGAGGGTTCCGCGGGTGAGGTCGACCCAGAAGTTGCCGAGGGTCTTCATCTCGCGACGTGCGATGCCGCGGATGAAGGCGATGGCGAGGGCGAGACCTACGGCGGCGGACCAGAAGTTATGCGTGGCGAGGCCGAGCATCTGGGTGAGATAGCTCATGGTGGACTCGGGCGTGTAGGCCTGCCAGTTGGTGTTCGTCGTGAAGGAGACGGCGGTGTTGAAGGCGAGGTCTGGCGCGACGGCGGCGAGGTGCTGCGGGTTGAGCGGGAGGAATGCCTGGAGGCGCTCGATGGCGTAGGTGAGGACGAGCGTGGCGGCGCTGAAGATCAGCATCGCGATGGCGTACTGGGTCCAGCGCATTTCCTCGTCGGGGTTGACGCCGGTGAGGCGATAGAGGAGGCGCTCGCAGGGGACGAGGACGGGGTCTAGCCAGGTGCGGCGACGTTCGAAGACGCGCGTCATGTAGCTGCCCATTGGTTTGGCGAGGAGCAGGATGAACGCGATGAAGAGGGTGATTTGAAGCCAGCCGTTGAGCGACATTAGAACTTCTCCGGACGTAGCAGAGCGTAGACGAGATAGATGAGGAGCAGGAGGCAGATTACGAGCAGGATCACGTTTTCGATCATGAGTGGTTTCCTTTGGCGCGGCTGCCTTTCAGGTGGTCGCAGGCGGAGACGTAGAGAAGGGAGAGCGGGAAGAGGATTGCGATGGTGATGAGTGCGATGATGTCTGCCATAGGTGCCTCTCGGGTTCACGTTGAGGGGAGCGGCACGGCGTGCCGCTCCCCTCAAACGTTACAGATCAGAAGTGCCAGATGAGATCGGCGGCTAAGGTGATGGCCTGGTTTTTGCCGAGGCCGAGGGGGTTGGGCGCTGCACCGTTGGAGACGGCTTCGGCGTTCGAGACGGCGGCGCCGGGCGAGATGTTGAGAGCGGTGAGGCCATACTTTGCGTAGGCGTGAGTGTAGCTGACCTCGGGACGGAAGGTGATGGTAGAGCCGGCCCAGAAGTCGAAGCCTACCATGTGCTCTTCGTACTTGGCGGGAGTGCCGGTGCGCTGGCCGACGATGTCATTGACCCACTCGTTGCGGATGTTGAGTGAGGCAGTGCCGTGCCAGAAGCTGTGCTCGACGTAGTTGGTGATGGCGAGGTCGGGAGCGTAGCAGCGGGCGGGTTGCTGGCTGGCGGGGAGGCGGGGATCCTTGCAGACTGCGCCGAAGTTGAGGTTCACCGCGCCTTGACCGGGGCGGTAGAAGGTGGCCTCGGGCCAAGGGGTGTTGGGGGTGTTCGCGTATTGGATGCCAGTAGCGGGATCGGTGCCATTGAACCAGTACATGTTGGGCGTTTGTTTCTCGTACTGATACCAGAACTCGGTGTCGGTGTGCCAGGTGGCGTTGAAGCGGTGATACCAGGTCTCGTAGTAGGCGGCGAGGTTGTTGTAAGCGTACTTGCCGTCGTTGACACTGTTGGCGCAGGTGTAGGAGGCGTCGCCGCCGTTGTGCCAGGTGTACTGAGCGCAGAAGGTGCCGGTAAGTTTGGCGTCGGTGGTCCAGGGCGCGGTGTCGCAGCCGGGGGAGACGCCGGCCTGTACGGTCCAGTGGTCGTTAATCTTGGTGGTGGCAACTGCGCCGACCTGGGTGTAGCAGTCGACGGTGTAGAGGATGGAGTGAGAGTAGGTGTAGTTGTTGGGAGCGAGCTGGGCTTCGATGTCGGGGAGGGAGATGTAGCGGCCTACGCGGATGTTCATGCCCTGGGCGACCTTGGGAATGTAGAAGTCCATGTAGAACATGACGGGGTCAAAGCCATACACGTTGTTCTTGAGCAGAAGCTGCTGGCTGAGGATGCCGTGAGAGGTGGTGAAGCGGTAGTCGACGCCGTAGAGCAGGGTGAGGCGATAGCCGTAGTCGAAGTGGTCGGTCTGGGTGGTGTTGGGGATGCGATCAAAGTAGACCGCGGCCTGATCGAGCTGGACGGTGTTGGAGTACTCGTCGTAGGCAGAGGGGAAGTTGGCGTTGATGCCTTTGCTGAC
>JBEKFF010000213.1:0-8535 GCA_050013455.1 Acidobacteriaceae bacterium | reverse complement strand
ACTTTTAGATTCGTCATCCACTTTTAGATTCGTCATCCACTTTTAGATTCGTCATCCACTTTTAGATTCGTCATCCACTTTTGGAATTGTCATCCTGAGCGTAGAGAAGGACCTGCTTCTTGCACTTGCTCTTGCTTCTGCATTACCGGATTAGCGTGGGGCTAAGCCCCACGAATTGAGCACAGCCACCAACCGGGCTTTAGCCCCGGAGGAATGATTCGCAGATGGACCCCATCACCAACCCCGCAACCCCCGACGCCATCTTCGGCAAAGACGCCGTCACCGAAGCCCTCGCCGGCCACGCTGCCATCATCGGCCTGAAAGAACTCATCCTCGACGCCAAGTGGGACCGCAAAGAGCTCACCCTCACCGTCGCCCCCGAGACCATTCGCGCCGCCGCACAGGCCGCCAAAGACGCCGGCTACAACTTCTTCGAAGACGTCACCGCCGTCGACTGGTACCCAGCCGAGCCCCGCTTCCAGGTCGCCTACTCCATCCTCAGCATGGGGCTCAAGCAGCGCATCCGCATCACCGCCCGCGTCTCCGGCGACGACCCGCGCATCGACTCCATCACCTCCATCTGGCCCTCGGCTAATTTTTACGAACGGGAAGTCTTCGACCTCTTCGGCATCCACTTCCCCGGCCACCCCCGCCTCACCCGCATCATGATGCCCGACAACTGGAACGGCCACCCGCTCCGCAAGGACTACCCCGTCGAGGGATACCGCTAATGAGCCCCACGTCCACTCTGCCCGACCCGGCCACGCCTGACTCCACGGCAGAAGCCCCCCGCCAGACCGCCTACAACGACGCCCCCGCCGGCTCCGCGCCCGTAACCGACACCACCGGCGCCACCCTCGCCGGCTTCCGCAACGCCGAAGACCTCATCATCCCCGGCGTGGAAGACGTAGTCGAAGAGTCCACCTCGCACCATCACCCGCACGGCTCCGATCCCGTCACTTCGCAGACCATGGTCCTCAACATGGGCCCGCAGCACCCGTCTACTCACGGGGTTCTCAGGCTGGTGTTAGAAGTCGACGGCGAGACGGTCATCTCGCTCGCCCCCGACATCGGCTACCTCCACACCGGCATCGAAAAAACCGCCGAAGCCAAGTTCTACGCCCAGGTCACCCCCCTCACCGACCGCATCGACTACATCTGTCCGATGACCAACAATACCGCCTACGCCCTGGCGGTCGAAAAGCTCCTCGGCCTCGAAATCCCCGAGCGCTCCCAGTACCTCCGCGTCCTGCTCAACGAGCTCACCCGCATCCAGTCGCACCTCGTCTGGCTCGGCACGCATGCCATGGACATCGGCGCCCTCACCGTCTTCCTCTACTGCTTCCGCGAGCGCGAAGACCTCCTCCGCATCTTCGAGGCAATCAGCGGCCAGCGCATGATGTCCAGCTACATCCGCATCGGCGGCGTCGCCCTCGAGCCCCCCGCCGACATCTACGACCGCATCCGCAAATTCCTCAACGCCTTCCCTACCCACATAGCCGAGTACGAAGGCCTGCTCAACGCCAATCCCATCTGGATGGGCCGCCTCAAGGGCGTCGGCGTTCTCTCCGGCGAGCAAGCCATCGCCCTCGGCGTCACCGGCCCACCCCTCCGCGCCTCAGGCGTCGACTGGGACCTCCGCCGCGACATGCCCTACTCCGGCTACGACAAGTTCAGTTTCGCCGTGCCCATTTCCAAAGACGGCGACGTCTGGGCCCGCTACATCGTCCGCATGCAGGAGATGCGCGAGTCCACCAGCATCTGCCACCAGGCCCTCGACCTCCTCGCCAACCTCCACGGCACCCGCCTCAACGCCGACGCCCCCAAGATCGTTCTCCCCGACCGCGAGCAGATGAAGACCCAGATGGAGTCGCTCATCCATCACTTCAAGATCGTCACGGAAGGCTTCCAGGTCCCGGCCGGCGAGGCCACCAGCTCGGTCGAAGCGCCCCACGGCATGATGAACTACTACGTGGTCTCAGACGGCACCGCCAAGCCCTACCGTGTCCACATGCGCAACGCCGACTTCGCCAACCTCCAGGCCCTAGAAACCATGTGCAAAGGCCGCCTAATCGCCGACGTAGTAGCCGTAATCGGCAGCATTGACATCGTCCTCGGAGCCATCGACCGCTAGTCTTGCCAACAGGAACTGACATGCCTAAGAACTTCATGACACAGAGCGACGACAAAACACGCTGGATTCTAGCGTATGTCTTGTTCGCAGTGTCGGAGGTATTGGCTGCTTTTCACAGCTATCAATCGATTGGCCGCAGCGCGATTGGTTATCTCTCTTACGGCCTGATATTTGTCGCTTTGATTCCGATTTTCTCAGCGCGTGCAACCCTCTCTATCTACAGAAAGAACCCGACGATCCAGACAGACTCTCCACACCGAACTCTGGACCTCCTGGGCCTCCCTGCTCCGCAGCTACGCAGCCGCCCACGGACTCAACAGCACCCACCACGCCGTAGTCGAGGTGAGTGCCAACGAAATCACCCTCCGCGTCAACGATCGCTGGCTTCGCTTCACCCCCAGTGACCTCCAACACAGCGGAGAAGCCCCAACACCCTTTACCCTCAACGAAAACGGAACCGTCACCATCAACCACCAACCCGAGCAGGAGATGGACATCGCCGCCGAACAATTCGCCCGCGAAATCCTAACCCCGCCGCAGTAACCTAGCTTTTGTCCTTGTTGTTGTCGTTGCTCTTGCTTCTAGGTACCCCAAGGCTTCAGCCTTGGGTCTCATAGGGCGAAAATGAAATCGGGCTTTAGCCCCTGGGGTATGCTCTCCCCAAAGCAGGTACAGAATTCCATGGCCGCGACACAAAACTCGATCTTCACCCCCGCCACCGCCGCCCGCTTTGACAAGCTAGCCACCATCTACCCCGTCAAGCGCTCGGCTTTAGTCCCGATGTTGCTTTACGCGCAGGACGAAATCGGCTACGTCTCAGACGCAGTAGTCACCGAGATCGCCCAGCGCCTCGACCTCCTCGAGCTCGACGTCCGCAACGTCCTCAGCTATTACTCGATGCTCCGCACCGCCCCCGCCGGCAAGTACAACGTGCAAGTCTGCACCAACATCTCCTGCATGCTCCGCGGCGGCTTCGAACTCCTCGACCACTGCAAACACACCCTCGGCATCGGCCACAAACAAACCACCCCCGACGGCCTCTTTTCGCTAGAAGAAGTCGAGTGCATCGGCGCCTGCTGCTGGGCCCCCGCCGTCCAGGTCAACTACGACTTCCACGACGACCTGACCCCCGCCAAGATGGATGCCGTCCTCGACACCTATCGCGCCCGCGAGAAGGCTTAGGCATGAGCAGCACTGCGGCAGCCATCAACGATGCTGGCGACTTGGGCGACCGCTTACCCGCCTCGACCAGGTCTGGCCCTCGTTACATGCCCGGACTCGATGTCATACGTGGTCTGGCAATCCTGATGGTGCTTCTCTACCATGGCTACGCCGACCACATCATGCTCTTTGCATTGATCGGAACCAAGTGGGCTCAGGTTTTGGCCGGAATACTCAGTCTCTGTCACCTGGGCGTCTCGCTCTTCTTTGTGCTTTCCGGGTTTCTAATCTCTGGAATCTTGATCGATAGCCGCACAACGTCCGACTACTTTAGCAATTTCTACACGCGCCGCGCTCTCCGCATCGTCCCGGCTTACCTGGCAATGCTGGCCGTCCTTTTTTTCACGCACAACATCACCGGCCGATATCTAGTCGTCTGCCTCTTCTACTTCTGCAACATGACCTCTCTGTTTGGAGTTCAAAATCAGTACGGCCCTCTCTGGTCGCTTTCCGTAGAAGAGCAGTTTTACCTCGTCTGGCCCTTCGTCGTGCGGAAACTATCCCTTAGGCATCTGGCCATGGTATCGATCGGGCTTCTGTTCTTCACTCCCCTGCTTCGCTTGGCACTACTCTATGGGCCAGTCCGACTGCACGATACATACTTCAAAACCTGGGATGTGATGGACTTCTTCGCCTCGGGCTGCTGTATGGCTCTGGCTGCCCGCTCCTCCCGCTTTCGGCCTCACATGCCCAAGGCGGTCATCCCCTTGTTGGTTTCCGGACTAGTGCTGTTCTTCGTGCCGGGATGGTTTGCCGCTTCCAGACCAACAACAGCCAATATCTATCAGGCCCTTTCACTGGATCCGTTTCTACTGTTCTTCTCCGGCCTCGTCCTGCTCGCATACCTCAGTCCAGGCATTGCGTCCATAGCGATCGCGCGACCTCTCGTCTTTCTCGGAAACATCAGTTACGGCCTCTACTTATGCCATATTTTCATCTTCGAGCTCGTTGCCTGGCATTGGCCCGCGCACATCGCCAGCAGCCTTGGCACACGCTCCGCCGCATTCATTGAGTTTCTTGTCCAGGTCACCGCGGCCATCATCATCGCAACCATATCGCGCTACACCTTTGAGGCGTACTTCCTCCGCCACAAGCCAAGCCATCACGCGCGTCGCGCCGTCACAGCGCTGCTGGAGAAATCGCGTAAACTGGAAATTCAAGGTTAAGTAATCAAAATGCCAACACTCGCCTCACATCCCGATGAAGTGAAGGTCCTCTCCAAACGCTTTGGCTTGGGCGCTGCCAACATCGACCGCTACCTCGAGCTCGACGGCTACAAGGCCACCCAAAAGGCCATCGCCGAAGGCCCCGAGTGGATCATCAACACCATGAAAGCCAGCGGCCTGCGCGGTCGTGGCGGCGCCGGCTTCCCCACCGGCATGAAGTGGTCCTTCGTCCCCAAGGTCTCCGAGAAACCCAAGTACATCCTCGTCAACGGCGACGAATCCGAGCCCGGCACCTGCAAAGACCACCTCATCTTCCTCGAAGATCCGCATTCGATTATCGAAGGCACCATCATCGCCGGCTTGGCCGTCGGCTCGAAGATGGGCTTCATCTATCTCCGCGGCGAATATCGGTACCTCCTCAACATCATGGAGAAGGCTGTAGCCGACGCCTACGCCAAAGGCTTTCTCGGCAAGAACATCTTCGGCAACGAAGGCGTCGACTTCGACATCATCACCCAGACCGGCGCCGGCGCCTACGAAGTCGGCGAAGAGTCCGCCCTCATGGAATCGCTCGAAGGCAAGCGCGGCATCCCCCGCATCCGCCCACCCTTCCCCGCGGTCGTCGGCCTCTACGGCGGCCCCACGGTAATCAACAACGCCGAAACCATCGCCAACGCCCCACACATCCTCCTCATGGGCGGCGAGGCCTACGCCAAAATCGGCACGGAACGCAACGGCGGCACGCGCCTCTTCGGCATCTCGGGCCACGTCGAGCGCCCCGGCGTCTACGAGCTCCCCATGGGCTACTCCCTCCGCAAAGCCATCTACGACGTAGCCGGCGGCATCAAGGACGGCAAGCAACTCAAAGCCGTCGTCCCCGGCGGCGCCTCCTGCCCCGTCCTCAAGGCAGACGAGATCGACATCGGCCTCGACTTCGACCAGCTCGCCAAAGCCGGCTCCATGCTAGGCTCCGGCGGCATCGTCGTCCTCGACGAGACCGTCTCCATCGTCGAGTTCGCCCTCCGCACCATCCGCTTCTATCAGCACGAGTCCTGCGGCTGGTGCATCCCCTGCCGCGAAGGCACGGACTGGATCAAGAAGACCCTCACCCGCTTTCACGCCGGCGGCGGAACAAAAAAAGACATCGACAACGTCCAGTACATCGCCGAAAACATGATGGGCCGCACCTTCTGCCCACTCGGCGACGCAGCTGCCATGCCAACGCTAGGCTTCGTCAAAAAATTCCGCTCTGAATTCGAGGACTACCTGGCCGGCGCCCGCCCAGCCAACCCCCTCATCCAGATTCAACCGGTCGGCGAACCCGAACACGCAGGAGCCCACTAGCGGAATGCCGTCACTCGCAGTCAACGCCGTTGGAAGGAGCAAGGTAGATCGATGAAGTCATCCAGGTTGCTCGCACTTGTTGTCGGTTTCGCAGTCTCGCTGATCCCAATCGCCCTGCACGCACAGTTCTCTGGCGTCGCTCCCGCCAACTCCCTCCGCGATCTCTCTCTCCTCAAGCCCCCCACCGGCTATAGCGTTGCCATCGTTGTCTTCGAAGATCTTGGCTGCCCCGCCTGTGCACACGCACATCCCATCGAGATTCAAGCGGCTGTAGCAACGCATGTTCCCATCATGCGATACGACTTTCCGCTGCAGGCTCATGTCTGGACATTCCAGGGCGCGGTCGACGCTCGCTACATCCAGGAAAAAATCAACCTGAAACTTGCGGAAGCCTATCGCAGTGATGTCTTTGCCGCGCAGAGAACGATTGCCAACAAGGAAGATCTGCAGCGCTACACCGGACTCTGGCTCGAGCGTCACGGCCAGCACATGCCCTTCGTCATCGACCCGGACGGATCACTCGCGAAAGCAGTGGAGGCGGACGCGAACCTCGGCCGTCGCATCAATGTGACCTACACCCCGACCATCATCGTCGTCACCAAAGACAAGCAGCAGGTGGTCTGCGGCACGGGCGATAATAGCTATGACCACCCAGAGAACATTCGCCCTGTCGTGGAGGCTGCACTCGCGCAGAGCAAGAGTTCCTCCACCACCGCAGGCCATGCCGCACCACACGCAAAGCCTGCGCAAGACTAAGACCCTTTGGAAGCAGCACAAGGAATCACCATGCCAGACGTAACCTTCAAAGTAGACGGCCAAACCCTCACCGCCCCCGCAGGCACGCTCCTCATCGAGGCCTGCAAGTCCCACGGCATCGAGATTCCCGCCTTCTGTTACTACCCCGGCCTCTCGCTCCAGGCCGCCTGCCGCATGTGCGTCGTCCGCATTGAGAAAATGCCCAAGCTCCAGACCGCCTGCACTACCCCGGTCACCGAGGGCATGAACGTCACCACCGAGTCGCCTGAAATAGCTCAGGCCAGGAAAGCCACCCTCCAACTCCTGCTCGGCAACCACCCCCTCGACTGCCCCGTATGCGACGCCGGCGGCGAGTGCGAGTTGCAGGACATGACCTTCAAGTACGGCGCCGCCGACAGCTTCTACGCCGAGCCCAAGAATCACCGCGAAGAGCAGAAGTGGTCCCCCGTCGTTTATTTCGATCGCCCCCGCTGCATCCTCTGCTACCGCTGCGTCCGCATGTGCGGCGAAGGCATGGACATCTTCGCCCTCGGCGTCCAGAATCGCGGAGCCTCCTCGGTCATCGCCCCCAACGTTCCCGCGCAGCTCTCCGGCGTCGTCGAAAACGGCACCGAGCTCGCCCAACTCGACTGCGAGCAGTGCGGCATGTGCATCGACGCCTGCCCGGTAGGCGCGCTCACCTCCGGCACCTACCGCTACAAAACCCGCCCCTGGGAGATGAACCACACCGCCACCGTCTGCACCCACTGCGGCGATGGCTGCAAGACCACCCTCGGCGTTCGCTCCGTATCCGACGGCTCCGAAATCGTGCGCGGCGACAACCGCGACAAGTCCGGCATGAACGGCGACTTCCTCTGCAACAAGGGCCGCTACGCCTTCGACTTCGCCAACAACATCGAGCGCCTTACCTCTCCGCTCATCCGCAAAAACGGCAAGCTCACCCCCGTCTCCTGGGATGAAGCCCTCAACTTCGCCGGCACCAGACTCCGCGACCTCCGTCAGGAGCATGGCCCCAACAGCATCGGCGTCATCGGCTCCAACCGCACCACCAACGAGGAGAACTACCTCCTCCAAAAGTTCGCCCGCACGGTCATCGGCACCAACAACATCGACCACCACCGCACGGCCGACTTCGTCACGCTCGCCACCTCGCTCCAAGGCACGCTGACCGCCGCAGGCAAGCCCCGCTTCGCCTCCCAGCACTGCGTCCAGAACTCCCCCGCCATCCTCCTCGTCGGCGGCGATCCCACCAATCAGGCCCCGCTCACAGCTTGGAATATTCGTACGAATGTACGCCTGAATAAAGCCCGCCTCTACATCGCCAATCACGAGGAGATCAAACTCCGTCGCCAGGCCAAGGCCTTCCTCCACGTCGCCCAGTTCGGCTACGGAGCCTTCATCAAATCCCTGGCCGAAGACAACGACTTCGCCAAGTCCCTCCACGCTGAAGAGAAGCTGGTCGTCATCGTAGGCAACGAACTTCGCGGCGGCGAACTAGCCTCGCTCATCGCGGCCCTCCCCCACGCCAAGTTCGCCCTGCTGGCCGACTATGCCAACTCCCGCGGCGCCTCCGACATGGGCCTGCTCCCCGACGCACTCCCCGGCTACCAGTCCCTCGCCGGCAGCACCATCGCCACCGAATACGGCGCCGCGGACGCCCCCGGCCTCGACCTCCTCGCCATGTTCGACGCAGCAGCCGCCGGCAATCTCTCCGCGCTCTACGTCGTAGGATCGAACCCCATCAAGCGTTACGGCATCGACCCCGCCACCCTCAAATCAACCTTCCTCATCGTCCAGGATCTCTTCCTCACCGAGACCGCGGCACTTGACGACGTAGTCTTTCCCGCCGCCAACCTGTACGAAAAATCCGGCTCCGTGACCAACAGCTACGGCGACCTCCAACTCGTCAGCAAA
>JBEKFF010000212.1:0-6160 GCA_050013455.1 Acidobacteriaceae bacterium | reverse complement strand
CGATGGCGGCGAGATAGTCAGGGGTGGGGATGCGAAGAGTGGGGTTTGTGAGGATTGCTGCGGTGTGGGTTGGGGGTGTGGGTGGGAGTTGAGGGGTCGGGGGGAGGAACTGGCCGGTGGCGTGGTCGAAGATGATGGGTGCGGGGTAGGCGGCGAGGCGAGCGAGAGGGAGATCGTTGGGTCGGGTATCTGCTTCCCCACCCATCCGCAAGTGCGCGTATGAATGGGGCACCCGGAGTGCGAGGGCTGGGACAACAGGATCTTCTTCTCGGTGCGTGGAGGCTGTGGAGCGGGCGGTGGAGGGTTCGAAGTGGCCGTTGCATTCGTAGGAGAGATAGCCGGCTATGTGGAGGCCTTCGGCTAGCGCGGCTTCGATGTCGGAGAAGAGCGTGGGGATTTCTTCGAGGGTGTTGGCGGTGAGGATGCGGGTGGGGTTGAGGAAGAGATAGCTGTGGTGGTTGGTGGCGTGGAAGCGCGAGGTTTCTAGGAGGATGGCGTTGGGGGTGGATTCGACGAGGGTGTGGATGGAGGTGGGGAGGGGTGTGAAACGAGCGTGCGCGGTGGTGGGCATGATGATTGCTAAAGCAGATGATCGCAGAGGCCACAGAGGGTGGCAATCGAGCACGCCTTCCCTCGGCGGCAAAAGCCGTTTTGGACACGTGATGTTACGGCAGTGAAACCCAAGGCTTAAGCCTTGGGCTACAGTGCCGTGCCCCTTCGAAGGCGCGATTGATAGGGGAGCGAGGGCATACCTCAGGGCTAAAGCCCAAGTCTATGCCAGGGTAAGAGACCCGAGGCTGAAGCCTCGGGGTACCTGGGGTTCGCTGAGCTAGGGATACCTTGGTGGCTGAAGCCTCGGGGTACCTGGGGTTCGCTTGGGCCTTTATACTTGATTGGAGAATTGGACGTGGGTTTGCTGTGTGGTTGGCGGCCTGTCGTTGCAAGTGAAAGAGGACGTTATGGCCGGAATGGTTGAAGCAATCCATGTGAAGCGTAAGACAATGTTTGAGTTTGAGGGTTCTCCGTATGCCTGTTTGGATTCGGACATTAGTACGCCGACGGCGCGGGGTGGGCAAACGCTCGTGCGGTTGAAGATGCGGAATTTGCTGACGGGCGCGGTGTTTGAGAAGACGTTCAAGGCGCAGGACAAGTTCAATGAGCCGGACCTGGAGCTGGTGCCGGCTACGTATCTGTATAGCGATGCCCAGGGTTCTTACTTTCTGAACCAGGAGAGCTTTGAAACGCTCACGTTGTCGGGAAACATGCTGGCCGATGCGATGGATTATCTGATCGACGGGACCGCTCTGCAGGTGCGTTTGTATAACGGCGAACCGATTGGGCTGCAGCTTCCGATTTTTGTGGAGCTGGATGTGGCGCATACGGAGCCTGCGGTGCGCGGGGATACGTCGAGTGGCGCGACGAAGATGGCGCGGCTGGAGACTGGGCTGGAGATCAAGGTGCCGCTGTTTATTAAGGAGGGGGAGAAGGTGAAGGTGTCGACGGAGTTAAAGGAGTTTGCTGGACGGGCGTAGGGGTGGTGGGGAGGACGAGCAACGGCAAAGGCAATACAGGGGTTTCTCCACTGCGCCGCGCATGAAGCCGCGCGGCTCCGGTCGAGATGACGGGGTTGGCGGCGGTGAGAAGCAGATTCCTTCCGCCTTCGACGAGCTCAGGGTGCGGAATGACAGCCAGAAAGGCAAGTGCAAAAGAAGAAGCAGATTCCCAAAGGGAATGACAGAAATAAAAGCACGGGCAACGACAAATGCAAAGACAGGTGCAGGAGCACATGCACTTGTCTTTCTTTTGGTGTCGCCCAACTTACATGAGTTCGTCGATGAAGGATTTGGCGGTGGCGGCGGGGATGCGGTTGCTTTGGTGGACTAGCGGGCCGGGGTTCAGGACGGGTTCGAGTTCGTCGAGGGTGGGGACGTCGGTGCGCTCGTAGAATTTGCCGATGGGGATTTCGTCGCCCCAGAGCTGCGATTTTTCCATGGCGGCGTTGAAGTCGGAGGGGTCGTAGTGGGGGTTGTCTTCAAGCTTTTTGACGCGCGGGCGGAACCACTGGACCGTGTTGTCGTGGTTGTAGGTGACGCAGGGGCTGAAGATGTCGAGGAAGGAAAAGCCCTTGTGCTGGATGGCGTTTTTGATGAGCTCGGTGAGGTGCTTTTGTTCGGCGGAGAAGCCTCGGGCTACGTAGGTGGCGCCGGCGGCTAGCGCGAGAGCGATGGGGTTCACCGGGCGCTCTACGTTGCCGAAGGGGGTGGTCTTGGTCTTGGCGGCGAGGCGGCTGGTGGGGCTGGTTTGGCCGGTGGTGAGGCCGTAGATCTGGTTGTCCATGACCATGTAGGTGAGGTCGACATTGCGGCGCATGGCGTGGACGAAGTGGCCGCAACCGATGCCGAAGCCGTCGCCATCGCCGCCGGTGACGAGGACGGTGAGGGCGTGGTTGGCCATCTTTACGCCGGTGGCTACGGGGATGGAGCGGCCGTGCAGGGTGTGCATGCCGTAGGTTTCGATGAAGCCGGGAAAGTTGGAGGAGCAGCCGATGCCGCTGATGGTGGCGACTTCGTGCTGGGGGATCTGGAGCTCGACGAGGGCTTTCTGGACGGCGGCGAGGACGCCGTAGTCGCCGCAGCCGGGACACCAGTCGGGCTCGACGCGGCCTTTGAAGTTCGCCATGGTGATCTGATTTGGGGTGATGATTTCTGTCGCCATCGTTTTCTCCTGGGAGTGCGTGGTGGAGTGTTTGGGCTAGACCATGACTTCGTGTTCGGGGATGGAGAGGGTGGTTGCGCCGGCTAGTTGTTCCTTGACGGCGTCGACGATGTGTTGGGGGAAGAAGGGCTCGCCGTCGTATTTGCGGATGTGGCCGGTGGCGACGAAGCTAGTTTCGCTGCGCAGGTAGCGGGCGAACTGGCCGCTGAAATTGTTCTCGATGATGATGGTGTGGAGCGCGTTGTTGAGGATGTCGAGGATCGCGTCGCCGTGGAGGGGGACGAGCCAGCGGATGGGGAGATGGTTGACGGAGATACCCTGCTCGCGGAGGAGCTCGCAGGCTTCGTCGATGACGCCGAAGGTGGAACCCCAGCCGATGAGGGTGACGTCGGCGGTGGCGGGGCCGCGGAGTTGCGGCGGGGGGATGGAGGCGGCGATGCCGTCCATCTTGCGCATGCGCTTTTCCATCATGGCGCGGCGCTTGGCGTGGTTGGTGTAGGCGTCGGAGATGAGGACGCCGTCTTCGTCGTGCTCGTCGGAGGAGACGACGTGGGTGTAGCCGGGGATGCCCGGGATGACGCGCGGGGAGACGCCGCTGGGGGTGATTTTGTAACGGAGGTATTTGGCTGGTTCGGCAGAGTCGTGCGGCTCGCCGTTGGTGGTGATGAGTTCGCCGCGGTCGATGGTGGGGTTGAAGTCGAGGAGGTCGGGGTCTACGGTTAGGCGGCCTTCGGCCAGGAGGAGGTCGGCGAGGACGATGCCGGGGCACTGGAAGCGGTCGGTGATGTTGAAGATTTCGGGCATGAGGGTGAAGCAGTCGGCGATGTCGAGGGGCGCGGCGATGACGCGGGGAAAGTCGCCGAAGGCTGCGCCGAGCATCTGCCAGAGGTCGCCTTGCTCGGTCTTGGTGGGGACGCCGGTGGAGGGGCCGGCGCGCTGGCAGTCGATGACGACGACCGGGATTTCGGCTTGCGCGGAGAGGCCGAGGCCTTCGCTCATGAGCGCGAAACCGCCGCCGGAGGTTGCGCACATGGCGCGGACGCCGGCGTGGGCGGCGCCGATGGCCATGTTGATGACGCCGATTTCGTCTTCGACCTGGCGGACCATGATGTCGGCCTTGCGGGCGTGGGAGGCCATCCAGTGGAGGACGCCGGTGGCGGGGCTCATGGGATAGGCGCAGTAGAATTTGAGGCCGGCGGCGGCGGCTCCCATGGCCATGGCCTCGTTGCCGCTGAGGACTGCGTAGCCGGCGTCGGTGAGGGGGAGAGCGTGATCGAAGGGCTTGAGATTCTGGGTGGCGTAGTCGTAGCCGGCGCGGGCGATGGCGATGTTTTCGTCGATGACGGCGCGTTCCTTTTTGCGGAACTGTTCTTCGAGGACGCTCTCGAGGGAGTTGAAGCCGATGCCCATCATGCTGAGGGCGGCGCCGATGGCGAGGGTGTTTTGCGCGACTTTGTTACGGCTGATGTCGGCTAGCTTGGAGACGGGGAGGGGGCAGAGTTGGACGCCGTCGGCGGGCTGGCCGGGGTGGATGGTGTCGGCGTTGAAGAGGCAGGCGCCGCCGGCGGTGAGGAGCGAGAGGTGGCGATCGGCGGTGTCCTGGTTGAGGGGGATGAGGAGGTCGAGATGGCCGTTGGTGGTGGGGATTTTGTCGGGGCCGGTGCGGATGGTGAGGAAGGTGTGGCCGCCGCGGATGATGGATTGGTAGGCGTTGTAGGCGTTCAGGTGGAGGCCGCGGCGGCTGAAAATCTTGGCGAAGATGTCTCCGGGAGTGGCGACGCCTTGGCCGGCGGCGCCTCCAATACCGATGCTGAAGGACTGTCTCATGGAAGCCTTCCTGGGATGGTGCTGTCTTGAATCGTCCGGCGCGTGCGAAATACCGAACGCGGTGATCGTACCGGCAGGCGTGGACTGGTGGCAAGTGCGCGGAGGCGTGCGGCTGCGGATAGTATGTTCGTACAACGCAGCGGCTTGTTTCGTGAGAGCGAGTTGGCGCAAACGCAACTACAGGTTACGGGAGGAATTGCTTTGTCTTTATCGCGGCGCACGTTTCTGAAGAGCTCGATGATTGCGGCTGGTGAGGTGGCGCTGCCGGGATTGGCCGCCGGGACGGTGGCGGCCGCGGAGACGCTGGATGCTCCGGTTGAGGGAATGGCAGCGGAGTTGGTGGGTGGGACGAAGGGTGAGTTTACGCGTGGGTTGGGGATCTATCCGGGGGCGGCGGGCGATGTGTTTTCGCCGACGATGCGGGTGGATGCGACGACGTATCGGAACCTGGCGCTGCGGCGGGCGGCGAAGCACTCGAGCAGCTACGACTACAACCTGACGGCGCAGCTGGTGACGGACGGGATCAAGGACACGCACATGCCGCGGTGGGTGGCGGTGTCGACCAGTGTGGATGGTGTGTTGACGAAGCCGGACAGGGAGATTGTGCTGGACCACTTCCCTCCTATCGGGCTGAAGCTGGAGGGCGAGAAAGTGTGGGTGCAGGTAGAGGTGGGCGGCTCCGATCTGGCGCCGGCTGTGGATCGGATGCGGGTTTTTGTGGCGCTGCCGGAATGGGTGGCTGCGAAGGATTTGCGGTTCGAGGTGGCGGTGTCGAATGACGGGCGGGCGTGGGAGGAGGTGGGCTCGGCGAAGGCGGAGGAGGAGATGCCGGGGGAGAATTATCCGCCGGATCTAGTGAAAGGGATGTGGCTTACTTATCCGTGGCTGACGTTGAGCCGGGTGTGTGCGAGCCGGTTTTATCGCGTGTCGTGCGAGTGGTTGAATCATCCGGAGGCGCGAGGGATTTCGTGGATGGTGGGGCAGGTGGAGTTTTATCGCGGGGGCGCGCGGGTGGAGGTCGGCGGGCCGTATGACTTTACGAGCTCGTGGATGAGCGCGGGGTCTGCGGAGGAGTGGGTGAGTGTGGATTTGGGGGCGCGGTGCACGTTTGATCGCGTGGACTTGCATTGGATTGCGCCGGCCGCTGAAGGGAGTGTGCAGGTCTCGGACGATGAGGTGAAGTGGACGGATGTTCATCGGGTGGGTGGAGGGATTTCGCCGAAGGGTGTGGAGGAGACTCGGCTGGGGGTGCCGGCGCATGCGCGGTTTGTGCGGGTGTTGATGACGCGGCCTACTTCGCCTTTTGGATACATACTGAGCGAGCTTGAGGTGTGGGGGCGGGGTGGGCCGGTGGCTGTTGCGGCGGATGCTCCAAAGATGGATGCGGATGGGCGAATGTTGTTGGCGGGTGGGGCGTGGCGCGTGGAGCGGCGCAGCGCTGTGAGCGGTGAGGGTGCGGCGATTTCGCGGATTGGATTTAAGGATTCGGGATGGGTGGTGGCGACGGTGCCGGGGACGGTGCTCACTTCGTTTTATAACGCGGGGGCGATTGCGGATCCGAACTTTGGCGAGAATCAGTTGTATGTTTCGGACTCGTATTTTTGTGCGGACTTCTGTT
>JBEKFF010000211.1:0-6180 GCA_050013455.1 Acidobacteriaceae bacterium | reverse complement strand
CCGATCCTGCAGTTGTGTCCAATGTGCACCTGGTCGTCGATCTTGGTCCCGCGCCCGATGCGGGTCTCGCCCAGCGCCCCACGATCGATCGTGGTGTTCGCGCCAATCTCCACGTCGTCCTCAATCACCAGCCGCCCCTGCTGCGGAAACAGCAGATGCTCGCCTGTCGCAGCATTGCGCACATAGCCAAAACCCGTCGCGCCCAGGACTGCGCCAGCCTGCACCACGACCCGATTCCCAATCTCCACACCGCGCAGAATCACCGCTCCCGCGGCGATCTCCACGTCATCCCCCAGGACCACGTCTGCCTCCACCACCGCGCGCGCTCCAATCTTCACCCGCAGGCCCAGCTTCGCCGACGCGTCAATCACGGCGGAAGCATGCACCTCACTCTCCGTCCTCACCTCGGCCAGCGCCTTCGCACACAGCGCGAAGGCATAGCGCGGATCCTTCACCACCAGCACTCGCTGGTCCGCCTCCGCAGCCTTTCCCGCTCGAGCCAGGATCAGCCCGGCCCCCGTCGCCAGCGCCGCAGCCAGCGCCCGCTCATCCTCCGCAAACACCAACGCATCCGGCCCCGCACCCTGCAGCGCAGACACGCGCGAGATCACCGCGGTCGCCGCCGTAGCGACTCCCAACAGCTCGCCAACTTCCGCCGCAGTAAGAGTCTTCGCGCTCATCCGTACAGCCGCTCCTCGCCTTCGGGCCTGGTCTTCCAGCGGCGATGCACCCACAGCCACTGCTCGGGATAGCGTCGCACATACGCCTCAATCGTCGCCGTAAAGAGCGCCGTGTTGGCCAGAATATCGCTGGCCAGATCTCCTGTCCGAACCAGTTCCAGCTCAGGACCAAAGCGCAGCACGTACTTTTTCTCCGCCTCCTCCCACACCAGGAAGCCGGGCAGCACGGCCGCGCCCGAATGCAGCGCAACGCGCGCAAGGCCCGACGCGGTACAGGCGTCGACCCCGAAGTAGGGCACAAACACCCCCTGCGGCGGCGTCATGTTCGTGTCCATCAGGATCCCCACCGTCTCTCCCCGATGCATCGAGCTCAGCAGGCCGCGCGCAAAGTCGTCCTTATGAATCACCTTGTTTCCATGCAGACACCGAATGTGATTCACAAATTCGTCCACCAGCGGATTGTCCAGCCGGCGGATCACCAGCGACATGGGATACCCCATCAGCGAGTGGTAAAAGCTTGACAGCTCCCACGCTCCCAGGTGGCCGGTCAAGACCAGCACGCCCTTGCCCTTCTCCCGCGCAGCAAGATAATTCTCCAGACCGTCGTAGCGGATAAATTTTGATGCCTGGTCCCGGGTGTATCCGCTCATCTTGCAGAACTCGCCGACCTGCCATCCCAGCGAGCGAAACACGCCGCGCAGAATTGCCTCGCGCTCGGCTTCTGTCTTCTCAGGGAATGCGAGTTCCAGATTCCGCAGGCCCACGCGGCGCAACCGGCCCAGCAGTACCCATGCCGCGGCGCCCAGGCCCGCGCCAGCCGCTCTCGCCACGCTGCGCGGCAATATCCCCACCGCTCCGGCCACCAACTGCAGCGCCAGGTTCTCCAGCCGCTCACGCAGACTGATCTTTCGCACCGCCACGTTCTGAATCGCAGTCGCCAACAACCATCAGTGTACGCAACTTCTACTTTTCCGCCCAACCGCAGCGAAAGCCGCGCCTTCGCAAACAGGAAAAGGGATGGCCGAAGCCATCCCTCCCTGCAACCTTTTCGGATCGCTGATCTTACTGGTCGTCCTTGGACACTACGAAGTACCGAGCGACGGTGTGAACGAAACTACGCGCATTCTCAGGGGTCGGCACGTCGCCGTGCAGAACCTCGCCGAACGGAACATCATGGCCATACTCCTGGCGCGTGAAGTCATCATTCTGCGAAAGCACGGTGCCATCCAGATCGATGCCCGCGAACAAGCCCTTGCTGCGCGAGTAGGTCAGAAACTCCGCGTTGAGCTTCCAGTCGGTGCCCGCCTGCGCATTGCGTCCAACGGGACCGGCCGAAGCTGCAGCATCAGCACCCAGCTTGACCTTATTCTTCAACATGTCTTCGAGGCCATTGTGATTCATCGCAACCAGGATCAGATCAGTCGCCTGACCGCCAATCTGGAAGCCGAAGCTGCCGCCGGTCAACTGTACGAACACCGGAGCGCTCCAGCCGCGAGGCGTGCGGCAGGTCGCAACACCCTGGCCGTACTGCGCTCCAATGCCGAATGCTGCCTTCTTGTAGGACGGAATCACGACGACGCAGTGCGCGCCCGACAGAATCGACTGCGGAATCGCCTTGTCTGGAACAGACAT
The DNA here is from genome assembly GCA_050013455.1 of Acidobacteriaceae bacterium. Lineage (GTDB taxonomy): Bacteria > Acidobacteriota > Terriglobia > Terriglobales > Acidobacteriaceae > Granulicella. The sequence goes on along the minus strand of JBEKFF010000211.1, from coordinate 3,868 downwards.
CACCTGGTCGATCACGGCGGTTGCCGCTTCCATACGGTCAGTCAGCTTGCCCTCATCCTGCGCCCGGGCAGAGACAACACTCACGCACATCGCCATGCCGCACAGAACTCCAATAACCTTTTTCATTTAAACCTTTCATTCAAAACTAATTTGCGGCGAAGAACATAGAACCCTGGGCCACAACTTATCTGATGGACGCCAGCCCCCTCGAGTTGTACCCACCCCCGGCGTGGTACCCACCTTGATTCACCCGGAACACAAAAAAAGTGGGTTGCGAAAATGCTGCTATTAGCAGCCACTTTCGCAACCCTATTCTCCCAGGTTTGTACTGGGATTACTATGCACCATTACGCCCATAGGTTACAAGAGTACCTAGTACTGTAGACCTTCGATTGTTACTAAAGACTTACGCCCGGAATTTCCCCACAAATTCGCTACTTCCCGGCGTTCGACGGTAACTTACTCATCCTCTTGGTCCTTTTGTTCCATTGCCCGCAGCGTGAGTTCCACACGATTCTTCGCGCGCGTCTTGCGCAGCATCCTTCCGAGGTGCGCTTTCACGGTTGCCTGCTCAATTCCCATGGCCGCCGCAATCTCTCGATTGGAACGCCCATTCATCAGCAGGTGCAGCACTTCACGCTCGCGCCCGGTGATCATCTCCTCGATGGACTCATGCGGCGCGGGGGGCGGCGCGAGGTTTTCCGCTCCTGCGGTTCCCGCCTCCACCAGCCGCGCCAGAACTTTGCGCGGCGCCCAGATGGATCCATCCAGAATGATCTCCATGGCCATGCTGATCTCGCTCACACCGGCGCTGCGCAGCAGAAACCCCTTCGCGCCCGCTCCAATCACGGCCTGTATCTGTTCCGGGGTCAGGGGCTCGCCCATCACCACCGGCTTCAACGACGGTCGCTCTCTGCGAATGTGCGTGATCGTGTGCAGGATTGCCTCCAGCGGCTCCTGCAGGTCCAGCAGAACGAGGTCAAGATCCTGGGCGCTGCACACGTCGTCCAGCATCAGGGGATACGCCTCTACGCCGGCGGTTTCCTCAAGGATCGCCACCAACCCCATCGAGCGCAGGGAGTCCGCCGCAACTACACCGATATTCGCTTTCATTTTATTCGTCACGAGCTGCGATTCTCATTACGCCGGGGATCGCTCTTTCTGTCGCCGACCGGCGGTGTTTGGATGTTCGCCCAGCAGTCTTCTTCACTCGTCCAGCAATCCTGATCTACTTCTCCAGCAGCAAGAATTCAATCCTCCAGCAGGCCCGTTTCCGTCGTTCCGCAGCGTTGATTCCATCGTTCCGCTACGTTGATTCCATCGTTCAGCTATTTTGTTACAGCTTCGGCAAAACAATTCCCTGCTGCCTCTGATACTTGCCGTTGCGATCTCCATAGCTTACCTCGCATACCTCATCGCTCTGGAAGAAAAGTATCTGGCACAGGCCTTCATTGGCATAGATGCGCGCCGGCAGCGGCGTTGTATTCGAAATCTCGAGGGTCACAAACCCCTCCCACTCCGGCTCGAACGGGGTCACGTTCACAATAATCCCGCAGCGCGCATACGTGCTCTTGCCCACGCAGATCGTCAGCACATCGCGCGGAATGCGGAAGTATTCCACCGAGCGCGCCAGGGCAAAACTGTTCGGCGGAACAATGATACTGTCTGCCTCAACCGACACGAACGAGCGCTCATCGAAATTCTTCGGATCGATGATCGCGCTATTCACGTTCGTGAAAATCTTGAACTCGTTTGAGACCCTCAGGTCATATCCGTACGACGAAAGCCCGTACGAGATCACGCCCTCGCGCACCTGTTTCTCACTGAACGGTTCGATCATCTTGTTCTCAACAGCCTGCGTCCGAATCCATCTATCGCTCTTAATCGACATCTCGTTCCCACGGCTGCGGCCGGCTTGGCCGCGCACAAACCTTTCCATCGGATAGTACGTCCCTTTGAGCCTACCGCAAACTTTAGTCCCTACCGAGCCTCCCTGCCAGATTTTGCCAACCTGATCTGAGGAAAAATTGACAACCAAATCAAGGGTTTCTACCATCGCAGTGTAGGCTGAAAGACATTACGACCCTCCCCACGATGTGGGACTTGAGCACAGGAAGGCGACATCCATTGATCAAACAGGACCTAATCCAGCGGGTAGTTGAACGCACCGGCCTTCCACGGACCAAGGCAGAATCCGCCGTGGACGCCATCTTTGAAGCGATGAAGAAGGCCCTGGGCGGTAGCGACCGCATCGAACTCCGCGGCTTCGGCGTCTTCACCGTCAAGCCCCGGAAAACCGGCGTCGGACGAAATCCGCGCACCGGCACCGAGGTCACCATCACCCCCGGCAAGGCCGTTCGTTTCAAGCCGGGTAAGGATCTCCAGGCGCTCGGCTAGCGTTCAGGGTCGAGGGAAGTTCAGGGTCCAGGGAAATTCAGGGTTCAGGGCCCAGGGAAGTTCAGGGCCCAGAGGATTACCCGCCCTTCCACCACCAATCTCCAAGGTCCATCACGACCCTCAGCAGGCCGCGCCATGCAGCGCCTGTACCCTGAGCTCTGGACCCTCGCTACATCAAATGCATCGGGTCCACATCCACCACAACCGACCGCCGCGGGATCTCCTCGCGATCCACCACCGCCAGCATCTCTCGCAGCGCCGCCCCCAGCACATCTCTTCGATCCGCCTTCAGCACCAGGTGGTAGCGGTAGATGCGTTTCAGCCGCGAGTTCGGCGCGGCCGCCGGCCCCAGCACCCGCACGCCCTCCAGTTTGCGCCCCTGCAGCCACCGCCCGAGCTTGGTGGACCACTCCAGGACTTCCTCCAGGCGCTCGCTCTGAATGATCACGTTGGCCAGCACGCTGAACGGCGGATACCGCATCGCCCGCCGAAAATAAAGCTCCCTCGCGGCGAACCCGGTGTAGTCGTGCTCCCGCGCAAACTGGTTCACGTAATGATCCGGCTGATACGTCTGCACCAGCACCTTTCCGGGAAGCTCGCCGCGTCCCGCCCGCCCGCTCACCTGCGTCAGTAGCTGAAACACCCGCTCCGCCGCGCGAAAGTCCGGCAGCCCCAGGGCGAAGTCCGCCCCCACCACGCCGACCAGCGTCACCCCGTGAATGTCGTGCCCCTTGGCGATCATCTGCGTGCCCACCAGCAGGTTGATCTCGCCGGAGTGGAGGCGCGCCAGCAGCTGCTCCAGATCGTAGCGCCCGCGCACCGTGTCGCGGTCCATGCGGCCGATGCGCGCGGTGGGGAAGATCTCCGTCAACCGCTCTTCGCCCTGCTCCGATCCGGCGCCAAGATAGTAAAGGTGCTCGCTGTCGCACTTGGGGCAGCGGGCGGGAACGGTGCGGCTGAAGCCGCAGTAGTGGCACTCCAGGAGCTGGCCGGCGCGGGCCAACCCGGCATCGTCTCCCGGGGGCTTGTGGTGGGTGAGCGAGATGGCGCAGTTCTGGCACTCCAGCTTTTCGCCGCAGGCCCGGCAGATCACCACAAACGAATAGCCGCGCCGGTTCAGCAGGATCAGCGCCTGCTCGCCGCGATCCAGGGCGGTCTGCGTCTGCTCCACCAGCGCGCGGGAAAAAAGCTGCTCCTGCCCCGTCTCCTGAAACTCGCGCCGCATATCGATCAGTTCGACCTCGGGCAGCGAGCGGTGCATTACCCGCTCCCGCATCTCGATGCGCTGGTACTTGCCCGTGACCGAGTTCTGCCAGCTCTCCAGCGACGGCGTCGCCGAGCCCATCACTACCACGGCGCCTTCGATCTTGGCCCTCATAACGGCCACATCGCGGGCGTTGTAGCGCGGCGTCTCCTCCTGTTTGTAGCTCTGATCGTGCTCCTCGTCCACCAGAATCAATCCCAGCCTGGG
>JBEKFF010000210.1:0-6197 GCA_050013455.1 Acidobacteriaceae bacterium | reverse complement strand
ACGCAGCTGGATAAGCGCATGATGCAGGAGGTGCATGATGCCCTGGAGACTCGCGATGCGGTGATTTTTTTGGTGGACGTGACGCATCGGCTACCGGTGGCGGAGAAGCCGCGGACGAGCGAAGAGTTTGCGGAGGCGCGGAAGGTGAGGACGCTGGGGCAGCATCGGCGGCTGCTGTCGAAGGCGGAGGATGATTTTTCGCTGCAGCTGGTGAAGAAGCTGGATTGTCCGGTGATTCTGGTCCTGAATAAAATTGATGCGCTGCCGAAGAGTGCGCTGCTGCCCTTGATTGCGCACTGGACGTCGCTGCATACGTTTGCGGATGTGATACCGATTTCGGCGAAGAAGAAGGAAGGGTTGGAGCTGTTGCTGGATAAGTTGGTCGCGCAGCTGCCGGAGGGGCAGAGGAATTTCCCGAAGCATCAGCTGACCGATCAGCCGGAAAGGTTTCTGGCGGCGGAGATTATTCGTGAGAAGATTTTGCTGTTGACCGGCGAAGAGGTTCCTTACGCGGCTGCGGTGGTGATTGAGCGGTGGGAGGAGCCGGAGAGTCTAAAGAAGAGCAAGGCTGGTAAGCTGCCGGTGACGAAGATTACGGCCGCGATCTTCTGCGAGCGCGAGGGCCAGAAGGCGATTCTGATTGGCAAGCAGGGCGCGATGCTGAAACAGATTGGGACGACGGCGCGCAAGGATATTGAAGGTCTGCTGGGGACGAGGGTGTTCCTGGAGCTGTTTGTGAAGGTGCAGGATGAGTGGAGAAGCTCGCGCGGGTTTGTCGAGGAGCTGGACTGGCGCAGGCAGTTGGAGCAGTTGGCAGAGACGCAGCACAGGAATCAGAAGCTGGCAGAGAGCCGAAACAAATAGGCGGAGGATGCAGCGTGATTGATTTTTTGCAGTGGGGAGCCGTATTAGGCTTGCAAGCCCGAACTGCGCGCGTACCCGAACTGAAGGTTGGCAGCCTGCGCCTGGTGGCGATTACATCCGAGATGCTTGCGGCCGAGCATAGTTCCGACGCGGCGGGGCTGGGGGCGCTGCTGCGGGCAAAGCTTACGCGGGAGTGGCCGCCTGTGGATTGGGAGCCGCATGTGTATCGGATCATTCAGAAGCAGTATGACGAGTGGCCCGCGAGTTTTGGATGGCATCGGTATGTGGTGCTGGATGGTGGGTTGACGAGGCCGAGGACGCTGGTGGGAGCGATTGGGGGATTTCCGCGGGCGCAGGGGGATGTGGAGATTGGGTATTCGACGCTGCCGGCATTTCAGCGGCGAGGGTATGCAGCGGCATCGGCGCGGACGCTGGTGGATTGGCTGCTGAGGGTGGAGGGGGTGCAGTCGGTGAGCGCGCAGACGTATCCGCGGCTGCCGGAGTCGATCAAGGTGATGGAGCGGTGCGGGATGAGCTACGTGGGCGAGGGCGACGATGCGGGGACGGTCCGTTACCGGAGGATGCGCTAGGGTTGGAGGAGTGAGGTCGCGACGGTGGTCATCGCTTCTACGCCGGTTTCGATGGTGGGTTGAGGGAGGGGTTCGAAGTGGCTGGTGTGGGGACCGGGGAGCGACTTTCCGGCGGCCTCGGCAGCTGCGAATTTGGCTGGTTCCATGGCTCCGAGCCATAAGAACGCCACGGGTATCTTGCGATCGAGGCCGAAGACACCAACGTCTTCGCTACCCATGATTCTCTGTTGCTCGACCACGCGGTCGGCGCCGAAGGTCTTGATCAGCGTCGTGCTGACGGACTTCATCAAGGTGGGATCGTTGAACATGACGGGGGTCGATTCGTTCTCGAGGACGTTGACGGTTACGGCCTTCTCTGGGGGCAGGTTGGCGGATAGGGTGAGGCCGGCGGCCATTTGTTTGAGGCCGTCGATGATGGTCTGGCGACTCTTGTCGGTGAAGGAGCGGGTGGTGAGTTCGAGCTTGACTTCGTCTGGGATGATGTTGCGCTTGGTGCCGCCGTGGATGTCGCCGACGGTGACGACGGAGGGATCCTGGGGATCTTCTTCGCGGCTGACGATGGTCTGGATCTGGGTGATGTAGAGGGCGGCGAGGGTGATGGGATCGCGGCCGAGCTGCGGCGCGGAGCCGTGGCCGCCGATGCCGTGGATGATGACGTCGATTGACGTTGAACTGGCCAGGGTGGGGCCGATGACGTAGCCGATTTTGCCGGCGGGAAGCCGGTTGGTGTCGTGGAGGCCGATGATCTTGTCGGGTGTGCCGAAGCGAGCGTAAAGTCCATCGGCGAGCATGGCCTTGGCACCGTCGATGGTTTCTTCGGAGGGTTGGCCGATGAGCATGAGTGTGCCGTGCCACTGCGATTTTGTTGCGGCCATGGCGCGGGCGGTGCCGATGAGGACGGTGGTGTGGACGTCGTGGCCGCAGGCGTGCATGACGCCGGTGTCCTGACCGGAGGCGGTCTTGGTCATCACGTGGCTGGCGTAGGGGAGGCCGGTTTCTTCGATGATGGGGAGTGCGTCCATGTCGCCGCGCACGAGGAGGGTGGGGCCGGGGCCGTTCTTGAGGATGGCGACGACACCGAAGGCATGCGAGCCGTCGGGGTAGAGGCCGACGTGGTCGGTGACGGTGTAGCCGGCGTCGCGGAGATTCTGGGCGAGGATGGCGGAGGTGCGCTCCTCGTGGTGGGAGAGCTCGGGGTGGGCGTGCAGGTCTTTGTAGATGTCGACTAGCGGAGTGGTGTCTTTGTGGATGGGCGTGTTGCTATCCTGCGCGACGAGGGTGGAGGGAACGAGGCAGAGGATGCAGGCGAGGATCAGGTTTTGGCGCATGGATGAGCGAGTCTCCGTTGACAGGTGGGAGAAGTATATCGGAGGGCAGGCGAGAATCTGGCGTATGTCGATTGGGGGGTATAGACTGCGGGTCTGCCTATGACTGCCTGAACTTTTTGCGCTCAACAAATGCTCTCGGCGAATTCGCCGAGCGGCGAGGTGTGCCCGTTGATTGCGTTCTTTGAGGACAGGAGAGTCTCACATGACATTCGATCTCGTGGAAGATATCGCGACGCCGCGGTTGGCGTTGATTGCGATTACGACCTACAGCGTTGACGCGGAGGAAGCAGGACGTGGCGAGTTTGCGAGCGCTGTGACGGCGCGGGTCCCGGAGACGTGGCCGCCAGAGCATTGGGAGCCGCACGTGCTGCAGTTTCTGCGGGATCGATTTGCGTCGGACCCGGCGGATGTTGGATGGCATCGTTATATTGCGTTGCGGGAGGACGGTGGGGCGATGACGCTGATTGGAACAGTGGGCGGGTTTCGCAGAGCGGCGAAGCCGGACGAATGCGAGATTGGGTATTCGGTTCTTGCGGAGTATCGAGAGCGTGGCTATGCGACGGAGGCGGCGCAGGCGTTCGTTCGATGGGCGCTGAGCCATGCGGACGTCGAGGACATCGTGGCGCAGACGTTTCCGAGCTTGCCCGCTTCGATTCGGGTGATGGAGAAGTGCGGGATGACGTTTGTGGGGGCGGGGTATGAAGAGGGCACGATTCTTTATCGGAGGGTGCGATCGTAAGGGCGTGATTCGGGACGGGACGGTAACGGAGTTGCGTTGGTGTCAGGCTGCTTGATTGGGCTCGGGGGTGACGGTGAGGCGCAGGCCGAGTGCGCGGGCGACGCGCAGGACGGTGCCGAATTCCGGATTGCCGTCTGGGCTAAGGGCGCGGTAAAGGCTTTCTCGTGAGACGCCAGCTTCGCGGGCGACCTCCGACATGCCACGAGCACGGGCGATGACGCCGAGCGCGTCGGCGACAAACGCTGGGTCGCCGGTTTCGAGTGCTTCGGTCATGTAGGCGGCGATCGCCTTTGGCGTGTCGAGGTACTCAGCCGGATCGAAGGGCTTGGTCTTTTCGGCAGGCTTGGCTTTTACAGCACTCATTGGATCTCCTTTGCAAGTCGTTTCGCGGTTGCGACGTCTTTGTTCTGCGTGGCCTTGTCACCGCCGCAGGGGAGGACGATGAGTACCGCTCCGCGTTGAACGAAATAGACGCGATAGCCCTCGCCTTCGTTGATGCGAAGTTCGCTGATGCCTTCGCCGACTGGCTTCACATCGCCTTTATTTCCGACGGCGAGGCGTCGAATCCGGGCGGCGATCCTGGCTCTTGCACGATCGTCGCGGAGAGCTTTTAGCCAGCTCGAGAAGGTCTCCGTCTCGCGGATTTCGATCACTATTTCAGTGTAGCCTATGGGCTACATCGGCGTCGACTGATGCTGAAGGCCCGGGGCTAAAGCCCTCTCTATTGTGACGTAGACAGTGGGCTAAAGCCCACTTCTAATCCGGTAGAACAAGCAAGAAGCAGGTCCTTCCCCTTCGGCTACGCTCTGGGTCAGGATGACAATTTAAGAGAGGCGGAATGACGATCTAAAAAGCGGGTGAGAACTACAAGGCCGCGGCAGTTAGTCGTGGGTGCTGATGCCGAGGGCTTTCATTTTGCGGTAGAGGTGGGAGCGCTCGAGGCCGAGGGATTCGGCGGCGCGGGAGACGTTGCCGTGGCAGCGGTCTAATTCTTTGAGGATGTAATCGCGCTCGTAGGCTTCGCGGGCTTGGAGGAGGGTGGAGAACTCTTCGCGATTGCCGTTGGTTGCGCGGGTGGAGGCGCTGCCTTCGGCGCGCTGAGATACACCCTCCGTCCGTTGCACGAGCATGGGGAGATGCTTGGATTCGATGCGCTGGGCTTTCGGATTGAGGATCAGGACGCGCTCGATGACGTTGCGGAGCTCGCGGACGTTGCCGGGCCAGTGGTATTGCTTGAGTGCGGTGAGGGCGGCGTCGGCGATCTCGACGTGGGGGCGTCCGTACTGCTGGCCGAACTCGGAGAGGAATTCGCGGGCGAGGAGAGGGATGTCTTCCTTGCGATCGCGGAGCGGTGGGACGTAGAAGGGGATGACGTTGAGGCGGTAGAAGAGGTCTTCGCGGAAGTTGCCGCGAGCGATTTCTTCTTCGAGGTCCTTGTTGGTGGCGGCGATGACGCGGGTGTCGACGTGGACGGGAGTGCTGGCGCCGACGGGGTAGAAGCGCTGCTCGTCTAGCGTTCGGAGGACCTTGGCTTGAGTCTTGAGGCTCATGTCGCCGACTTCGTCGAGGAATAGAGTGCCGCCGTCGGCGCGCTCGAAGGTGCCGCGTTTTTCGGTGGGCTGATTGGGACCGCCGGGGCCGGCGCCGTGGCGATAGCCGAAGAGTTCGGTCTCGATAAAGTCTTCGGGGATGGCGGCGCAGTTGAGCTCGACGAAGGGGCGATCGCGGCGGAGGGACTCGGCGTGCATGGAGCGGGCGACTAGTTCTTTGCCGGCACCGGATTCGCCGAAGATGAGGACACGGCCGTTGGTGGGGGCCATGAGTTTTATTTGTTGACGGAGGGCTTTGACGGAGATGGATTCGCCGGTGATGGAGCCTTTGGTGAGTTGGCGGGAGAATTCCTGGTTGTCTTCGCGGAGGTGATGCGCCTGGATGGCGTTGCGAAGGACGAGCAGGGTGCGGTCCATGGAGAGAGGCTTTTCGAGGAAGTCGTAGGCGCCGAGCTTGGTGGCGCGGACGGCGGCTTCGATGGTGGCATGGCCGGAGATCATGATGACCTCGGGGGAGCCGGGGCGCGGAGGGTGGGAGACGTCGCCGCGGATGGCGGCGAGGACATCGAGGCCGTCGGGTTCGCCGGGGGCGCCGCCGGGGTCGGAGAGCCAGATGTCGAGGAGGACGGCCTGGTAGTCGGCGTCGCGGAGAAGCTCGAGGGCTTCGGCGGCGCTGCCGGCGGTGGTGATGACGTAGTCTTCCTCCTGGAGGATGGCTTCGAGGGATTCGCGGATGTCGGCTTCGTCGTCGACGATGAGAACGTGGTTCATAAGGGCAGCGTGTAGAGATTAAAGTGTAGAGGATAGAGGGGTGAGTGGTGGCTAGGCGACTTCTTCTTCCGTCTGGATGGCGGTTTCGGTAGTGGGGGTAGGTGGGTTGTCGGCGGGGTCGGAGGCGGGACGGAGTTCGAGGATGAAGCGGGCGCCGGTGGGGATGTTTTTTTCGGCGCGAATGGAGCCGTGGTGCTCTTGCAAAATCTTGGCAGCGATGGAGAGGCCGAGGCCGGTGCCGCGCTGCTTGGTGGAGAAGTAGGGGAGGAAGAGGCTCTCGCGCATCTCGTCGGTGAGACCGGGCCCGGTGTCGGCGATCGTGAGTTCGACCATACCGGAGGGGAGCGCGCGGGTG
>JBEKFF010000209.1:0-6301 GCA_050013455.1 Acidobacteriaceae bacterium | reverse complement strand
AGATGGGGGGCGTCGGGACGGGTTGGGTGGAGCAGAGGCATGGTGGATTTAGGGTATGCGCGTGGGTGGGGGGATGCAAATGTCCTGCGCGGACGGCGGGAGCTTGCGGTGGTGGCGTTGGAATGGCGGGAGCGGTGGCGCTGCCCGATGCTCACTCATGACTGTGGAACCGTCGTGAAGGGGGCACACGGCTTGGGGCCTGGGTTTTCTTTGGGAAATTTGGTGACTCACCGCATTTCCGAGTGGTAGGTTGTACTGGCAAGGCGATGCTGTCGGCGCACGTTGGGGATTATTTCGTGGAATCGCGCGCGAGAAGACATTTCACGGGGTGGCTTTCACGGAGCAGCAGCTGCAGACAAAACTTGATCCGCAAAGGAGAAAGAAAATGAGCGCAGCACAACCTGTTCTTGATATGGATAAACTGAATGCCTTTGTTGGGCAGTTCGTGATGGATCTCGGCGCGGCGGTGCATACGGGCATGGTCGTGATCGGAGAAAAGCTGGGACTGTACAAGGCTCTTGCCGAAGGGCCGATGGATTCGGCGGAGCTCGCGAGAACGACGAAGACGGATGAACGGTATGTGCGGGAGTGGCTGTCGTCCCAGGCGGCTGGCGGGTATGTCACGTATGACGAAAAAACCAACAAGTTTAGTTTGAGTGCGGAGCAGGCGTTCACGTTAGCCAATGAGGATAGTGCTGCCTATCTGCCGGGCGCCTTTGAACTGGCCTTAGGTTCGCTGGCGGCCGTTCCGCGGATTGCCGAGTCATTCCGGACGGGCGCTGGCATGGGCTGGGGTGAGCACGTGGAAGGTGTGTTTCACGGATGCGAAAAGTTCTTTCGTCCGGGGTATGCGGCTAATCTCGTCAGCAGTTGGATTCCCGCGTTGGAGGATGTTCAGGCGAAGCTTGAGAAGGGAGCGAAGGTGGCCGATGTTGGCTGCGGAAAGGGAGCTTCGACTCTGCTGATGGCGAAGGCGTTTCCAAACTCTCGGTTCTTCGGTTTCGATTATCACGACCAATCGATCGAAGCTGCGCGAGAGTCGGCCCAACGTGCGGGACTGTCTGACCGGGTGACGTTCGAGGTGGCCAAGGCGAAGGAGTTTCCCGGGAAAGACTATGACTTCGTTGCTGTGTTCGATTGCCTGCATGACATGGGAGACCCGATCGGCGCGGCCGCGCATGTGCGGCAATCGCTGGCGAAGGACGGGACGTGGATGATTGTCGAGCCGTTTGCGAACGATGAGCTGAAGGACAATTTGAATCCGGTGGGGCGGGTGTATTACTCGTTTTCAACGCTCCTTTGTACACCTTGCTCGCGGTCGCAGGAGGTTGGGTTATGCCTCGGCGCGCAGGCAGGCGAGGGTCGGATCAAGGAGGTCGTTGGTGCGGCTGGGTTCAGTCGGTTTCGCCGAGCTACGGAGACACCGTTCAACATCGTGTACGAGGTGAGGCCTTAGACCTCGGGTCCTGCGCGGACGGCGAGGGGCTTCGCGTGGTCCTGCGCGGACGGCGAGAGTTTTGCTTGCGATGAACTAGAGGAAGTGGTGGTGGAGGTAGCTGAGGAGGAGGCCGGTGAGGAGGGCGAGGATGCCGGCGGCTACGTCGTCGAGCATGATGCCGGTGCCGGCGGGGAGGGCTTCGAGGCGGCGGATGGGCCAGGGCTTCCAGATGTCGAAGAGGCGGAAGAGGAAGAGGTCGAGCGCGGCGTGATGCCAGTCGGGGCGGGCGAGGATCAGGGCGAAGAGCTGGCCGGCTACTTCGTCGATGACTACGAAGCCGGGGTCTTTGCGGGAGGACTCGCGGGCGGTGATGGTGGAGGCGGGGATGCCTGCGCTTGTGATGAGGAGGGCCGCGATGGTCGTGGCGATGGCGAGGGTCGCGCGCGTGGGGGTGAAGGCGTGGGCGGCTGCGAACCAGAGGAGGACGGCGAAGATGCTGCCGTAGGTGCCGGGGCCGGGCTTGAGGTAGCCGGCGCCGAAAAAGGTGGAGAGGGCCCAGGCCCAGCGGGTCTTGCGTTGCGTGGTCACCTTGCGATTTTACGTGGCAGAGGAGAGTGCAGATACAGGGGTCTCTCCACTTCGGTCGAGATGACGATGTTTGGGAGGGGTGAAAGGAGAGCGGCTGCGGTGATGGGAGCGAGGCGACGATGTTTGGGAGGGGTGAAAGGAGAGCGGCTGCGGTGATGGGAGCGAGGCGACGATTTCTCATCACCTTCAACCTGTTCGTCCGGTTCGTAGTCGGCTCAGTTGATCGCTAACCAACGATCAATACAAAGGCGCACGCGGCGATGGCGAGTTTCGCCAGCCAGCCGATTGCGTGCGATGCGGCGATCATGGGGGACATCTTGAGGAAGATAGTGTTGGTCGCGATCAAGGGCAAGGGACCGATGAGCCAGACTGCGGCAGCCAGGAGGAGCGTCGCGGCAAAGGAGTGAAGGTGCAGCCACGTGCACGTCAACGCGAAGAAGAGGCAGCTTAGAAACGAGAGAGCCGTGGCCCAGAGGATTGCCCGCGTTTCGCCTCGTTGGAACGATCGCCAGATTTCTGGATGCTGGTCGTAACGACCGTATAGCCAATCGCCACCCATAAAGAGCCAGTCGGTCATGGATGAGACCGCGCCTCCAGCGATTGCCGCGCATACGAGTCGAAGCGATAGCATGTTGCACAGAACGATACCATTGGCGAGCCTCGTACCGCACGGGAAATGATTGCCAGCGTGCGGGGGTTGGGGTCCGTGGGTGAAAAGGCGTCAGGGATATGAGGGATGCGAGCTGCTTCGGGGTCCTTCGGCTGCGCAGCTCGCAAAGGCGCGAACTGCTTCGCTCAGGATGACAGATTTAATGGAGGTTCGAGCGGCGGGTGATTGCGCTAGTTGCGCCACTTGGAGTGGGGCTTGAATTCGTTGTGTAGGTCGCCGGTGGGGTTCTGTTGTTGCTGGGCGTGCTCGAGGTCTTCGAGGAGGTCGGGGTCGAGGATGGGGGAAGAGATTTTGTAGTCACCGGAGGCCCACTTGCCGAGGTCGATGGTGCGGCAGCGCTCGGAGCAGAAGGGGACTTCGGGGTTGTCGAGGGCGACGGTCTTGCGGCAGATGGGGCAGTGGAGGGTGGTGAGTGAGCGTTCCGGCATAACCTATAGTTTAAAGTATGAGCCCGGAAAAGCCATACGCGAGTCGCCATTTTTCGCAACCACTTCAAGAACAGTTCGCTCGAGTAACCCACGACTACAACCCGATGCATATGGATGCGATGGCGGCGCGGAGAACGCAGGCCGGCGCTCCCGTGGTGCATGGCATGCACTCGTTGCTGTGGGCGCTGGACTGCCTGGCGGCGAAGGAGAAGGGCATTCGCAGGGTGAGCGAGCTGAAGGCTTCGTTCTATAAGTGGATTTATGTCGATACAACGGCGGAGCTCGTTCTCGTGTCGTCTACGGACGAGGAGATTAAGGGGCAGATACGAGTGGGAAGCACGACCGTGACGGCTTTCACGCTGAAACTTGGCGAGGCGCTCGCGGGATCGCTGGCGGGCACATCCGACGGCCGTGGGGGAGCGCTGCTTCCGGTTTCGGTGGAGCCGATTGATGTTGCGCTTGAGGCTATGGGGACGCAGGCGGGCGCGGTGGAGGTGGTGGGCGAGGACTTCGAGAAACTGTTTCCTTCGCTCTCGCGAGAGTGGAACCCGTTGCGGGTTGCATCCATCGCGGCGCTGTCGCGGGTTGTGGGGATGTTGTGTCCGGGGCTGAACTCGATATTTTCGGGTTTGAAGCTGAAGTTTGGCGCGAAGGAAGGCGCTGGCGACGTGTTGGAGTTCAAGGTGAAATCGGTCAACGAGCGGTTTCGTTCGGTGGTGCTTGCGGTGGAGGGGCCGGGGTTGTCGGGCAGGGTGGAGACGTTTGTGCGGCAGCCGCCGGCTCGGCAGACGGGGATGCGGGCGGTCGCACACGCGGTGGCGGCGGGGGAGTTTGCGGGGGCTCACGCGCTGATTGTGGGAGGGTCTCGCGGGCTGGGGGAACTGACGGCCAAGCTGCTGGCCGCGGGTGGCGCACGCGTAACGATTACCTATGCGGTGGGGTTGGAACAGGCGATGGACGTGGCGCGGGAGATCGAGGGATGGGGAGGAATCTGCGACGTGATGCACTACGATGCGACGCTGGCTGCCGATGCTCAGCTCGCGGGGATGGCCGTGCCCGTTACGCATGCGTACTACTTCGCCACGGGGCAGATCTTTCGCGCGAAGACGGCTCTATTTTCGGCGGATGTGTATGGGGAGTTTGCGAAGGTGTATGTGGAGGGGTTCTTTGATCTGTGCGAGGCGCTGGGGCGGAGATCGGTGGAGGGGGTCAGCGTGTTTTACCCGTCGTCGGTTGCGGTGACTGAGCGGCCGCGCGAGATGACGGAGTATGCGGCCGCGAAGGCGGCGGGCGAGGTGCTGTGCGAGGATATGAATCGCTTTATGCGCGGCGTGCGCGTGGTGCAGAGGCGGTTGCCACGGCTGCCTACCGATCAGACGCTGAGTCTTGTCGCCGTGCCGTCCGCTGATCCGCTGGAGGTGCTGCTGCCGATTGTGCGTGAGGTGCAGGCGAGGGAGGTCGCTTCGTAGCTATTCGAGGAGCTATTCGAGGATGCGGGCTACTACGTCGTAGTCGTGGGACTCGGTGATTTGGGCGCGGTAGAAGGTGCCGGGGACTAGCTCGTCGTGGGGGCCGAAGTCGTTGATTAAGACTTTGCCGTCGATCTCGGGGGCCTGGTCGAGGCTGCGGCCTTGCCAGAGGAGGTCGGTCTCTTCGCTCTCGCCTTCGACGAGGATGTCGAGCTCACGGCCGATCCATTGCTTGCGGGCTTTTTTGCTGATGCGCTGCTGTAGCTTCATTAGCTTGCGGCGGCGGGATTCTATGGTGCGCTTGGGGACTTTTTCGTCTAGCGAGAAGGCGCCGGCTCCTTCTTCGTCGGAGTAGCTGAAGACGCCTAGCCAGTCGATTTTTGCTGCTTCTACGAAGGCGCAGAGTTCGTTGAAGTCTTCTTCGGTTTCGCCGGGGAAGCCTACGATGAAGCTGGTGCGGAGGACCAGGTTCGGGATGGTCTTGCGGGCGTTGGCGATGATCTGGAGGAAGCGGTCTGAAGTCCCGCCTCGGCGCATGCGCTTGAGGACATTCGTGGACGCGTGTTGCAGGGGGACGTCGAGGTAGTTCGCGATGGTGTCGTGGCGCGCGATGGTTTGGAGCAGGCGCGGGGTGATCTTGTTGGGGTAGGCGTAGAGGAAGCGGAGCCACTTGAGGCCTTCTAGGGGGGCGAGGGCTTCGAGGAGGTCGGACAACTCTGGCTTGCGGAGCGTGGTGGCGGGTTCGGCATCCGCAAATACAGGGGTCTCTCCACTGCGCTGCGCTCCGGTCGAGATGACGGAGTTGGTGGCGAGGGGGAAAGACTGGGGGGGAAGGTCTTCGCCGTAGCAGGTGGTGTCCTGGCCGATGAGGGTTATTTCGCGGACGCCCTGGGCTATGAGGCTCTTTGCTTCGGCTACGATGCTGGCCAGGGGGCGGGAACGGAACTTGCCGCGCAGTTGCGGGATGATGCAGAAGCTGCAGGGATGGTCGCAGCCTTCCGCGATCTTGATGTAGGCCGAGGAGCGCGGGGTGGTGAGGATGCGCGGGGTGTCGTCGGAGTAGAGGTAGGTGGGGAGGGCCGCGGTGGCGCCGTCCCAGGTGGCGCGGGAGAAGCGGCCGGCGGCTTCGCGGGCGTCGCCCTCGGGGCGGGAGTGGGAGGCTTCTGCAGCAGCTCCAAATACAGGGGTCTCTCCACTGCGCTGCGCTTCGGTCGAGATGACAGAGGTGGAGTGGGAGTGGGCTTCGTGGCGGAGTTGGGGGGTGTCGGCGTCGGGGCGGGAGTGCTGGTTTACGGAGCTTGCGTGGCGGTCGAGCGTCATCCCATTGACTTGGGCGCTTGTCAGGATGGGGAAGGGGGAGTTGGTGGCGGGGCGGTTGAGGCCGGCGGCTTCGAGGATGGCTTCGAGTTCGCCGGTGCCTACTACGGCGTCGACTTCTGGGATGTTGGCGCGGATCTCGTCGCGGTAGCGCTCGACCAGGCAGCCGGCTACGATGAGGCGCTGGGCGCGGCCTCCGTTGGCGATTTTGTGCTGCACCATCTCGAGGATGGTGTCGACGGATTCCTGCTTGGCAGAGTCGATGAAGCTGCAGGTGTTGACGACGAGGATGTCGGCGTCTTCGGCGCGAGGGGTGAGTTGGGCGCCGCCGCGATGGAGCAGGCCCATCATGACCTCGGAGTCGACGAGGTTCTTGGGGCAGCCGAGCGAG
>JBEKFF010000208.1:0-10123 GCA_050013455.1 Acidobacteriaceae bacterium | reverse complement strand
TTGGCTCGCCAGCCAATATCGAACAGGTTGCCGAGTACCGGCACCAGGCCTGCGACCACTTCTATGGCCAGGTTAGCCACCATGCGCGCGATCGTAATCAGGGGAACGCCGCGGAAGTAGGCAGCAAGAACGATGATGCAGCTGGCCATGCCTCCCAGGAGATCGCCAATTCCGGGAACGAATCCGACAACGCCGTCGACGCCAAAGCGGATGTTGGTGCCGGGAACCCGAAACCATGTGTCGAGTACACGGGAGAGCAGGTCGAGGTTTTCATCGCGAAAGGCACCGCCGCCGCCGCCCAGGCGTTCCCGCATCCCGTCTGGGGTGCGATTTGCCGAACCTGGCGGCAGAATCTCTGGCTGGGTTGTTCTTACCGTCATCGCTCACACTCCTCTTCGCTTCTGCTTCGTAGGATGCTACAATCAAGAACGATACGGCGGCTATAGTTCAGTGGCAGAACGCCGCTCTGTGGCAGCGGATGTCGTGGGTTCGACCCCCACTAGCCGCCCCAATCTACAATCAATCACTTACGGATAGACTCCGTTTCTGGCGTGCAATAGTTGTGATGATGGGCCCAACTCGAGGGCCCCATCATGGCACTACTGCTCGATCGTCGCTACCGCAAGGAGTGCGAGGGCGGTCGTCCGGAAGATACCAGAAGTGGGCAGTTCGAGGAAGGTCGCAGGGGTTGGAAGCAGAGCGCCTGTGTCATCCACCCCTCGGTTTGATCGCTGGCAAGTTCGGACGCCGGTAGACCGGTGAACGCGACTGGGAGAAGGCACTTGCCGCTGCCGTTGGATGGGTGTAAGTGAAATCCTTGGCCGCCGGTTGAACCCCTAGGCGTACCGGAGCCGATCCCAGCCCCCGATCCCCCCAGCAGGATCACTATTAGCGAAACGCTCGAGGCTTCCCTGGACCAATGCAAGGGCCGCGAGATCAAAGAGCCCAAGTGGGCGAAATACAAAACGCTCACTAATCAGCTCGCGGCCTATTTCCCTGAGAAGGGCTACATCTACATCGACCAACTCGGCGTTCGCGACATGGACCGCTTCTACGCTTCATGGAAAGACGACTGGTGCCGCATCGGGCGATCTCATCTTCACGTCAAACCGCGGATGTCCGGTCAACGCGAGTATATAAGTCGGGCGCTACTTCAATCCGTTGCTCCACGCGGCTAAAGGCGGAAAAAGAGAGAGCCACCTTATTCTTTAGCGCGATCGAAACCCAAAGACACTGAGCTGCGTCTCTATGATCGGATTGAGACCCTCCAAGCCTCAGTGGTCATAAGGTGACGTGGGATGCAGATCATATTCGTTGCCAAACTTATTGGTATGGACCAGGTTTCCACTGGATTTCGTGAGGATAGTCAGCGAGCCCAAATCGACGCTGCCCGCAGCGAGGTGCACTAACCGGGTCAGGACATCGCCGACGGGTTCAGGCCTGTTTCCAAAGGGTTGGAATGTCTGAATTGAGGGTGAGATTTTCCAAACTCGAAAAGCCTGAGTCCACGCTCGCCCAAAGGATCATACCCAGGATCCAACTATTCAGATTCGCTTCGTTCAGATATAACGGCCTGCGGAGCACTGATGTTCAGCTTCTGCATGCGCCATATCAGCGTGGTCCGACGCATGCCGAGGAGTGCCGCTGCTCCGTCGGAGCCCCCAACCTTACCAATAGTCTTCCCAAGCGCGGAGATGATTTGCTGCCGTTCCGCGTCCTCCAGAATCGTCCGCAGATTCCCGTTGCCGCAATTGCTGAATGGTCGCGCATCGGTAGGAAGGCGCAGTTCGTCGAGCGACAACTTGAGAACGAATCCGTCAGAGAGAATGACAGCCCGTTCGATGATGTTTTGCAACTCTCGTACATTGCCAGGCCATGGATACTGCACCAACGCGGCCATCGTCTCCGAAGGGATGGTGTCGATCCCTTTGTTCATGCGTCGGCTGAATTGTTGTACGAAGTGCCTCACCAGTTGCAGGATGTCCTCAGGGCGCTCGCGCAAGGGCGAAATACAAACAGGGAAAACGTTGAGACGGTAGTAGAGATCCGAGCGGAAGGTTTGATGCTCAACCATCGCTCCCAGATCGCGATTGGTGGCGGCGATCAAACGAACGTCGCTCTTGAGGGTGCGCGAATCGCCGAGACGCTCAAACTCTCTTTCCTGCAGCACGCGCAGCAGCTTCGGCTGCAGGTGCAACGGCAATTCGCCAATCTCGTCCAGGAATATGGTGCCGCGATTGGCCAACTCGAAACGTCCGACGCGACGTGCGATAGCGCCCGTGAAGGCACCGCGCTCGTGACCAAAGAGTTCACTCTCCAGCAAGCCTGAAGGCATTGCGGCGCAGTTCACCTTCACAAACGGACCATTCGCTCTGTCGCTGCTCCGGTGAATGGCTTCCGCGATCAGTTCCTTGCCGGTTCCGGTTTCCCCGTTGATCAACACGGTGGCGTTGGTCGGCGCCACGACTCGTACCATGTCGAGCGTCCGTTGCAACGCTGCGCTGTTGCCGATAATTCTGGGCATGCCCCTGGCGCAGAACTCTTCGTTGTGGAGGATCTCCCTGGCCGACTGCGGATGCTCGACTTCACGGGATACGGTATGGTGCATTGCGGCGGCCTCGGCTGCCCAGCTGGCTTGAATTCCCATGCATTGCCTCCTTTGGGAGTCCGGCGATTGGTCGTACGATGAGGGCCCCGTCTGCCAACGGTTTGCTGGTGAGGAACACCACAGCACCGCAGTCACGCAACCGCAGGAGAGAGGGTTTACCAGGATGGTGATGGTTCATGATGCATCCAATCGGTCGGGGTGACGTTGCTCTGCGTCATCGTCGATCGATCGATCTGCATTTCGTCGGGTGCGATCGAGAGGGGGGTTCTATCCGTTCCGTGTGATGGCCGTGCGAAGGCAAGTTCAACCGAGGTCATGCAGTGTGGACAACTACCTGTCCGTGGCAGGCGCTCAAGGCTGTCCGTTCGCTGGAAAAAGGGACGAAGGCATTCCGGGCAGGAGATCAGCAGAACGGAATCGCCAACCGTGTCGGTGGAGGTCTGGGATATCCAGACCGGTGCCGCGGAACGACGCGAATCTACCTCGTCGCGCCGGACTGCGTTTACCATCTCGAGGAGTTGTGTAACGCTGCTGACTCCCTTGGCGTAGAAAGCGTCGGCGGCGATCCCCGCAGGAACGCCTCCGCCGGAATGGGCACCGCTCATCGCGATCACGCGAATCGACGGAAACCGGCGACGAACGACGGAAAGGAGTTCATAGCCTGACATACCGGGCATCCCTAGATCGGAGAGAAGAATGTCGGGCACTTTTTTCTTAATCTCCGCGAGAGCGACGAAGCCATGGAAAGCCGAACGAACGTGGTGTCCGGACTCGCGGAATATCTCGGACAGCACGCAGAGTAGCGCTGGGTTGTCATCGGCGATCACTACATCGAGCGCTTCGTTCCGCATGATGATTCCTCCTTGACTGAACTGGTCGGTGGTCGGGATGCGCAATGGTGCTTAGCCTGGAGAACCTAGAGAGCCTGGAGGCCGAATTGGGCACCCTGCGCGCGGTATTCACTGAATCCGTCTTGCAACTCGTCCTCTGTATTCATGACGAAGGGACCTCGGGCGGCGATGGACTCACGCAAGGGAAGACCGGCGATGAGCAGAGCCTTCGCCCCCTTATCGCCTGCACGAAGTTGGACAGAACTCTCGTCGTCGCTGGCTGTGAGCCAGGCAAGCTCGACGGCTTTGACTGCGGTGGGATCCGTTCCAATCGTCGCGTCCCCTTTCAGAACAACGACGAAACCGTTGTAGCCTGCGGGCACGTCCAGTTCCACGCTGATGTTCTTATCCAGGTCAATTTGGACCATGGTGACGGGGGCATGGTTCGTCGTGGAGGCTTTCACCGAGCCGGAGGAACCGGAGAAGACGGTGAGCTCAGCGCCACGTTCCCATCGCTTCGGCAGGGAAGCCGCCTGAAGGTTTTGATGATGGGCTTGCACCAGCTTGTCCTTGGCGGGCAGGTTGACCCAGAGTTGGAGAGTGTGGGCGACACCGCCGTCTCTGGGGTACTCGTTGTGGATCAGGCCTCGGCCGGCCGTGAGCCATCGAGCGTCGCCGGGGGCAATGGTCCCTTCGTTCCCGTGATTGTCATAATGCTCAACGCCTCCATCAATCACATAGGTCACGGTCTCGATGCCGCGATGAGGATGGCGGTCAAACACTCCGTCGGGGAACCAATCTTCCATCAGTAAAAGGAAAGGGTCTGTAAAAGCCCAGTCACCGGGAGGGATGAGCGGGCGAATCCGGTGCAACCCCCAAAACCGACGACTGATGGGCGGTGAGTCAATCCTCGCGACCTGACGTTGAACAAGAGTGTCGACCATTTCTGTCTCCTTTTGCCAATGCGCTGCGATTACCAGGAATTGGCGCTCCATCGACTGATCCATCTACCAAAGCGTGGTTCCTACTGTGACCTGATCGGGGATGAGGCCGATTTTGGCTGAGCCCGCTGGAAATATGGACGTAGAGGCTGGGCATGAAACAAAATTAGCGGCAGCGGCGATGCGCCACAATCCCGAAAGGAGTAGTCCAGGATTCCCCTTTCGGACTTTCAGGGCGCGCGAGATTGCGATAGTCTTAGGCACCGCCCCTTTCGGCAGCGATCATGGTTGTAGCTTCCCCTCAGAAGGCGCGACACATCGATCTTCCAGCAGCGTTGACCCAACGCTTCGATGCGATCCTCGGCTGCGCTGGAATGTTGCTGCGTTCTGTGAGGCCGGCAATTGGGTGGATCTGCGCGTTACTGGCCACCATCGGCGTTCCAATGGCGCGCGCACTCGATCTGCGACAGCCGATTGGACAGCTCTACCACACCGCATGGACGGCCAAGGATGGATTAGCAGGGATGGTCCTGGCCCTGGCGCAGACGCCTGACGGCTATTTGTGGGTGGGAACGACCCAGGGACTCTATCGCTTCAACGGCATTTCGTTTGAACAGTATCAGCCGGAAGAGGGTACGTTTCCCGCGCGCTCGATTCGATCGCTGTTTTCAGATCGCAGCGGAGGCCTCTGGATTGGCTATCTAAAAGGGGGCGCAAGTTATCTGAAGAATGGCCGTGTCACCAACTATTCCGGTCGCGAAGGAATTCCTTTTGGGCAGGTGCGGTGCTTCGCCGAAGACTGGGACGGAACCATGTGGGTGGCTACGACGGGAGGGCTAGGCCGGTTGGATGGGCGGCGTTGGGTGATGAAACACAAGCAGTGGAACTACCAGGGCAACTCCCCAGACACGCTCTTTGTGGATGACCGTGGGACGCTTTGGGCCGGCACCGGACAGGAGATCGTCTACCTTGAGCGGGGCAGCAAGAAGTTTGTGGAAACACACATTCTTTGTTCCCGGGTGACCGCATTCGCCGAGTCGGCTGACGGCACGGTCTGGTATCTGGACGAGAATCACGAGCGCCTTCAACCCATTCCGCAACCATTGGGTCAGCGCGATTCTTCGTGGAGTACGAGGACAAGCTCCTCTCGCGCGGGCATCTTCGACCGCGATGGCGGTTTCTGGTACACCGCAGAGAATGGAGGGAGAATCTGGCGCTTCGTTTCGCAGGAACAACTGCCGCACCTCAAGCTGGATGGATTTGGACCTTCCATCGAGACCTTCGACGCAAAACAAGGTTTGACCTCAAACAATACGTATGGCGCCCTGGAGGACCGCGAGGGAAACATCTGGATCGCAACCGACAGCGGAATTGATCGCTTTCGCCATCGCAATCTCTCCTGGTACTCGGTTCTCCCGGGTCCGCATGTCTTCAGTCTCGTCGCCGGCGAAGACGGAAACATGTGGGCCGGCACGGATCCCGGCACCGTCGTTCATGTCCCCGATGGCAAGGTCGTGCCAGGGAGCCCCAAGTCCGCCTTCGGAGCCTATCGTGCGCCGGACGGAACGCTCTGGTTCTATCCTTCGCACAAGCTCTATCACTGGCAAGACGAAAGCTTCAAGGACGTGGCGCTGGCAAGCGAAGCGATCAGCGATCGCGTGAATTCTCTTACCATGACCAGGGATGGCACGCTCTGGGCATCGATCGCGGGAAGCGGCGAATTTTATCGCAAAGACGGCAAGTGGGAGTTTCTCAAAGTCCTGCAGGCACACCCGGACTGGACCGCGACGGCTGCGTATACGCTTCCGATCGTGTATGGCTTGCGTTGCAGAACTATGCGGCGGCGATCGATCATGGCCGGGTGGAAGTCTATTCGAGGGAACAAGGGCTGGCGCTGGGGCCGGTCCTGGTGATTGGAGGAAATCGTCAGCAGCTCTGGATAGGTGGCGAGAACGGCCTGGCGCTCTTAAGTGGTAAGCGGTTTCGGCAGGTACGGGGGAGCGATGGAACCGATTTCGGTGTTGTCACCGGCCTGGTCGCAACGTCGGGTCACGGCCTCTGGCTGACGGCCACGGCTGGCATCGTCCACATCTTCGAGGATGAGGTTCAGAAGGCGCTTAAGGATCCAGATCATCCGCTCAAATATGAAGTTTTTAATGGAGTGAGCGACCTGCCTGAGGCTCCAATGAGTGCCGGAGCCTTGGTGAAGCCAATCGTTGAGGGCAGCGACGGGGTGCTGTGGATCGAGACGACCAGCGGCGTGGCTCGGCTTGATCCCGCAGGTGTGGTGCACAATCCTATTCCACCGCCAGTATCGATTCGATCGGTTAGCGCGGATGGCAGACAGTATTCCGCGTATGCGAATGCGCGTATACCCGCTCTTACCAAGGAGGTGCGGTTTGATTATGACGGGTTGAGCCTGACCATTCCGGAGCGAGTGAAATTTAGATACAGGCTGGAGGGGCTGAACCAGGGCTGGGTCGACGCCGGCGATCGGCGCCAGGCATTCTTCACCAACCTCGCACCCGGTGATTATGCCTTTGAGGTCCTGGCCTGCAACAACGATGGCCTGTGGACGTCCACTCCGGCGGTGTGGCGCTTCGTTCTTCTGCCTGCGTTTTACCAGACAATTTGGTTTAAAGCCGCAGTGTGGACAGCGATCGTCATCTTGTTGTGGCTGCTCTATCTCTACCGTATGAGGCAGCTGAGTGAGGAGATTCACAGTCGGCTCAACGTGCGCCAAAGAGAGCGGGATCGGATCGCGCGCGAATTGCATGACACGTTGTTGCAGGGATTCCAGGGACTGGTGCTTCGATTTCAAGCGATTCTCAACCGCATCCCTGAAGACGATCCGCTTCGTGCAAGTGTAGGGAACGCCCTTCTCCGAGCCGACGAGGTCCTGATCGAGGGCCGGGACCGGGTGCTGGAAATTCGGTCGGAGCCATCCTGCGACCTGCATAATCTAGTGGAATCATTCGGACATAGCCAGGAATCCGAATCGACTTCTTTCCGGCTATTCCTTGTAGGGGCAGCGGTTCCGCTCCAGCCGCTGATTCGCGACGACGTCTACTCCATCGCTCGCGAAGCAATGACCAACGCGTTCCGTCATGCTTCCGCAAGCCAGGTCGAGGCGGAGCTCGTGTTCGACCGGGCACAATTCAGTTTGAGAGTCCGCGATAACGGAACGGGTATGGATGAACAGACCGTGAGTAGGGGACACCTGCATCACTGGGGACTTCAGGGCATGCGCGAGAGAGCCCTCTTGTCAGGCGGGACATTGTCCGTCCGGAGCAGCCCCGGTAACGGCACGGAAGTTGAATTGCTTATACCGGGAAAGCTTGCCTATGCGGAGAGCGGACGGTCAGATAAAGTGGGGGATGAGAGAGTCGTGTGGTGGAAACGCGTGATCCGGCGTCAGAGGTGAAGCTATGCGGGTTCCCGATGCAATCAAGGTGATGGTCGTCGACGACCACCCTCTTTTGCGAGAAGGTATTGCAGCTGTCCTTGAGGGCGAGGACAAGATCTCGCTCGTGGCCGAGGCAGCCAATGGACGGGAGGCAATCGAGAAATTTCGTGCCGTCCGCCCGGATGTCACGTTGATGGACCTTCAGTTACCCGACATCAGCGGCATTGAGGCAATCAAGTCGATACGTCTGGAATTTCCATCGGCTCGTTTCGTGGTGCTGACGACCTATCCTGGAGATGTTCAGATTCTGCGAGCCCTCAAGGCAGGCGCTTCGGGCTACATGCTCAAAACCGCGCTTCGAACAGACCTGGTGGGCGCCATTCGGGCGGTGCATCAGGGCCTGCGCCGCATCCCTCCTGAAATCGCGCAGGAGCTTGCAGAGCACGTTGCCGACGATACCCTCAGCGAACGTGAGATCGAAGTACTTCAACGCGTAGCGGCGGGCACCTCCAACAAGATCATTGCCGATCAACTAAGCTTGACCGAAGCTACCGTGAAGGCGCATATGAAGAATATTCTTGCCAAGCTCGGTGCCAACGATCGCACCCATGCTGTGACCATTGCTCTAAGGCGCGGCTTCCTTGCTTGATCTCTCACCCGTGCGCGACAGTGTGAACCCGGAGCCAGTAAGCCTTCACTTAGCGAGGGTCGATTAGGGTCCGGCTACAGCACGCCGCGCCCAACGATCCGCCATATGTCAACAATCGTATCGTGTCGCACGACGTGCAAGTAGTCATGCAGATTGATCGTTGGATCGCAGTGGGGCGTTACGCATGCGACCACGCTGCCAAGCGGCAAGCGATCGGTCGGCGCTGGAAAAGTGAGACAACCATGCTCATCTCCGAAGAATGAGTAGGTTGTTCCGAGCGGCGCCCCAGCGCTCACATGGGGTAGAGGTCCGTCTGTCGCAAAGCTCTTCAGTCCGGCATCGATCGTAACCTGGCCAGGTACGTTCTTACTGATCACCGTACTGTGGAGGAATAGCGACGTGGCGAACGCGTTGCCAGCGTCGTTCGCGCCCAAAGTGACGGCACCGTACTCTACGTCCATGAAGATGTAGCTACCCGCCTGATGCTCTGTCAGCAACCCTTCGCGGCAGTCGAGTGCCAACGTACCCGTGCCTCCACCGCTCACGGTCGCAGGCTTCAGCCCGCGCTTATCCAGCGCGGCAATCAACGCCGAGAGGAAGCGCAACTGTCCTGTATAGACGCGAGCGCGCTCTGCAAACTCCTGGATATGCTGCACCCGTCCGGAGTATGCCTGGAGGCCGCGATACGAGAGGCCTTCCGCAGCGCAGACCACGTCTACCAGTTGAAGTGCAGATTCAATGTTGCTGATGCCGGTTCGCCCCATGCCAAGATCCACATCGATCAGCACCTCGAGAACGTGACCAGTCCGGTGCGCCGCGGCGGCCAGTGATAGTGCGTAGTCCTGGTCGTCCACCACAACCGCGACCACAGCTCCGCGTTCCAACAGTTGCATCAACCGATCCAGCTTGCCGGCTCCTACCACCGGCGACGTGATCAGGATGTTGTTGATTCCGTCTCCCACCAGGGCTTCCGCCTCATGGAGAGATGCGGCGCAAATGCCAACAGCCCCTGCGGCCATCTGCCTCCGCGCAATCTCTGCGCATTTGTGGCTCTTGGCGTGAGGGCGTGCTCGCAGTCCGTGGAGGTTTATCTGGTGCTGATAGGCCCCTATGTTTTGCTCGAAGGCTTCCAGGTCCAGCACCAGGGCTGGCGTCGTCAATTCCCGCAGGCCGCCCGGCTTTCCTACGAGTCTCGCGTTGGGTCCGGCAAGATGGTGCATTTCATCAACTGATCCGACGCTCACTATTTCGACTCTCCTTCAGATACTGTAATCGTTTGAAACGCGGACGCATCGTGGGAATTGGGGAAACGTTCTTGATAGCAACAACGACCTCACCGGTGTGTTTCGCCAAAATTGCGATTTGCAATTGGATCAAGCCCGTAGAGTCTCGATTTACGTGGCCCGTTAGGGCTACTTGCAAATGCCTCTGTTGCTGTCCAATCGGTTCTATGCCGGCCGCAAACACGGCTATGATAGAGAGGACATGGAACTCCAACAGCTCCGGTATTTTTGTTCCGTCGTTCGATATGGCAGCTTCACCAAGGCTGCAGAGCAGGAGGGGATCGCTCAGCCAACGCTCTCTGTGCAGATTCGCAGACTTGAAAGATCAGTTGGATCGACCCTCTTTGTGCGGCTTGCCAGATCTGTACGCCTGACGCACGCCGGTGAGATCTTCTACTCCCACGCG
>JBEKFF010000207.1:0-6359 GCA_050013455.1 Acidobacteriaceae bacterium | reverse complement strand
ACGGTCAGCACGACGGTGGCGAGTTTGCCGCTGGACAGCGGCCAGCTGAGCTCGACGATCACGGCCGGCGACCTGGAGAAGTTGTCCATCGTGGGGCGCGATGCGACCGAGTTGGAGAGCATACTGCCGGGGTTTGCGATCCGCAACCTGGGGTCAACCAACGCGGCACCGGACTTTAGCCAGGTGCAGATAGGCCAGCCGACGCCGTATGCGTCCAACGGCTCGCCGGTGGCAGGCACCACCCTGAAGCTGGATGGCGCAAGCCTGACGGATGCTGGAAACTTTGGCGCGGCGCTGATGAATATCGACGATGCGTTTGTGAGCGAGGTGCAGGTGCAGACGTCGAACTTTGGCGCAGACCAGTCCAATGGGCCGGTGGTCATTCAGGGCGTGACGAAGTCGGGAACGGACAAGTATCACGGAAGCGTCTATACGTATGCACGCACCTATCAACTGGACGCTAACGACTGGCTGGCAAATTACAACGGTCTGGCGCGGCCGAGCGATCGCTTTATCTATCCGGGCGGGACGATCAGCGGACCCATCCCCCACACGAAGAAGGTGACGTTCTTTGCGGGCGCCGAGTATGACGCGCAGCGCAACATCTATGCGTATGGCAGCTCGGGCAGCGCGATTATTCATGCCCTGGTACCGACGCAGGCGCTGCGCACTGGCGACTTCAGCCAGACGGCGCTGGACAATTTCCTTGGGCCGGAGGCGACGAACGGGAATTATGGCACGTTCAATGTGGCGCCGACCTATGGCGACGATCGGACTCCCCTGCCCAACGGCAATATTGCGCCATGGCTTGACCCCGGCGCGATGGCGCTGGTGAATGGCACGCTCCCGCTGCCGACGCGGCAGCAGACGGGCACGGATGGATTCAACTGGGACTCGCAGAACCTGGTAAATAACAATGTGAGCCAATTTGTTGGGCGCGTGGATTACAACATCACCCCGCGCAATATCTTTTTTGCGCGCTACAGCTTTGAAAAGCAAAAGCAGGGGGAACCAGAGGTTCCGTATTATTCGCCAGCGGGATCGAGCGTGATGGGTGGCGTGAATACACCGGGCTACGGCGTGAACAACGACGTGTGGGTGAACAGCGGTGCGGCTAACTACGTGACGCAATTCACGCCCACGCTGACGAACGAAATGTATGCGACCATCACGACGTTCAAGGAGGCGTTTGACGCACGCGACATCGCTGCCCTGCAGAAGGGGGCGATCGATTATCCGTACAACGGTGCCTTCGCCAATAACGACACGCAGTATCCACAGTTGGGCACCTATACGACCTATGGCGGCTTGCCGCTGGGCCTGTGGCCTGACTACTCCGAGAACCCGCTGGAGCTGAAGAAGCTGCAACCGAATATAGGCGATAACCTGACCAAGGTCTGGGGCAAGCACGTAGTAAAGATCGGCATCTTCAGCCAACGCACGACCAACAACCAGACGGCAACCAATCCGACCACTAACGGCGCCATCCAGAATTATTACTACGGGGCTGCGGGAGACTACTTCGCGGATTACGACGGGACGTATCCGGATGGTTCGCCGGCGTATGGCAACCCGCACTTCAACAGCGGCAATGCGCTGGCAAACTTCTTTGAAGGGCAGATCCAGGACTGGCATCAACAGAACTTCAATCCCTATACCGACCTTTACTTCTGGAACACGGACTTCTACGCGCAGGATACGTGGCATGTAGCGCCGAGCTTTGTAGTGACGTATGGCGTGCGGATCAGCAAGCTGGGCGCGTGGCAGGATGCGCATGGAATTGGCGCGTCGATCTGGAACCCGGCACTGTACACGTCGGAATATAACGCGACAACAAACCCGCTGCCGGGCATCACGTGGCACGCGCTTACTCCTTCCGTTCCGAACTCCGGCTCAGGCACACCACCGGTCTACTTTGAACCTCGGGTTGGGTTCTCGTTCGATGTCTTCAAGAATGGCAACACAATATTGCGTGGTGGAGTGGGCGTGTACCGCTTCCATGATTCGGTAGTGGACGTGGCCAGCCAGTTTGCCCAGTCGGAGCACGTTCGATACACGGATCTGCAAGGCTTCGGCGGTAACACCCTGAAAGGCGTCAGCTCGCTCCAACTGGATCCCTACACCTATGGCAACGCCGGAGGAACGGAGACGTACATCTCACCGTCGACGATCTATGGCCTTGATCCCAGCGACAACAATGAGCCGGTGACGAATAACTACAGCCTCAGCGTCGCGCAGAGGTTGCCGGGCCGCTGGATTCTGCAGATTTCCTATGCCGGAAATAACACCAACTCGATGATGGACAATGGCACGACGCAGGCGGTTGTGCTCGACAATGTGAACGCGATCCCCGTGGGCACCTTGTTTACCCCAACAGCTGCAGCGGCCATCAATGCGGGCGCCGGCTATAACGCCTGCAATCCTACAGGGTGCACACCGCAACAGGCAGCGAGTCTGGACAACATCTACAACTACCCGGGGGATAAGGCGGTGCAGAAGGCACGGCCGTTCCCCAACTACAGCCAGATCCTGGTGCCGCGTCATAACACCTACGCAAACTATAACGGCCTGCAGATTGTGGCAGTCAAAACGATCGGGAAGCTGAACTTCAATGTGAACTATTCGTGGTCCAAGGCGCTCGGCATTCTCGGGTCGGCAGCGGATTTCAACTGGACTGCCGGCATCGATCCATTCAACCTACACAACAATTACGGACCGCTGAACTTTGACCGTTCGCAAATTCTCAACCTGAGCTACTCGTATCAGACGGGCAGGTTGACGGATCAGCGTTTGCTGGGCTCGTTCATCAATGGGTGGCTGATCTCGGGCATCACCAACCTCCAGAGTGGACCGAACATGCAGACGGGTGTAAGCGCTTCGCCGGGGTACTATCTGCAGGGAAATATTGGCCAGGGAGCGACGGCCTATCCAGTGGAGTCGCAGTCGATCCTGGGAACACCGGACGTGAACCTGCAGCCGGTGCTGACCTGCAATCCGGCACACGGACTGGTGTCGCATCAGTATCTCAACCCGAACTGCTTTGCGCTGCCGTCGATTGGAACCAATGGCCAGTACATTGAGCCGTACGCTCACGGACCGGGGTACTTCAATACTGACCTGACTCTGGAGAAGACGTTCCATGTTGGCGGGAGCAAGGCCCTCCGTCTGCGCTATGCGGCATTCAACTTCATCAACCATCCGCTGAACAGCTTTGGCACTGGATACGCATCGCAGACCACGCTGCAGTTGAGCGATACGTCGCCGAATGGGTCGCCGGAAACGGCAACCTATAACCCGAGCGAAGGCTTTGGATCGGCACCGCTGAAGATTGGACGGCGAATCTCTGAAGTGTCGCTAGTGTTCAGCTTCTAACCTGGGCTCTGGCCGCGGTGGCTGAGACACCGCCGCGGCCTTTGTTCCTTGAATGGCAAAGCCGTGACCCGTCGGTGGCGCTCCTGTAACCCCGTTGAAATTTGTGGAGAAGCAAATGCCCGGACGAAGAGTCACAGGTTCGTTCAATTCCCTCTTTCTGTGTGCTGTCATTGCAGGTGTGTGCGCAGGGGCGCAGGCCCGTCCCTCAAGGTCTGCGGGGGTTGCGTCGTTTTCGTCGGTCACCAGCGCAACACCACTGCCGAACGGGGTCGAGTTGCACGATGGTGGCCTGGTGATGCAAATTACCGCATTGCGCGACGATGTGTTGCGCATCCGCGCATCGGGTACGGACGTGCTGCCGGAAGATGCGAGTTGGGCGGTATTGCCTGAGGCGCGGAGCGCGTCCGTGAGGGTGAGCCAGGATAGCGATGGGAAGGCGGTGGGATTTCATACGGCGAGCCTGCGTGTCTCGGTCGATCGCGGCAACGGGCTGATGACGGTGACGGACGCTTCGGGTCAGGTGTTACAGCAGGACACTGAGCCGATACGGTTCGATGGCAGCGGCTTTCGGCTCGCGGAGAGGATGCCGGCCGATGAGCATTACTTCGGCCTGGGTGATAAGACGGGGGCCTTCGATCATCGCGAGGCGGCGTTTCGGTTGTGGAACACGGATGCGTATGGTTGGCAGGAGTCGACCGACCCGCTGTACAAAAGCATTCCATTTTATCTGACGTATCGCGCGGGGGTGTCCTTGGGCGTGCTGATCGATAACACCTGGCCGTCATCGTTCGACTTTGGCAAGACGGTCGGCGATACGGTGCAGTATCGTGCGGAAGGTGGACCGGCGAACATCTATCTGCTGTACGGGCCTTCCGCAAAGGAGGTGTTGAAGAGCTATGCGTGGCTGACGGGGCCGACTCCGTTGCCGCCGCTGTGGACGCTGGGGTTTCAGCAGTCGCGCTACAGCTACATGACGCAGGCGCGGGTGTTGGAGGTGGCGGAGCGGCTGCGCAAAGACAAAATTCCATCGGATGCCATCTATCTTGACATCGACTACCAGGAGAAGAATCGCCCCTTCACGATTAACAAAGACGCGTTTCCGGACATGGCAGCAATGGTGAAGACACTGCACGCGGAGAAGTTCCACGTGGTCGCGATTACGGACCTGCACATCGCGTACCTCCCGGGACAGGATTACGCGCCGTTCAATAGTGGCGCCGCTGGCGATGAGTTTGTGAAGAACTCGGATGGGACGGCATACGTGGGCAAGGTATGGCCAGGGCCCAGCGTGTTTCCGGACTTTACGAGGGCAAAGACGCGGGTGTGGTGGGGAACGCTGTACAAGAACTTTGCACGGGTGGGGATCGACGGATTCTGGAATGACATGAACGAGCCGTCAGTGTTTAACGATCTGAAGACGATGCCCTGCTCGGCGGTGCATCGTATCGACGAGCCAGGATTTGTGAAGCGCACGGCGACGCACTGCGAGATTCATAACGTATATGGGATGGAAAACTCGCGGGCAACCCTTGACGGACAGTTGGCGCTGAAGCCGGACGTGCGTCCGTTTGTGCTGACACGCGCTTCGTATGCGGGAGGACAACGGTATGCGGCGACGTGGACCGGGGACAACTCAGCCACATGGAATCATCTGCGGCTGACGACGTCGATGCTGAAAAATTTGGGGCTTAGCGGATTCGCCCTTGCCGGCGCAGATGTGGGAGGTTACGCGGGAACGCCCACGCCGGATTTGCTTACGAAGTGGATTGAGATTGCAGCGTTTCAGCCGATCGATCGGGACCATGCTGAGAAAGGGACGGGGGATCACGAGGTTTGGGCCAATGGACCGGAACAGGAAGACATCCGACGCCGGTTCATCGAAACACGCTATCGGCTGCTTCCCTACCTTTACACGGTGACGGAAGAGGATACGCATACAGGACTGCCTCTGCTGAGGCCGCTGTTTCTGGAGTTTCCAGATGCGGCTGCAGATCGGCATCCGTTGGATGTTGATCTGAATACGTCAGGGGAGTTCATGGTGGGGCCGGACCTGTTGGTCGCTGCGCCAGCGTTCGAAGACAAGGCGGGTGATTACGAGGCGACACTTCCCTCTCATGGGTGGTATGACTTTTGGACGGGGAAAGAGGTGGAGGAGGATCGGATACAGGTGCAGGCTGGTGGACTCCAGCCTGAGCCTGCGGCGGGGCCGGTTCTGCCGGCGGTGCGGGTTCATCGCGAGCTCGCGACGCTTCCGGTGTTCGTGAGGCCGGGAACGATACTGCCGATCGAGCCATTGGTGCAGAGCACCGAAGAACAGCCTTCAGGGCCACTGACGTTGCGTGTATTTCCGGGCGCGAACTGTAGCGGAACTCTTTATCAGGATGACGGAACGAGCTTCGCCTATCAGCGGGGTGAATTCCTGCGGATGAGCTTTTCGTGTCAAGGTTCGGCGACTCACGGGGGGATGAACATACACATTGGGAAACATGATGGAAGCTATCCGGCGTGGTGGAAAGAGATCGCGATACAGGTGAACGGGCTGTCGGCGAGGCCTTCGTCCGTGACCGTGAATGGGAAAACTGTAACGTTCACCTACACGGATACGTCGGCCACGATCGTTGCGGAGGACAGCGGGAATGGCATCGATGTTGCGTTGCAGTCCGCTGTCCAATAGATAAACGAAAGTCATACCTCAAGGGCGATCAACTGCACGCGATGAGTTGCCTGCACTTGAGACGTTTTCGGCTACGGTCAATCGATGCTAATCTTCATGCCTCACGCCCTAGGTGCTGCGTCTTCTCAGCATGGAATCCAACAGCCGATCCGAGCGCATGAAGGCGTGGACTTGTCTGCGCGCCCGGCCAGCTAGGTGTTTAGTCCCGGCATTTGATGGATTGGATTGAGAGTAAATCTGTCTGGGGTTTGCGTCCAGAGTTTACAGAGGTATTCGTAGGGCGTGAGGCCTTTGAGGGTCTTGAGTCTCCGGG
>JBEKFF010000206.1:0-6446 GCA_050013455.1 Acidobacteriaceae bacterium | reverse complement strand
GATCCCCAACGTATGCGCCGCCGAGAGACCATCGGCCATCTGCATGCCGCTTGAAAGCACCAGCTGCACGCTAGCCGGCCCCTCCGCAATGACCTTATCCAGGCTCTTTCCCGGAATATACTGCATCACGATATACGGTTCCCAATCTCCCGAGCCCAGCTCTTCTTCGCCTACCTCATAGATAGCGCACACGTTAGGGTGATCAATGGCGGATGCCAGCCGGGCCTCGCGCAGCTGCGTCGCACGCACCTGTTCCGGAGTCTGCGACCCCCGCTTGAGCAGCTTCAGCACCACCGGCCGCTGCAGCAGCGTGTCGTTGGCCAGAAACACCACGCCACTTCCCCCTGAGCCAATCTTGCGCAAAAACTCATATTGTCGAATGATGCGGCGAGCCATGCCCTCATTATCTCAGTTACTTCGCGGCTGCCTCTGTGAAGAAAAAGCTAGCCCGCTTGCACCGTCCGTTATATAAACGACACGAATCTTCAGGATTACGATCGCTTTAATAATCTGGGCACCCTTTTCTGTGCACACCGCATCAGAACTCGGTTATGAACCAAAAGAGCCGCCAAGCAGCGGCCAGACTGAAGGCGTAACGATCCACTAACCCCAGGACAATAAGGCCCCAGAAACACATGCCACACACCCTGTTGCTCATCGACGACAACGCCATCCAGGCTGCGACCCGTCAGACCATCCTCAAGCGGGCCGGCTACTTCGTCATCGCCGTTCTCGACCCTGAGCGCGCCCTCGAGCAACTCCGTAACAACGACTACCCCGACACAATCGACTTGGTCATCACCGACCACATCATGCCCGGTATGAACGGCGCCGAGTTCGTTACCCGCCTGCGCGAGTTCGCTCCCGAGATTCCTGTGCTCGTCATCAGCGGCCTCGCTGAAGCCGAGGACGAGTACGCCGCCCTGGGCGTCGACTTCCGTATGAAGCCCCTCCTCCCCCAGAACCTCATCGCCACGGTTCAGACGCTGATCGAGTCGAGCACCGCGGAACCCCGTACCTCCGCGCGAATCTAAACCAACGAACCCAGCCAGACTCCCCCTTGTGACCCCAGTCACGGGTATTCTTTCCTCCCGACCCTATCCTGTCTCTGGACGTGTGCGACCTTTCCTGCACCGGGCGCGCCGCGGTTCTGAGAGAATAGATTTCGAAGGAAGTGCACATTCATGCCCCATCCCATGCCATTCTTTGGCAGCGTCTCCCTCCTCCTGGCACTTGGGTTAACGGTCTACACCCTTCTTGCCGGTACGCTCTCGCTCTGGGCCATCTCCAATGGCCGAGCCCTCGCCATCGCCCCGGAACGCATCCGTGAGACCGCTCGCCGCGCCGGCATCGCCAGCTTCATCGCCGTAACCGCCGCCGCCTTCGCCTTGGTCTGGGCCTTCTTCACCAACGACTTCTCGGTCGACTACGTCCTTCACCACAGCAGCATCGCTCTCCCGAAGTTCTACAAGTTCTCTTCGATATGGGCGGGGCAAGAGGGCTCGCTGCTGCTCTGGGCATGGCTGCTCGCCGCCTACGGCTTCGTCCTTCGCATCCGCCACAAGAGCGACATCACGCTCCACGCCTACGCCTCCACCATCCTCTCCGCCGTACAGATCTTCTTCCTGCTGCTGATCAACTTCGTCGCCCTGCCCTTCGCCATCGTTCCCGGCGGCGTTGGTCCGGCGGACGGCTTCGGTCTCAATCCCCTGCTTCAGTACGCCGAGATGGTCATCCATCCGCCGATGCTCTACCTCGGCTACGTCGGCTTCTCGGTTCCCTTTGCCTTCGCGCTAGGCGCATTAATGATGCGCTACCCCGGCGAGAAATGGATCGCCATCACCCGCCGCTGGACCATGGTCGCGTGGCTCTTCCTCACCTGCGGCATCATCCTCGGCATGCACTGGGCCTATGCCGTTTTAGGCTGGGGCGGCTACTGGGGTTGGGACCCGGTTGAGAACGCCTCGCTCATGCCCTGGCTCACCGGCACCGCCTTTCTGCACTCGGTCATGATGCAGGAGAAGCGCGGCATGATGAAGGGCTGGAACGTCTGGCTCATCTTCGTCACCTTCATCCTCACCATTCTCGGAACCCTGCTTACCCGCTCCGGCCTGGTCAGCTCCGTGCATGCGTTCGCGGAGAGCAACATCGGCGCCTGGTTCGTCTGGTTCCTCGTCCTCGTCCTCGGCGTCTGCCTCTTCACGTATCTCTACAACCGCGATCACCTGAAAAACGAGAACCACCTCGAGTCGCTGGTCTCGCGTGAGAGCTCGTTCCTCTTCAACAACCTCGTCCTTCTCGCCGCCTGCTTCACGGTTCTGTGGGGAACACTCTTCCCCGTGCTCTCCGAGTTCGTTCAGGGCTCGAAGGTCACCATGGGCGCGCCCTTCTACAACCGCGTGGCTGTGCCGATCGGCATCTTCCTGCTATTCCTTACCGGCGTAGGCCCGCTGCTCGCGTGGCGCTCGACTTCGCTGCGCGCCATCCGCCGCAACTTCGTGCTTCCCTGCATCGCGATCATCGTCACGACGCTCGTGCTGATCATTGCGGGCGTCCGGCCATGGTCCGCGGATACTCAGGCCGCCGGCGATGTCGGTTCCAGCATCTACGCGCTGGTCTGCATCGCGCTCGGCGTCGGCGTCATCACCGCCATTGCGGCGGAGTTCCTGCGCGGCGCCAACGTCGTTCACACCCAGACCGGCAAGAACCTCTTCGAATCGACCATCCTTCTTACCCGCCGCAACACCCGCCGCTACGGCGGCTACCTGATTCATTTCGGCGTGGTCATCATGTTCATCGGCCTGGCCGGCTCCGCGTTCAACCAGTCCAAGGAAGCCGAGATGAGCTTTGGCGACTCAATGAACGTGGGCGGCTACAAGGTCGTCTGCCAGAGCTACTCCGAAGATTCCAATCCCAACTACGATTCGCAGTTCGCGCTGCTGGACGTCTATCACAACGGCAAACTGATCACCCGCCTCGCGCCCGAGCGTCGAGTCTACTTCGTCAACACCGACCACGCCCAACCCTCAACGGTAGTCGCCATTCACTCTTCGCTGCAGAATGACCTCTACGTAGTCTTCGAAGGCACCAACCCGGACAACCAACGGCCCATCATCAAGTTCTTCATCAATCCGCTGGTCAACTGGATCTGGGTAGGCGTCGTCATCGTGATCTTCGGCACCTTCATCGCGCTTGTTCCACCGCTCAAGCCCGCAACGCGCCGCGTCGAAGTTCCCTCACCGTTAGTCCCGGATCTGGGTGCGGCGAGTCCGGATTCTCGGACCTGGGCGGGCGGAACCGCGAAGATATCCGCAAACCCTGGAGCGCCCCATGTATAAGCGCGCGCTCCAACTTGTTCTCATCGTCTTCGTGGCCTTCACCATGCTCGGCGCGAGTTCCCCGTCGGCCCGCTTCGGTCGTCTCGGCCACGACATGATGTGCACCTGCGGCTGCAGCCAGATCCTGCTCGAATGCAACCACGTAGGCTGCCCCAACTCCACCGGAGAGATTGCCGACCTGCACGCTCAGCTCGACGCGGGCGCCTCCGACACGCAGGTCTTCAAGTTCTTCACCGTCAAGTACGGGCCCATCGTCCTCGCTGAACCCGTGCGCGGCGGCTTCGACACCGTAGCCTGGATCGGCCCCTTCGCCTTCCTTCTGCTCGGCATCGTCGTGATCCTGTTGCTGCTGCGTCTATGGAAAGCCCGCCACGACCGCCTGGCGCCTGCCGTTGACGCCGCGACCCCGGACGCCGACGCCCTCCGCAACCGCATCCGCGACGAAACCAACTACGGGGAGTAGTTTTTCCCCTACACTCTACCCTCTATCCTCTACACTCTGCTGTATGACCCGGCTCGAACTACTCACGATCGTTGTGGGCCGCGCGCGCGGCAACGGCTTCGAGTTCCGCCGCTGGTATACCAGCCGCCTAGGCATCCCCTGGATCAGCGCTGAGGCAGCCCTGAAGCTGCTCGATCAGCAGCGCCGCTACTATGCGTTGCTCTATTCGCATGAGTTCGCCAACGCCTTCTGGAAGGCTGGCGAAGAGATCACCTTCAGCGTTCCCTCCCAGACCTTCCAGCGCCCCATGCCCGACGGCACCCTCAAGACCGTGCAGCGCAAGGGCTTCATGCGCCGTTCCGCCCGCCGCGACGCCTGGAAGTATCACCTCCGCGAGATGGCCCTGGCCGAAGAGCCGCTCCGCTACCTGCGCAAATATCTCAACGTAGAAGAAGACCTCACCGAAGACCTCGCCGCCGCCACCGCCGACGATACCCCGGAGCTCCCCGCACGTCGTCGCCCCCGGGCACAACCAACGCCAATCGAGCCCGCCAAGCACGGCCGCACCAAGCCGCTCCCACGCCCACTCCCCACCGGCATCCCGCCCTTCCTCACCCGCCCCTTCAAATAAGCAGTCTCAGCCTCAGCCAGGCCGGCGCAATCTCAGCCGCCCGCGGTCATCTCCTTCAGCGCCTTCTCCGCAGCCTTCTTCGTCTTCGGCACCGGATCCAGTGTGAGGCACTTCCTGTAGTGCGCTAGCGCCTCATCCAGCTTCCCCAGCCGCCGAGCCGCCTCTGCCAGCGCCAAATGTGCATCCGCATCATCATCAGCCAGCGCCACCGCATCCGTCGCGCGCTCGTACATTCCTCTGAAGTTCCCATCGTCGCGATAGAACGCAGCCACCCTCAGATCCTCAGCCTCGCGCTGGTCTGTCGTCTGATGAAAATCAATCCCCCGCTTCGCCCGCGCCGCTCGCCGAGCCTCCGCAGCCTTTGCTGCCGGATCCGTATCCGCATCATCCCCCAACGGCCCCGCCGTGGGATCACGCTCCGGAGGCCCGCTGCTGCTCGAACCCGAGCTGCTGGAGCTGTTCCCCGAACTCCCCGAATCCTTCAGCGGCCCACTCCCCGGCGCCCCCGCAGAATCCTGTTCCGGAAACGGAAACTTCGACGCAGCCGGCGACGCTGGCGTACCCGCAGCCGAACCCGCAGCCCCGCCCGGCTGCCCTGCCGGAGCCGTCTGCCCGTTCGCAGGCGCCGCCGGGCTATCGACCGGGAACGGGAAACTCTTTGCCGGATTCGCACTCCCCGCCGCCGGAGGCTGCCCCGGCGTCTGCCCCGGCGTCTGCGTCTGCCCATTCGCAGGCGGCATCGCTTTCCCATCCGGCGACGTCTTATCCGCCGGGTCCTGGCAGTTCGGCCAGAACACGGTCTTTCCGCTCTCATCCGTAAACGTGCATCCACCCTGCGCGCGCGCCACGCCCGCCGCCAGCATCAACCCAATCCCGGTGCCAACCCACCCCAATCTTCCAAACACACGCGTCCACACCATACCCCTATTAGACGACACCCGGCCCCAGCGCGATAGCCCCATCTCCCCCTATCCTCTATCCCCTACACTCTATCCCCTGCTCTTCTTGCTATACTCCACCCCATGCCGAGTCGCTCTGCCACCACTCCCCGCCTCCTCATCCGCTCCTCCTCCATTCACGCCGCCGGCTGCTATACCCTCGACCCCATTCCCCGCGGCCGCCGCGTCCTCGAGTACGACGGCGCACGCATCTCCAAAGATCTCGCCGACGAGCGCTACGCCGACCGCCCCGTCACCTACCTCTTCGGCTTCGGCGACAAGGGCGACGTCATCGACGGCTTCGGCACCGCCATGTTCCTCAACCACTCCTGCGACCCCAACTGCCGCACGGAAGAGTCGGGCGGCCGCGTCTTCATCCGCGCCATCCGCGACATCGCCGCCAACGAGGAACTGGTCTACGAGTACAACCTCTACGACTCCGATGACGACAACGCCGACTGCTACTGCGGCGCCCCCAAATGCCGCGGCACCATGTTCTCCGAAGACGAGGTCAAGCGCCAGGCCCGCAGGAAAGCGCGCAAGCAGGCCCGAGCCTCACGCTAACCCAGCAGACCACGATCCAAACTGAAACGACCCAACCCGAGTCTCCTCGCGTTGGGTCGTCGCCTGCAAGCCTTCCGCTACCGCAACCAGCCTAGCGGTAGTAGCAATGACGGTGACCATGGCGGTAATAACAATGCCGGTGATGATAATGATGATGCGGATGTCCGACCACCACCACCGCCTGCGCGCTCGCTAGTGAAACCAGCGGCGACACGAGAAACGTTAGAGCAAAAACTCCGAGCGCAAGTTTCTTCATTCTCATGGAAAGCGACCCCTCTCTCGTTTGCTGCTGTTATGCACAGGATCATAACCATTCCTGCTGCAACAAATCAAACCCAATTCAAGTTGGCTTGAATTGGGTCAGTGTCACACAGCTTTCAGGCCAGCAAAGATTAGTTGCAATGACGATGATGGTGGCTGGACCAGCAATGACGATGATGACGGTGGTGGGAATACTGCGCGCTCGCTGACGGAACCAGCGTTGCAATGAACGTAAGAGTAAGAACTCCAAGCGCAAGCTTCTTCATGAGAGC
>JBEKFF010000205.1:0-6491 GCA_050013455.1 Acidobacteriaceae bacterium | reverse complement strand
GCTGGGTGGGATGACGTTGGGGTGGAACCTGATTCATACGGCGAAGGATGAGCTGTTCGCCGCGATTGAGGGGACGGCGTTTCATACACGGATTATTCTGGAGCGGATGGCGGAGCATGGAGTGCCGGTGCATCGCGTGATTAATGCGGGGGGGATTCCGCAGAATAATGCGGTGCTGAACCAGGTGTACGCGAACGTGCTGGGGAAGCCGGTGCTGGTGCCGGATGGCGTGCCGACTAGTTTGGGTTCGGGGATTTTTGCGCTGGTGGCGGCGGGCGTGTTCAAGACGATCGAGGAGGCGCAGGCGAAGATGTGTCTGCCGTTCAAGACGTACGAGCCGGAGGCCGGAGCGGTGACGTTGTATGACGAGTTGTTCGCGCTGTATCGGAAGGTTTACTTTGCGTTTGGATCGCGGCGGAGTGAAGCGGTTGGGATGGGAGATGTGCTGCCGGAGTTGCGGAGGATTGCGGCGAGCGTTTGGCGGGGGTAGAGAAGCAACGGCAAGGGCTTTGACGCAAAGGGCGCGGAGGGAGCCAAGTTTCGCAACGTAGAACGGGCTGAGGCAAAGGACGAAGCAGATTCCCAGAGGGAATGACAGAAAGAAAAGCAAGTGCAAAGGCAACTACAAATACAGGGGTCCTTCGCTACGCTCAGGATGAAGGCGAAAAACACGCAACGGCAAGGTTAAAGCCATAGATCGAGGTTTCGTGAGGAGTTACCGATGCTATTGAAGAGGCTGAGGGAAGAGGTTTTGGAGGCCAACCTGGAGTTGGTGCGCAAGGGGTTGGTGCTTTATACGTTTGGAAATGCTTCGGGCGTGGATCGGGAGCAGGGGCTGGTGGTGATCAAGCCGTCGGGCGTGGATTACGACGTGCTGACGGCCGCAGACATGGTGGTGACGGATCTCGACGGAAAGATTGTGGAGGGAGGGTTGAAGCCGTCGTCGGATCTGGATACGCATACGCTGCTGTATCGGGAGTTTGCGGAGATTGGCGCGGTGGTGCACACGCACTCGGAGTTTGCGACGAGCTTTGCGCAGGCGGGGCTGGCGATTCCTGCGTTCGGGACCACGCATGCGGATTACTTTCATGGGCCCGTGCCGGTGAGTTTGCCGCTGAGCGACGAGGCGATCCAGGGGAAGTATGTGCATGAGACGGGGCTCGCGATCGTGGCGCGGTTCAAGGGGATTCCTGCGATCGATCCGATGGCGGTGCCGGCTTGTCTGGTGGCGGGACATGCTCCGTTTGTGTGGGGAAAGAATGCGGCGGATGCAGCGCACAATGCGGTGGTGCTGGAGGCGGTGGCGAAGATGGCCTATCGCACGCTGACGTTGAAGGCGAGCGCGGATGAGGTTTCGCAGGCGCTGCTGGACCGGCATTATCTGCGCAAGCATGGGGCGGGTGCCACGTATGGACAAGGCTGACGTCCTGTGTGGACAAGGGTAGTGTGCGTGGTAAAGAATGATGCGGCGATAGTTATTTAAAGCGATTGAAGTCGAAGGAGATTGGATGACATTCAAGCAGGTAGTAGCCGGAGTTGCGGTGGTGTTGATGAGCTCGCTGGCGCAGGCGGGTGTGACGAAGGCGGATTGGGGGAAGACGGCGGATGGAACGCCGGTGCAGATTTATACCCTCAGCAACGAGGACCTGACCGTGCTCATTACGACGTACGGTGCGCGGGTGGTGAGCATCGAGGTTCCTGACCGTGCCGGGAAAAAGGCGGATGTGGTGCTGGGCTATGACAGTGTTGCCGAGTACGAAGCGGATAAGAGCACGTACTTCGGGTCGGTGGTGGGGCGGTATGGGAATCGGATTGCGAAGGGCACGTTCACGATTGATGGCAAGACCTATCATGTGCCGGTGAACAACAATGGCAACGCGCTGCATGGCGGGCCTGTGGGCTTCAGCGGAAAGGTGTGGGTAGGGAAAGAAATTCCGGATGGCGTGGAGATGACGCTGGTGAGTCCGGATGGGGATATGGGGTTTCCCGGTACGCTGACCGCGCGGGTGCGCTATACCGTGGAGGGCAAGTCGCTCAAGATTAATTACATTGCAACGACGACCAAGCCGACCGTCATCAACCTGACGAACCACAGCTACTTCAACCTGGCGGGCAATGGGAAGGGAACGATCCTGGATGAAGTGATGATGATTCCGGCGGACCGCTATACGCCGGTGGATGCGACGCAGATTCCTACCGGAGAGCTGGCGCCGGTGGAAGGAACGCCGTTTGATTTCCGCAAGCCGACTGCGATTGGTGCGCGCATCAACGACACGAACGAGCAGCTGAAGATTGGTGGCGGCTATGACCATAACTGGGTGCTGAATGGAGCGGTTGACAGCCTGCATGTGGCGGCGAAGGCCTATGACCCGAGCAGCGGACGCACACTTACCGTGACGACGACGCAGCCGGGCGTGCAGTTTTATTCGGGTAACTTTCTGGATGGAACGAAGACTGGGAAGTTTGGAGTGACGTACCAGAAGTATGCTGGCTTCTGCCTGGAGACGCAGCACTTTCCGGATGCGCCGAACCAGCCAAAGTTTGCATCGACGCTGCTGCGGCCGGGGCAGACGATGCACTCGGAGACGGTGTTCACGTTTGGCGTGAAGCTTTAGGTGGCGGGTCGGATCGACCTATTGCATGGAGGGGCTGCGAGCCGGCATTGTGCTTCCCCCACCCATGCGCATGGAGCGCGCATGAATGGGGCACCCTGAGAATGTGGGTACTACCGCTTGCTTTGGTCTGGAAGCTTTTGTTCGACCTGGGGGGGTGCGGGTTCGCGGGGGCCTAGCAGGAGTTGAACGCCTACGTACGCGATCCAGCCTGGCTGGCTGTTCGTGGATGTGATGGTTTGAAAGCTACGGCCGGCCATGAGTAATAAGTTGAGCGTCCTGGAATGATTGAGCGCCTGGCGGCCGCCGAGGTCCAGCGTGGTTTGACGTTGTTTGGAAGTGCCGGTGGCGAATTGTCCAACTCCCTGGCCGGCAGGGATTCGGTTGGCGTCCTGGACGTCGTAGAGCTCAATGTAGGCTTCGGTGCGGTCAGAGAACTCGTGGCCTACGAGCAGGCCGCGGTTCCAACTCTGCGGCAGGGCATGATTGCCGAAGTTGTAGCCCGCGTCGGCGTTGTAACGAATGGGTCCGATGCGGCCGTTGATCTCGATCGGGAGAAAGAAGTTGGGGCCGGGGGCGACCACGCCACGGGGGACAGCGGTTGTGGGGTTGTCGAGATAGAGTTGCGGGTAGGTGGAGATGCTGAAGTTGGTGGCGGGTTCGGACGGGCTAGCGGCGAGGTCTTCTGGCTGGGTGGGTTCCGATTGCGGCTGATGGCGGAAGAGGCTTAGCAGGCCGGTGCCGAAGCGATTCTTTATCCAGGGATCGTTGGGGTGGTGTTCGTAGAAGCGCCACTTGATGCCGAGCAGGCTTTCGCCGAGGCCGCCGATGACCTCGCCGGGAATTGCAGGCTGGCCGGGAGTGGCGGGGAGTGCGCGGGTTTCTTCGATGGCGATGGGGATCTCATACTTGAGCTGGAGGCGGTCGCCGAGTCCGTAATTGATGTCGAAGTCGGGTACCTCGTAGGCGCCTGCCTGGGGATTGCGGTCGCCCATCCAGCCGAAGTTGATCTCCCAATGCTTGTTGCCGGGGGTGTCAGGATCGTCGGTGCGAAAGGGCGGGCCACCTTGCGCGTGCGCCTTGGTGGCGAGCACAGAGGCGAGGACTACGAGCAACAGAACCAGGCGGGCGGGCCATTGAAGTTGCTGTCTTTCTTGTAGAGGTAAGCTCAAGGCCCTGAGCCTATCGAGGTTCATGTGTCTATAGTATGCAATCGCGCTGAGGACTTCGTTGAATTCCGTTAGCCGTGTTGCTGGAAGGGTGACTCTTGTTCAGGAAGGAGCGCTGGTGCGTGCGCGCCAGAGGGCGCCGGCGATGGGATCGATGACGCCGTCTAGCGTGTGGAGAGCGGGGAACTCGGTGCGGACCGAGGCGATGAGGGCGTCGCGCACGGGCTGAACTTTTTCCATGATGGAGCCGGTGAAGGCGAGGCTTGGCAGCTCGGCGTCGACCGGGGATGCGGCGTGAATGCGATGGAGGACGACGCGTACGAGCCAGGCGAGATCTTCGCCTTCGCGGCGGAGGACTTCGGCGGCAACGACGTCGCCCTCGTTG
This sequence comes from Acidobacteriaceae bacterium, assembly GCA_050013455.1. Taxonomy (GTDB): domain Bacteria; phylum Acidobacteriota; class Terriglobia; order Terriglobales; family Acidobacteriaceae; genus Granulicella. The sequence goes on along the minus strand of JBEKFF010000205.1, from coordinate 2,325 downwards.
GCGCAGCGGAGAACGACTTCGGTGAGACGGGAGAAGTCGGGCGCGGGGCGGGAGTTGGCGTACTCGACGAGACGATCGAGCGAGGCAAGTTGCCAGAAGTCGATGACAGCGTCGAGGAGGATGGTGGGGAGTTGTTCATCGCGGGCGAGCAGCGCGGCGCGAAGGCCCTGGCGTCCGATCTTGTAGCCGGAGCCCTGGTCGGCGAGCTCGGGTCCCCAGCCACCGGCGGTGACGAGAGATCCGTCGGGCATGCGGCCGGCGACGTTGGAGCCGGTGCCGGCCATGGCGAGTACGCCGATGCCGCCTTGAAATGCGGCGTCGAGCGCGATCTCTACGTCGCCTACAAGGATGAGGTCGCCGGAGACGCGGGCGGCGAAGGCTTCGCGGAGCCAGTCTGTGACGAGCGGAACGGTTTGGCCGGCGGTGCCGATGCAGGTGCGGGTGATGGCTTTGGGCGAGATGCCGGTGAGGGCGGTAAGTTCGGAGAGGGCCTGGTCGAGGTTGGCGGCGGCGGTGGCTGCGTCGGTGCGCATGCGCTTGATGGTGCCGGTGCGGACGCGAGCGAGTTCGGTGGTTTCGTCGGCGAGCAGGTAGTCGGTTTTGGTGCCGCCGATGTCGAGGGCAAGGAAGTACGCCATGCGATCTGTCGCTCCGCGCGGAATGCTCGGCCGGATTTACTCGGCCAGGACAGCCTTGGTGAGGTTACGCGGATGGTCGACGTCGATGCCGTTGTTGATGGCCATCCAGTACGAGAGTAGCTGTAAGGGAATCGTCTCACAGATGGCGAGCAGAGGTTCGCGCATTTCAGCGACGTAGACGGTGTGGTCGGCGAGCTCGGCTACGGTTGCGTCGCCGGTGTTGGCGATGGCGAGGATGCTGGCGTGCTGCTCGCGCATGTCGCGCATGAGCTGGATGACTTTTTCGTAGCGCTGGATGGAGTCGGGGTCCGCGTGATCTACCGTCGCGATCATGACGAGCGGCGTGCCTTCGGCGACGAGCGCGTTGGGGCCGTGCTTGAGCTCGCCCGAGGGATAGCCTTCGGCGTGGAGGTAGGCTGACTCCTTGAGCTTGAGGGCGCCTTCGCGGGCGATGGGATAGTGAATGCCGCGGCCGAGGAAGAGGAAATTCTTGGCTTCGCGGTACTGGTAGGCGACGCCGTGCATGGCTTCCTCCCAGCCGCGGAGCTGGGCTTCGATCTGGCCGGGAAGGGCGGCTACTTCGGCTAGACGCTGCTTGAGTTCGGCGGCGTCCATGAGGTCGCGCGAGACAGCGCTCATGAGGGCGAGGAGATAGAGATTGAGGAGCTGCGCGGTGAAGCTCTTGGTGGCGGGGATGGCGCGCTCGCGGCCGGCGATGGTGGGGAAGGAGACGGTGGCTTCGCGCTCCATGGTGGAGTCGTCGACGTTGGTGATGGCGAGGGTTTCGTTGCCGACGAGGTTGGCTTTGCGGAGGGCGGCGAGGGTGTCGGCGGTCTCGCCGGATTGCGAGATGACCATGACGGCGGTGTTGGTGAGGGCCTTCTCGGAGCGGTAGGAATATTCGCTCGCGTACTCGACGTCGACGGGAATGCCGCTGAGGTCTTCGATGATGAGCTCGGCGAGCAGGCCGGCGTGACGGCTGGAGCCGCTGGCGGCGATCACGATTTTGTTTTGTACGCGCTTGAGCCACTCGAGGACCGCGGGGCATGTCTGGGAGCAGAGCTGGTCTCCGTCGACATAGCGGGCTACCGTCGCCTCGAGAGTGGCGGGCTGTTCGAAGATCTCGCGCAGCATCCAGTGAGCGAATGGGGAGGGTTTGGCTGATGTGGGCACTGGCGGCTGTCCTTCGGAGAAAATGATCGTTTAAGCTCTATACGATCAGAATAGGGCACGTTTCAGGAAGCTGCAAGAAAAATATTTCGTTAACGGCGAGCATTGTGGCGCTACACTCATCTAGATTCAAATCGTATGTCAACCAAGACGGATGTTCGCGGCGATCGTATTATGAAGGCCCTGCTTCGGGCGGGGGATATCTCCGTTCAGGAGCTGGTGGACCAGGTGGGGACGTCGGCTCCGAGCATTCGGCGAGACCTGGCGCGGCTGGAAAAGCGTGGGCTGGTGTTGCGCACGCATGGTGGCGCGACGCTGGTGGAACCCCTGTTGTATGAGCCATTTCGGCACGATACTTCGTTCCAGGCAAGAGAGCTGCGGTCGGCGGACGCTAAGCGGCGGATCGGCGTGGCGGCCAGCGAGCTGATTGGCGAGCATGAAACGATTGGGCTGACGGCGGGAACGACGACGACACAGATTGGGCGGTCGCTGCGGCACCGGCGGGGGATTTCGGTGA
>JBEKFF010000204.1:0-6548 GCA_050013455.1 Acidobacteriaceae bacterium | reverse complement strand
CGCCAGCCAGTAGTCGAAGTCTGGTTTGCCCCGGACACCACGGATTTTTCGTCTCAATTGCAGACGATCAACGCGAGTGGCGTGGACGGCCTGGTGATCTGGGGCAACGCTGCCGAGGCTGGCCTCATCCTGAAGCAGCTGCGCGCACTCGGAATGCAGCAACCAGTGTTTGGAAGTAGCCGCATTTGCAGTCCGGAGGTAATCAAGATTGCTGGCGCGGCATCCGAGGGCTTGACCGCAATCAGCGCCATCAATCCGACGCGCGACGATCCAACCTGGATCGCCTTCCGGCAACGGTTCGCAAAACGCTTCGGCATTGAGCCCGACGCCTATGCTGCCTACGCGTACGACGGTGCCAGGATGTTGATGGATGCGATCAACCAGGCAGGCCTGAATCGTGGCCGCATCATGGATGCATTGCGCGGCTATGAGATGAAACACTATGCCGGTGTGAGCGGAAGCGCCTCCTTCGATTACACGCTGAACAACATCGCGCCCGTAACGATTGCGCAGATTCGCGACGGGAAGTTCGCCTACTGGCCAGAACAGCGCACTGATTGGAAGCCCAACGATGCGGCCAATGCGCGGTAGGGAACTGGGTCTCTACGCTGTTAGCGTTGCATTGCTGCTCGCTGGATTTGCCACGCTGACACGTGCCCAAACCACGACGCCGGCACCGTATGCTTCCATCTCCACAGAGGTTGAAAGCTACGGAGGCCCCGGGCGAGCGTCCGCAAACGATTTGGCAGAAACCATCATCCAGATCGGCCTGCTCGCTCCACTCCATGGTCCGCGGAAGGCCGAGGGCGACGCGATGGTAGCAGCCGCTCAGATGGCACTGCGGGACACTGCGTCGCAGCGGCTGAGCCGCGGACGCCGCGTAGCGTTGGCCGTAGAGGACTCGAGTGGGCCATCCTGGGGCATGGTCTCCGATGCCGTGATTCGGCTCATGCTCAACGACGACGCAGTCGCAGTGATAACGTCCACAAGCGCAGCCGACACGCACCTATGCGAGCAGGTGGGTAACCGCATCGGCGTCCCCGTGCTGACGCTCTCCATAGACCCAACCACGACGCAGATCGATATTCCATGGATCTTCCGCATGGGCCCGAGCGACATCCAGCAAGCACAAAGGATTGCGCAGGATATCTACGGCGTGCGCAAGCTACAAAACGTGTTGTTGATTACACAACACTCCCATGACAGCGATCGTGCCATCAAGGGAATGAAGCAATCCGCATCAGCTCTCGGTGCTCAAACTCCCGACGTGATCGCGCTCCATGAATCGCCACTGGATATCGAATCCATCATAAAAGAAATCAAGGGAGAGTCCCCACAAGCCATCGTCATCTGGACGGATCCGTCGACAGCGGCAATCCTCTTACACGCACTTCGAGTCGCAGAAGTGAAAACCCTCCTCTACCTCTCGCAGGATGCAAGCTCGGAGATGTACGACACGCCGACGAGTGAGTTCGCCGCCAGTGAAGCTTGGTCGATCGCTGGTGGTGATGAGCCAACCAGCAATCGCCAGAGTTTTGCAATGCGCTTCCGGCTGTCTACAGGAGCCGATCCAAGCCTTGTCGCAAGCGAGACCTACGATGCGGTGATGCTGACCGTGCATGCATTGCAGACAGCAGGGCCCAATCGTGCGCGTGTCCGGGATGAGGTGGCCAAAGTGACCAACTACGACGGTGCGTCCGGCAAAATTTCCTTTGATCGCGAAGGCAACGACCGCGGCACTTGGCAGCTGGTCCAACCGAAGTAGCTGTAAAGCGACCCTTGGCCTCGGCCATATCCCTAACGCCTTGTTAATACAGCATCCGCGCCGGAATCGATAGCTAACCCTATCCCATTGTCATCGCCAGGCATTACTATGGATCCCGAACTAAAGCGCTTTACGCAGTAAACAGACAGCAGCTCCCCTGGAGAGATCCATGCGCCGATCCCTTGCATCTCGAAGTTCCGCCATCAACGTCAGCCTCGTACTCTTCGCGTGCCTCGGTTGGAGCGCGCGTGGGCAAAGCAGCGCTTCTGCCCCATCGCTGCCTCCGCCTGTGACCTTTACGGCTGCGCAGGATCATCAGAACATGATGGACCAACTTGGCATCAAGCGCCTGCGACCTGGGCCGAGTGGTAATGAAAAGGCGCCCGATCACGCGAACTATGACGAAGCTCTCGCGAATCCCTATCCACACCTCCCCGACGCACTGCGACTAAGTAATGGCCAACCCGTAACGACCGCGAAAGAATGGCGGGACGTGCGGCGGCCCCAAATCGTGCACGCGTTTGAGGAGAACGTCTACGGCAGAATTCCAACAGATGTGCCCGCCGTTCATTGGACCGTAGCTGCGATCGATCACGAAATCATTGGCGGCCACGCAGTGATCGCGAAGGCCTTAGTTGGGCAGGTGGACAATGCCACCTACCCGCTGGTCTCCGTGACGATTCACATGACGCTCGTTCTCCCGACGAACGCGACCGGCCCAGTGCCGGTCCTCATGATGTTCGGGCGAGCAGGTTTTCCCGCACCCAACCAGCCTTCAACAGACGACCTTGCGAAGATCAACGCGGCCGAAAAAGCGCTTCTCGTGCAGCAGGATCCTTCGCTCAAACAAGTCTTCGCCGATCATCCCGCGTGGGAACCGAACCTTCCCGCGCCCTTCGAGCTTCCTCAATTCAATGCCGACGGCGATCCGCCGAACACCTGGGAACTCATCGCAGCCGGCTGGGGCTTCGTAACCATCGACCCGCAGAGCATTCAGGCCGACAACGGGGCAGGGCTCACCCGAGGCATCATCGGCCTGGTCAACAAAGGGCAGCCGCGCACGCCCGATCAGTGGGGTTCGCTCCGCGCCTGGGCATGGGGCGCCGGTCGCGGCCTCGATTACCTGGCGACCGATCCCGCCGTCGATGCAAAACACATCGGCATCGAGGGTGTCTCTCGTTACGGAAAGGCCGCCCTCGTGACGATGGCGTTCGATCAGCGTTTCGCCATGGTCCTCGTTGGATCGTCAGGCAAAGGTGGCGCAACGCCACTGCGCCGCAACTTTGGAGAAGCCGTCGAAAGTCTCACGTCGGATGGGGAATACCACTGGATGGCGGGCAACTTCCTGAAGTATGGAGCAGCTGAAGCCAGCTTCGGAAGCAAGACTCCGGGCGATCTTCCCGTCGACTCCAACGAACTGATTGCTCTATGCGCGCCGCGCCTCACCTTCATCAGCTACGGAATCCCTGAGAAGGGCGATGCGAAATGGCTCGATCAGCGCGGCAGCTACATGGCTACCGTTGCGGCAAGCCCAGTCTTTACGCTGCTCGGCGTTAAGGGCCTTGGTGTTGACGAGGACTATCACTCCGCAACGATGCCACCGGTGAATGATGGCCTGTTGGACGGACATCTCGCCTGGCGCCAGGACGATGGCGGTCATACCGACGCACCCAATATGAAATATTTCATCCAGTGGGTCGACAAGGCCATCGACTATGGCAACCCGGCATCTCAAAACTAGATCCGTATTCGGCTAGCCCGCCAGCGCACTTCAGCCAACTGCCCACCCAGAGAGGTAACCAATGGACCGCCGTCAGTTCACGAAGACTTCCGCGCTCGCACTCGCTGCCGCACCTCTTCGATCCTTCGCCCAAGCCTCCGCGGCTCAAAAACCTGTAGGCTGTGCCGCGGTTGGCCTCGGCACCATCTCGGACATCTTCATGCGTGCGTGCGCTAACTCGCAAACAGCGAAGATCACCGCGCTCGTCACCGGCCATCCGACGGAGAAGGGAAGCAAGTATGCGGCGATGTACGGCATCCCGAAGAGCTCCATTTACACCTACGAGCAATACGAACGCCTCGCCGACAACAAAGAGGTCGACGCGGTTTACATCGGGTTACCTAACAGCATGCATTGCGAGTACACCGTGCGCGCCGCGCGAATCGGCAAGCACGTGCTCTGCGAGAAGCCGATGGCGATTTCCAGCGCTGAATGCCACACCATGATCCAGGAGTGCCGCGCCGCGAACGTAAAGCTCATGATCGCCTACCGCGTCCATTACGATCCCACCTGGCAACAGGCAAGGCAGATCATCGACTCCGGCGGCATCGGCGACATCGAGTCCTTTCAGGGAGGATTTTTCAACCAGCAGCGCGCAGGCGCATGGAGGCTTAGCCGCAAACTTGGCGGTGGCGGCTCCGTGCTCGATGTCGGCATCTACCCGCTCAATGCTATCCGTCATCTCACCCGCGAGGAGCCTGCCAGTTACACCGCCATCGTCTCGACCCGCGACTTCAGTGGCCGCTTCGCAGAGGTTGAGCAATCGGTGGAGTGGACTATGAAGCTTCCCTCCGGCATCATCGCATCCTGCGGCTCTTCCTACGGCCAGAGCGCTCCAGGCTTCTTGACGATCAATGGAGACAAGGGCTATCTCCAGTTGCAACCTGCATTCCTCTACGATGGCGTGCATATGGTCGGCCGCGTCAACGGTGAGCCGATCGATGTACTTGGCACCGGTAAGGCTCCGTTCCAGTTCACGTTGGAAGCAGAGCATTTTGCAGAGTGCATCCGCCACGACAAGCGCCCGGAATCGCCCGGCGAAGAAGGTCTCAAGGACATGCTCGCGATCGAAGCCATCTACAAGGCCGCCGGGACACCCATCGCATGAGAACGCTCTTCCAGAAAAAATGGCCATCAAGACGACACATTCCACCGTTCACCCGTGGCCTGCTTGGCGCGTGCGTTTCGATCGCCACCATCGCGGCGGCGCCTCGGGTTCTCCCGCTCATGCCGCAAATGATCGTAGCGGTGTCGCAAGCGACTGCTTCACCGCAACCGGAGGTCCTTCGCCTCGACCCCGCGCTCGATGCTGTCATCGCTCCAGGAACGAAGATCGAAAAAGTGGCGGACACGTTTATCTTCACCGAAGGTCCCATGTGGCGCGAGGGCCGTCTATGGATATCCGACGTGGTCGGCGACAAGACCTATGCCGTATCGGCCGACGGCGCCGTTCAGCTTCTGCTCGACAAGTCCGGAGGTTATCCTAACCCACCCGCCGGATCGTATCTCGGCCCCAACGCCATGGTGACGGACAAGGACGGCTCCGTGCTGCTCGCCCAGCAGGGTGGCCGGAAGATTGTGCGCATCGTGCGCGCCGGAGATCACCTGGAGCTTCGCCCCTTCCTCTCCACCTTTGCTGGCAAGAAGTTCAACAGCCCGAACGACCTCGTCTTCGCTCCGGACGGTTCGCTGTGGTTCACAGATCCTTCCTATGGCCTCGCTCTCGGAGACAAAGACCCCGCCAAGGAGCTTCCGTTCAACGCCGTCTTCCGCTACGCAGATGGCAAGCTGACGCCGGTCATCAAGAATCTCACACTGCCCAACGGCATCGGTCTTTCGCCCGACGGAAAGATCCTCTACGTCTCGAACTCCGGCCCGGATATGTGCGTGATGCGCTATGACGCGCACCCGGACGGCTCACTCTCCGAGGGTGCCAAGCTGATCGATTACCCGCACCCAATCGGTCGCGGAGTCCCCGACGGCCTCAAGGTCGACATGGCAGGGAACATCTGGAGCACCGGCCCGGGCGGCATTCGCATCATCGCGCCCTCGGGCAAGGTCCTGGGTCAAATTAGCCTGCCACAGACTGCAGCGAATCTCGCCTTCGCGGACCACGGCAGGACGGCTTATATCACGGCCCAGACCACCGTCTATCGCATCCCCGTGGTCACGCCAGGAGAGATGCCGCTCTACCAGCGATAAAGACGCGCTTTAGGACCCGCCGAAACTGGATGCAGGAAAGTTTTCCACCGAATTCAGCGCACCAACCTGCCGCGCCCCCGGGATCAATCGATTAAGTAAGCGCTTCGGATCTCCTTAATGGATGAGTCACCCACAGGCGTGATTCACTCTTTCTTCGCCCGCACCGGCGGCCACTCCGAGTCTCCATCCTCTACCCTAAACCATTCTCCCGCAAGCAGTTGCGACTCGAGCAGCACCCCACTCCCATCTCGCACCTGCGCTCGGCACCGTGCCTTGCTCCAGCTAATCTAAAGCCCTTTAAAAAAATAGATTGACAACCCTACAGTGAGGTCTGTAAAGAATGGTGCGGCATTAAATCGCATTAATAGATGCAAATGAATATGTTTGGGCTTTCAACCGAACAACTTATGTTTGGGTTTTCAACCAAACAACTTATAAGAGGCCGTATGAACTCTGGAGGTGGTATGCAAAGGAATCAAATAAACATGGAGCAGGGCACGAACAATGGCCTGAACGCTCCAGCCAATCTGTTGAAGACGAAACTTCGTCGCTGCAGCTGGCTTAGCTTTGGAGCGGGACTGGTGGCGATGCTCATGCTGCTGTTCGCTCTACCTGCACTTCACGCACAAACGACCGCACAAATCTCTGGCATCGTCACCGACAACACCGGCGCCGTCATCCCGGGCGCGAGCGTCACCCTGGTCAACGAGGCTACGCAGGACACCCGCGTCGTCAAGTCCAACGGCGATGGGCTCTACTCCTTCCCGGCCTTGCTGCCTTCCTCCTACACCATCAAGGTGG
>JBEKFF010000203.1:0-6548 GCA_050013455.1 Acidobacteriaceae bacterium | reverse complement strand
CAGGTCTGCACTCGGCACCGGCTTATCGGCATACGACCGCGGGCTCCAGCGCTTCAAAATAATATCCAGCACCCCAGACTCCGCAGGGCCAGCCTTCACTTCATCCAGATCAATTGCCATAGTGTCTCCTGCCACGTTGGATGCAAATGCCGAAAGACGAGATTCGATCAGTCTGGGTGCCCCATTCATGGACGGCTTCATCGTCCATGAATGGGGTCCGAATTCCGGGGCCGGCCTTACCCCACCAGACTGAGCTTGCTCCCGAGATAGGTCTCGTTCTTGCTCCTGAGCTTGCTTCTGAGGTAAGTCTCGTTCTTGCTTCTGAGATGGGTCCGGGCTTTAGCCCGGACATTCCCTTCGCCACGACAACGGGGCTTTAGCCCCTGGGACTCTCTAAGTCTATCCGGCGAGTCTCGCCTCACCCCACCAAATGCCCCATCTTGTCCCGCTTGGTCTCGAGATACCGTTCAAACGTAGGCTCCGAAGGAATCGTAGCCGGCACCCGCTCCACCACGCGAATCCCCGCATCCTCCATCGCCTGTACCTTCTCCGGATTATTCGTAATCAGCCGAACCGCCGGAATATTCAGCGCCTTCAAAATCTCCGCCGGCAGCTCAAACTCCCGATAGTCCGCGCGAAACCCCAGCTCAAGATTCGCCTCAATCGTGTCGCGCCCCTTGTCCTGTAGCTCATACGCGCGCAGCTTGGCCATCAACCCGATCCCGCGGCCCTCCTGCTCCTCATACAGCAGAATCCCCGCACCCTCTTTCGCGATCATCCCCAGTGCCAAATGCAGCTGGTCATGGCAATCGCAGCGCAGCGAGTGAAACACATCGCCCGTCAGGCACATCGAGTGAATCCTCACCAGAGGAGGCGCCGCCGACAAATCCCCCATCGTCAGCGCAACCGCATTATCCACGCGCTTCAACGACGCGCTCCCCGGCTCCGCCACACCTTCAAACCCAAGAATGCGAAAATGTCCCCACCGAGTAGGGAAGTCTGCACCGGCGACTTTGTGAACGCTGCTATAGGGCATATCCCATTATAGATTCCAAACCCCCACCCCACGATTCATCGCCCGACCTCCGCCAGCCTCGCGGCCTCACAGTCATCTCCCTCAAACGAGTAAAGTAAGAGCGCAAGCAAGCGCACCTCGCTCACCAGTGGTTGCACCTTCATCTCCCGGAGGTCCTGAATGCTCTGGTTCTACAAATCGTTCTTTCCCATCGTCTGGATTATCTTTTTCCTCTACTGGCGGATCAGAGCCCTCAATACCAAAACGAACCAGCGCATCGAGCCGCTCGCCTCGCGCATCCTACGCATCATCCTCTGCCTGATCGCGGTCGCCCTCCTCCTGACAACGCGCATCCCGCTGGCCTGGCTCTACCACCAGCTCTGGCCGACCGGCCTCTGGCCCTTCTGGATGGGAGCCGCCATCACCATCGCAGGTCTCCTGTTCGCCGTCTGGGCACGCCAGTACCTCGGCCGCAACTGGAGTAGCTCCGTCACCATTAAGCAGGGCCACGAACTCATCACCACCGGCCCCTATGCCGTGGTCCGCCACCCCATCTACACCGGCATCTTGACCGGCTTCCTTGGCATGGCGATCGCCATCTCCCAGGTTCGCGGGTTCATCACGCTCACTCTCTTCTTCCTCGCGTTCTGGCTCAAGTTCCGCAGGGAGGAGAACTTCATGCGTTCCCAGTTCGGCGACGTCTATGCCACCTATGCTCATCACACTGCCGCCCTGGTGCCATACCTCTTCTGATCGGCCTGCCACGCCGTCTGCTAAAACTCCTCGCCGTTGATACGCACGAGCCGCACAACGATAATCAACTGCAGCGCAAGCGTTCCAGGAGGACGAATGGCAGACACCAGGACCATCATTGAGCAGGCGTATTCCGCATTCAACCAGCGCGACATCGCCGCTGCCCTGGCCCTCATGACCGAAGACGTGGCCTGGCCCAAGGCCTCCGAGGGCGGCAAGGTCATCGGCAAAGAGGAGATCCGCGCCTACTGGACTCGACAATGGGCCGAGTTCGATCCCCACGTCGAACCACTCTCAATAGCCGAAGACGCCGGAGGCAAAATCCGCGTCCGAGTCCACCAACTCGTCAAGAGCCTGCAAGGCGAAATTCTTTTCGACGGCGAAGTCCTCCACGTATTCACCGTCAACAGCGGTCTCATCGCAGCCATGGACCTGGGCGATGACGCCGACCCAACCGCCCCTCCGTCCGCCGCCTTCGCCCATCGATCCTAAATGGCTATCCACCCTCGGGCGTTCGAATCCCGCCACCTCATTCAAAAACATTAACGACACCCAGATCACCCAAACATCGCGGGCAACACATTCGAGACAAAGTCCACCAGAAAGTGTCCGAACATGTTGGAAACCAAATCCCGACGCCACAGATAGAACGCTGTCAAAACTCCACCCAACACCAACGCAATCGCGACATTCGCGATTCCCCCCGTCCAGTGTGCAGCGCTGAAGATCACCAGCGGTATCGCCCACGCAGCCGTCCGCCCGGCACCCAACGTCTGCAGCAGGTTGATCGCATATCCGCGATAGAACAACTCCTCCACCACCCCGGCTCGAACCACAACGACAAAAACCACCCAGATTGGAAGTTTGGCAAAAGCCTGAGAATCCGCGCCGTGTCCGTATCCGGTGACTTTCGCGATCAAAACGGCGGGCACGATACAAGCAATCGCAATCACACCGCCCCAAAGCAGCGACTTCCACAAGGGCGAAGTACCGATCCCAATCGCCCTCCGGGTAAGCTGCCTCTTCCCCCGAACGATCCACGCCAGCAGACCCGCGCTCGCAAACATGCAGGCCTCACGAGCAAGCACGAAAGCCTTCCCCGGCTCAGGCGCAATCGCGCGGAAGATATGCCGAATAATCAGCATCGAGAACAACGAGCAGCCCAGGCACAACCACGTCACCCAGCTCCTCGCCGCAGGTCGAATCTCTGCCACCTCGATGGTCAAATCGCTCATACCAGCCGTACGCAACGCGCGCGGTCGAGGTTCCGCAGATTCAAAACTCCCAGCGCTCCCCATCGTCAGCACTCGCAATCTATAGCCGGAAGCTCCAACACGCGACCCTCACCGTCCTCCCCCATCCTCCTCAAACGAGTAAAGTAAGAGCGTGTACGCAAAGGCCTCCAACCTCATCTGGATCACGCTCCTGGTCGAGCTAGGCGTTGCCGCGGCCGTAGCCAGCTCCCTCGCCCGCTCCACCGCCTTCAAACGCCTGCTCCTCCTCAAGCACCGCAACACCCGCGAAACCCTTCACCTGCTCGCCTGGATCTGCGTCCCCCTGATGCTCGGCGTGCTTGTCCGCGTACGCGTCCCCAACTTCCTCGCAGCCGACCTCTCCTTCGAGGCCGTCGCCATCCTCGGCCTCCTGCTCGGCCCCTGGCCCGCCATGGTCGGCGGCGCCGCCCTCTCGCTCCCCGCCCTCGCCCACCACGAGTACTTCTCCCTACCCCTCAACCTCGCCGTCGCCGCCATCTTCGGAGCCTACCGCCGCGTCGCCGGCGAAGAGAACATCTGGTCCTTCTCCCCGCTCATCGACCTCAGCCTCTATCGCTGGATCCGCCGCACCGTCACCTGGCCCTTCCTCGACCGCCAGATGTTTCTCCTCGTCCTCATCATGGCGACGCAATACGCCACCAGCCTCTTCGCCCACTTCTACCCCCGCCGCTACTTCGAGCTCTACTCCAGCTCCTGGCTCATCGAGCTCGCAATCTGCGCCTGCGCCCCTGTCGTCGTCGGCATCCCGCTAAAAATCTGGAACGCCGTCCGCATCGAGCACAAGCTGGAAGAGCAATCCCGCCTCCTCCTCGAAGCCCGCCTCGACGCCCTCCAGCGCCAGATCAACCCTCACTTCCTCTTCAACACCCTCAACTCCATCGCCTCGCTCATCCGCTCCAAGCCCGACCTCGCCCGCGAGATGATCGTCAAGCTCTCGCACATCCTCCGCGTCCTGCTCCGCGATCGCGACGCCTTCGTCCCCTTGAGCGAAGAGCTCAGCTTCACCGACGACTACCTCGACATCGAAGTCGTGCGCTTCGGCGAGAAACTGCACGTCGTCAAGGAAATCTCCGACGACACCCTCGACATCATCGTCCCCTCGATGCTCCTCCAGCCGCTCATCGAGAACAGCATCAAGCACGGCCTCGAGCCCCGCATCTCCGGCGGCACCATCACCCTCCGCTCCCGCGTCGACAACGGCCGCCTGCTCCTCGAGATCGAAGACGACGGCGTCGGCATCGAGCCCGGCGGCCCCACCACTGCTCCCGACTCCGGCATCGTCCGCGAAGGCTCCGGCATCGGCATGCGCAACGTCCGCGAGCGCATCCAGGTTCTCTACGGCGACGAGGCCCACGTCGAGATCATCAGCCGCCCCGGCCGCGGCACCCGCGTCTCCCTCCGCATGCCCCTCGCCACCCGCGAAGAAGGCGACGAACTCCTCACCATGCTCGCCGAAACTGTGCGGCAATCGCTCAACGCCGTAGAGGTCCAACGCCAGCGCTTTGCTAAAATGAGGCCGGTGGGCAAGCGCAATGACTAAGAATCTGTTGAATAACTTCCTCAATCCGTCATCTCGACCGAAGTCGCGCGGCTTCTGGCGCGGCGCAGTGGAGAGACCCCTGTATTTTTTGCCTTTGCCGTTGCATGTTCTCCGCTCGTTATGGCCAGGTCCAGTTTTTTGGACAGCTTCACTGAAGAGTCTGACAAATGACTGAAATCGTTTCCATGATCTCCGGCGCCTCCGGCAACCCCATCGCCGTCGATCGCCGCCCCGCCCTCAACGACCGCCTCGAACACCGCATCTCCCGCTCAACCCAACGCAACACCCAGAAAACTCCCCAAAGAAGGGGAACAAGGACCGAAATGACCGAAATTGTCTCCATCCATGCCCGTGAAATTCTCGACAGCCGAGGGAACCCCACCGTAGAAGCCGACGTCATCCTCTCGGACGGCATCCGCGGCCGCGCGGCCGTCCCCTCCGGCGCCTCCACCGGCGAGCACGAGGCCGTCGAGCTCCGCGATGACGACAAGTCCCACTACCTCGGCAAAGGCGTCCTCAAGGCCGTCGACAACATCGAGTCCGCCATCGCCCCCGAGCTCACCGGCATGGACGCCAGCAACCAAAAACTAATAGACGCCACCATGATTGCCCTCGACGGCACCGAAAACAAGGGCAACCTCGGCGCCAACGCCATCCTCGCCGTCTCCATGGCCTGCGCCCGTGCCTCCGCCGACGCCCTCGGCCTCCCCCTCTACCGCTACCTCGGCGGCGTCAACGCCTGCATCCTCCCCACCCCCATGATGAACATCCTCAACGGTGGCGCCCACGCGGACAACAACGTCGACTTCCAGGAGTTCATGGTCATGCCCGTCGGCGCCGACAGCTTCGCCGACGCCCTCCGCTGGGGCGCCGAAGTCTTCCACACCCTCAAGGGCGTGCTCAAGAAGAAGGGCTACAACACGGCCGTAGGCGACGAAGGCGGCTTCGCCCCGTCCCTCAAATCCAACGTCGAAGCCATCGATGTCATCTTGGAAGCGATTACCTTAGCAGGCTATAAACCAGGCGAAGACATCGCCATCGCCCTCGACCCCGCCGCCAGCGAATTCTTCAACAAGCAGTCCGGCAAATACGTCTTCAAGAAGTCCGACAAGAGCGAAAAAACCTCCGAGCAGCTAACCGACTTCTGGGCCGACTGGGTCCGCCAGTACCCCATCCTCTCGCTCGAGGACGGCCTCGACGAGAACGACTGGGAAGGCTGGGAGATCCTCACCCACAAGCTCGGCAGCAAGCTCCAGCTCGTCGGCGACGACCTCTTCGTCACCAACACCAGCATCCTCGAGCGCGGCATTGAGGAAGGCGTCGCCAACTCCATCCTCATCAAGCTCAACCAGATCGGCACCGTCTCCGAGACCCTCGACGCCATCGAGCTTGCCCGCCGCAACGGTTACACCTCGATCATCTCGCACCGCTCCGGCGAGACCGAAGACACCTTCATCGCGGACCTCGCGGTAGCCACCGGCGCCGGCCAGATCAAGACCGGCTCTGCCTCCCGCACCGACCGCGTCGCCAAGTACAACCAGCTCCTCCGCATCGAAGAAGAGCTAGGCCAAACCGCCCGCTACCTCGGCCGCGCCAGCATCAACCGCGCCAGCTAATCGTCTTTCCTCGAAGAGCGGTTCCAACCCACCGGGTGCCCCATCCTAGGCGCGGCCTCATCGTGCCTAAGGTGGGTTCAGCGCCCATCCTGCCGTGCCCCGGGTGCCCCATCCTCGACGCGCGTACTTTGCGCGGCAGGGTGGGGTATCGTTTGCGCTAGCAAACGACCGCTCTCCCTCACCCCACCACCACCCCCGTCCTCTCGACCGCAGTGGAGAGACCCCTGTATTGGCTGTTGCCGTTGCTGTTGGCCTTGCCCTTGCCCTTGCTGTTGCCGTTGCCCTTGCTGTTGCCTTTCTTGCTGTCATTCCCTCCGGGAATCTGCTTCTTCCTTTCCTCCCGCCTCCGA
>JBEKFF010000202.1:0-6604 GCA_050013455.1 Acidobacteriaceae bacterium | reverse complement strand
CGTCGGAACTGGGGACGTTTACGCTGGATAAGCACTCGACGGGCGGGGTGGGAGATAAGAGCTCGCTGCTGATTGCACCAGTGTGGGCGGCTGTGGGCATGGACGGCGAGGCGAGCCTGTCGGTGCCGATGATCTCCGGGCGGTCGCTGGGTCATACGGGCGGGACGCTGGACAAGTTGGAGACTATTCCCGGGTTTGATTCGCAGCTGTCGCTGGCGCGCATGGGCGAGGTCTTGCGGGAGTGCCACGCGGCGCTGGTGGGGCAGACGCCGAGGCTGGTGCCGGCGGATCGGATTTTGTATGGGATGCGAGACCACACGGGGACGGTGGAGTCGCCGTTTTTGATCTGCGCGAGCATCATGAGCAAAAAGCTGGCGGAGGACCTGCGCGGGCTGGTGCTGGATGTGAAGGTGGGGTCGGGAGCGTTTATGCCTACCGTCGAGCGTTCGCGGTTCCTGGCGGAGCTGATGGTGTCTACCGGTGAGTCGGCTGGCACGAAAACTGTCGCGCTGCTGACGGCGATGGATGAGCCGCTGGGGAGGTTTTCAGGGAACTGGGTGGAGGTTTGGGAGTGCGTGGATATCATGAAGGGCCGGCGGCATGCGCTGTCGGCGGACTTGATTGAGCTGTCGAATGCGCTGAGTGGATGGGGGCTGTTTCTGGCAGGGAGGGCGGGGTCGCCGGAAGAGGGCGCGGCGCTGGCAGATGAGATTTTGCGGTCGGGGGCGGCGTATGAGGCGTGGCTGAAGATTGTCGCCGCGCAGGGTGGGGATACGAGGGTGTTTGATGACCCGGCGGCGTTTCACAAGCCAAAGGCGATGCGGGTGCTGCGGGCTCCCCGCGCTGGATTTCTGGCCGGGATGGACTGCAAGGAGGTGGGTTGGGCGGTGCAGCGACTGGGCGCCGGACGCGCGCGACCGGGTGATCCGGTGAGTGCCCATGCCGGAATTGAATCGCACGCGAAGATCGGTGATCGTGTGGAGGCCGAGCAGCCGCTGTTTACGCTATTTAGCGAGGATGAGGCGCTAATCGAGGAGCCTTACCGGATGCTCGGGGGGACGGTGAGGATTGCAGATGATCGACCGGAGCGGCTGCCGCTGGTGCGCGAGGTGGTGAAGGCTGGGTGACGGCGCGGTGGGCTGCGCCGAGATGCAACAAGTGGCTCTTACCCGATGAGACAAGATGCAGTGCCGAGCTGATTAGGACGCTGCCTTAGGCCTTGGCGGCCTTGTTCTGCATGTAGTGCTGGACAGACTTTTCCCAGTCGAGCGAGGTGCCGGCGTAGGGCGAGCCCTGGCGACGGGCGGAACGGTTCTCGAGAGGGTTGTGAGGAGCGGCGGCGGGTTCGGGCTCAGGAACCTTGACTTCGACGGGGGCGGGGACGCCTTCGGGTCGGAAGGAGCGCGGAAGTTCGCTCTCCTTGTACTCAACACCTTCGGCGGCGAGGCGCTTGGCCGTGATGACGAGAGCGTCGCGCTTGAGGGTAATCTTGCGCGCAGCGGCAGCGCGGGCGGCTTCGGTGGCGAACACTTCATACTTGAGCAGGTGCGCGAGGCGGCGATCGAAGAGGTCGATGTCAGCGTGAAGGGTCTTGAGATGATACTTGCTTTCGATCGGGGTAGGGGTGGTGGGGCTGGTCATACACGCTCCGGAGTCGGTAGGGACTCAAAACGTTAGCTGCCTGCGGGATCGGACCGGTGCAGGACAGGTGTGGGTGCGACGGTTACATGGGGAAAGCGATGACTCTGCGTTGCGCGGAGCGCGTGCCAGAAGGCAACGGGAGGGTAAAAAGCGAAGGGGCAGTTCTTAACGAACTGCCCCTTCGGCTTACTGCAAGATCAATTACAGAGCCTGGACGTTCTCAGCCTGCCAGCCCTTGGGTCCCTTGACCACGTTGAACTGAACGCGCTGACCTTCCTGAAGCGAACGGAAGCCGTTGCTCTGGATGGCGGAGTGATGCACGAACACGTCGTCGCCATTCTCACGGCTGACAAATCCGAAGCCCTTGGCATCGTTAAACCATTTTACTGTTCCCTGTTCCATTATTCTTGTTCCTCTTAAAGCAATGTACCGCTGAACGCAATGTTGGTGTTGTTTGCGTGTAGAGCGGTAGAGCCGGAACAAGCAAATTGACCAATCGTATTCGACGACCAAACGTAGTATACCATGTGCCGCTTGTGAGATGTCGACCTGCCGCTCCGAGGCATTGATTCAGTTGGGCTTAGACGACAGGAAGCTGCCAAAAGTGCCGTCTTGCGGCCGACAACCGGGTGCCGCTTCGTCCTAGAAACCGTAGGTAACTTGCGCACCGAACTGGTGTCGTGCCTGTAGATTGATGGTTGGCTCAACCTGGCCGGCGATCTGAGCGATACCGAAGTCGAAATTCAATTGGTGTTTCGGGCTCGGCACAATGCGCACGCAATAGGTCAGTGTCGTAGGAATGTTCAGGGTCGGAAAGTCCATGGGATGGTGAGGCTGCTGGGCCGCCTCCGAGCCGACGATGATAGAGCTTTTCTTCGGTCCGGTGAAGATGAAGGCGACCGCGACGAAGCCCTGCGCGGACCAGTTCGGAGCATTGCCGCTCATCCCCCAAAGCTCGGCATTGGTTCCACGAACGCCACCGCTCAGGATCACTGGAACCTTTTTGAAGATCTGCGGAACGATTTTGGTGGCGACGAGATACACATCTCCGTCGGTCTTACCGCTCCCCAACGCAGGGTTTGACTCCTCCATATAGTTGCCGCCATTGCGCACGTTCCCGCGCACCATGGTGCCAATGGAGATTGCCGGGACCCAGAGCTTCCCGTGGCTGTTTTCGGGGACCAGGTTGACCTTGGCGTTGAAGATCTCAAAGCCGTTCTGCCAGAGAAAGCTCAGGGATGGGTCGTCTCCGAACGAATGAAATTCGTGTGTATAACCAAGCTCAACACGCTTGCCGACGCCAACCTCAGTGGATATCTCCTGAAATTGGCCGATGATGGGGCCGCCATTGAAGTAGTGGTAGGCCACGACCGGGTGCAGCTTTTGCCCTGGCGCGGAAGCGGTATACGCGAAGGGTGTTACAAACACGCCTGTCTCGCCCTCCCATCCCAACTGGGCGTGAAGTACCGGGGTGAAGCTCATTAGAACGGCGCCAACGAAGGTGAAGCTGGCTAGACGCTGGAACCAAGATTCTCTGCTTACATTCATAGGCACCTACTCCGACTGATACTGGCCTCCTCGACGCACACTTGGCGGTGATAGGGCGCACAGGAGAGAACGTGCCTTCCGGCGGGCAGGCTGGCCTGTAGCGACATGAATCGATACACTGCCCTTACTGCCCTTACTGTTGGCTTAGTGTTAAGCCTTGTACTACCCAGCCTGTACTACCGGAGCCTGCCCTTGGGACGATTTACCGGACTGCTCGGACTTGTTGTGTTTCTTTCGCTCGCCTATATCTTCTCGACCAACCGGCGGGCGATTCGGTGGAAGACGGTGGCGTGGGGGCTGGGGCTTCAGATTGTGTTTGCCTTCGCGGTGATCAAGTGGAACTACGGGCAGATTATTCTGAGTAACGTCTCGGGCGTGATTACGGGGCTACTGGGACATGCGGCGGACGGATCGGGGCTGGTGTTTGGGTACCTTGGAATCCCCAGCAATCCGCTGAGCGTGTTTGCGTTTGCGGTGCTGCCGACGATTATCTTTGTGAGCGCGTTCTTCGCCATCCTGTATCACATCGGGTTGATGCAGCAGATCATAAAGGTCGTCGCGTGGGTGATGCAGTGGACCATGGGGACGTCGGGCGCGGAGTCGACCAATGTGGCGGCGTCGATCTTTATGGGGCAGACGGAGGCTCCGCTGACGATTCGGCCCTTTCTGTCGGGAGCGACGCGCAGTGAGTTGATGACGATCATGACGTCGGGGATGGCGCATGTGTCGGGCGGGATTATGGCCGCTTACATTCTGTTCGGGATCAATGCGAAGGATTTGCTATCGGCGGTGATCATGACGGCGCCGGGAACAATCCTTGTGGCGAAGATGCTGGTGCCGGAGACAGAAGTTCCGGCGACGGCGGGCACGGTGAAGATGCCTCCCAATGAAGAGCACAAGGATGAGAACTTTGTAGGAGCGATTGCACGCGGCACAATCGACGGCGGACAGCTGGCGTTCAACGTGGCCATCATGCTGATCGCGTTTGTGGCGCTGGTGGGGTTATTCAACGCGATCATGCTGGCGATCTCGAACTTTGCGTGGGGACACGGACATATTCCCTTCCCGCACTCGCTGAACAATGTGCTGGGGGGGGTGGGAGCGCCGGTGGCGTGGCTGATTGGCATCCCTTGGCGGGAGTGCAAGGTAATTGGAAACCTGCTGGGCACGCGGACGATCATCAACGAGTTCCTGGCGTTCAACCAACTGGGCAAGCTGAAGGGTGCACTGACGCCGCGGACGTTTTCGATTGCGACGTTTGCGCTGTGCGGGTTTGCGAATGTGGGATCGATCGGGATGCAGATTGGCGGGATTGGGGCGCTAGTGCCGAATCGGCGCAATGACCTGGCGCAACTGGGTGTGCGGGCCATGCTGGCGGGAACGATGGCGAACTTGATGTCGGCCAGCATTGTGAGCATGCTGATTAAGTAGGAGTGAGGGAAGTTATGTCTGACCATTACACGCGTG
Organism: Acidobacteriaceae bacterium; assembly: GCA_050013455.1. Lineage (GTDB taxonomy): Bacteria > Acidobacteriota > Terriglobia > Terriglobales > Acidobacteriaceae > Granulicella. The sequence continues at coordinate 1,948 of JBEKFF010000202.1, read as the reverse complement.
CGTTTGCTGCTGCGGAGTATGTTCGCTCGATGCATAAGGAAGAGCCGAGGCTGGCGATCATTCTCGGATCGGGGCTGGGGAACTTTGCTACGCAAGTGGAGGGCGCGACGACGATCGGGTACGGAGAGATTCCGGGCTGGCCGCTGTCGACCGTGGAGGGGCACGACGGGAAACTGGTTCTGGGCACGATTGGCGGCGTGACCGTGGCGGTGATGCAGGGACGCGTGCATGCCTATGAGGGCTACTCGATGAACGAGGTGACCTTTCCGATGCGGGTACTGGGGCTGCTGGGATGCAGGGCGCTGATCGTGACGAACGCTGCGGGCGGGATAAACAAAAGCTATGGCGAGGGGACGCTGGTGGCGATCAGCGACCACATCAACATGACCGGGACGAATGCGGCGCTGGGGCGGAATGAGGCTCGATTTGGGATCAAAGAGGGCACGGGGCAGAGGTTCTTCGATATGACGGCGGCGTACTCCCCGAAGCTGCGGGAGCTGGCGCATGCGGAGGCGGAGCGGCAGAAGATTCCGCTGCCCGAGGGCGTGTACCTGGCGGTGCTGGGGCCCAGCTATGAGACGCCGGCCGAGATACGCGCGTTTCGCGTGCTGGGCGCGGACCTCGTGGGGATGAGCACGGTGCACGAGGTGATCGTGGCGCGGCATATGGGAATTGAGGTGCTGGGGATTTCGCTGGTGACGAACATGGCAGCGGGTGTGCTGGACCAGCCAATCAATCACGCCGAGGTGATGGAGACGGGGCGCCGGGTAGAGGCGCAGTTTACGGCGCTGGTGAAGGCGTTGGTGCCGCAGGTGGCTGCGGCAACGGCTTAGGATAAGGAAATGGTTTTGATCGGAGCGAAGATGGATCCGGAACCGAAGAGCCGATGGACAGCGGGCTTCCGATTCATGCCGAACGAGGTGTCGATGGTCGGGTTCCTCGCATTTGCCCTGTCTCTAGGCGTGCTGGGGTATCGTTGGCCGGGACACGCACTAAGAGATTTTGCTCTATCGACCTTGATTGCTAATCTTGTATTCCTGTTGATGCCGCCGCGACTATCTGCGCGCAAAATTCTGCGTCTGCTAAGTGCCTCGGCAGGCACCGTTCTGATATTTGCTGCCTATCTTCATTTCGTTCGTAGCTAGGGGCCGCCGGTACACTAACAAGCGTGGACGTTGTTGCACAACAGATGCTTTTGCCGCGGCCGGCTACCGTGGTCGGGATTGCGGGATGCTCGGGGTCGGGCAAGACTACGCTGGCGCGGGAGTTGGCGCGTGAGCTGGGGGCTACGTTGTTTCCGCTCGATCTGTACTATCGGGACCTGTCGCAGTTCCCTCTCGATGCGCGGCATATGCAGAATTTTGATCATCCGGATTCGCTGGAGAGCGAACTATTCATCGAGCATATTCGGGAGCTGGGGGAGGGTCGCGCGATCGAGCGGCCGGTGTATGATTTTTCGCGGCATACGCGGGTGACGGGGGCGTTCGAGACAGTGGAGCCGGCACCGTTTCTCGTGGTCGAGGGGATTTTGGCGCTGCATTATGCGGAGCTTTGGCCGCTGCATGACTTCAGCGTTTACGTGGATGCGCCGAATGAGATTTGTTTGAATCGGCGGATCTATCGGGATATGCGGGAGCGCGGGCGGACTGAGGAGAGCGTTCGCGAGCAGTTTGAATCGGCAGTGCGGCCGATGGCGGAGCAGTATGTGTTGCCCTCGCAGGCACGGGCTTCGATCACGGTCTCGGGCACGGAGGCGCTGGACTGGTCGATCGAGCGGGTGTTGCGAGGGCTGCGGGATGGCGGCCTTCTACGTTAGCATCCTGTTGCGGTAAGGACTACTTGCCGAAGTCAACCGTCGGGGCCGTGGCGTTGGCTGGGTTGCCCTTGAAGTACTCGTCGCGGTAGCGGAAGCCGGCCATATTGGCCCAGATGCTGTTGGGGAAGGTCT
>JBEKFF010000201.1:0-6612 GCA_050013455.1 Acidobacteriaceae bacterium | reverse complement strand
GACGATGAGATTGTGACCAGCTTCAGCTCGAAGTCGGAGTTGGCGTTGAATCGGTCGGTGGACGGCAAGTCGCTGACGTTCATGGCGTATCGGGGCGGCGTGGGATGCGGCGGGTCGACGGTTTCGCCGACGCGGCCGAACCTGCTGGATGTGTCGAACGGCAATGCGCCGGGGGTTTGCGATCCGACGAACCCGGTGTTCTCGTCGGATGTGAACAATCCGACGGTGCCTACGGCTTACTACCGTGCGGTGGCTGAGGTGGATGACAACGGCAAGATCACCTATACCGACGGCAACGCGTACAGCGGAGACAACGGACGCGGCGCGATCAAGGGCGGCAATGGGTTGTACTACATGGTGGGCAATGACAACAACGGGAACTTGTCCAAGTCGCAGATGAAGACGACGGTGCCCGGCATGGAGCTGGTGAATGCGACGGGAGCGGAGCTGCTGTATCCGGGCGCGCCCGCGCCGCTGCCGCCGAACATCACCATGATTGGACGGCTGGAGATTGGCACGGACAAGCCGGGCAAGGACACCAACTTCCGCGGGCTGACGATCTACAACAACACGGAATACGTGAGCAAGGGCAGCGGCAGCAACGGGTTCAACACGGTCTACCAGGTAGGGGCAGCGGGAACGCTGGCCACGGGTTCGGCTGCGACGCTGGCCACGGTTCCACTGACCGTGCTGCCGGGCTTCCCCAACACGACCGCAAGCACCTCGACGGCGTTTCCGTTTGGGCTGTGGTTTGCTAATCCCACGACGCTGTATGTTTGCGACGAGGGCGATGGAACGCTGGTGTCGCCGGCGGTGAATGGCAACGTTGCGGACACGCAGTCGCAGCAGACGGCCGGGCTGCAGAAGTGGGTGCTGAAGGGTGGCACCTGGACACGCGAGTACATTCTGCAGAATGGGCTGAACATCGGTGTGCCGTACAGTGTGGAGCGCTATCCGTCGTCGCTGAATCCGGCTACGGGCGGCTGCCGCAACATCACCGGGCAGAACAACGATGATGGCACGGTGACGATCTACGCCGTGACGTCGACGATCAGCAGCAATGGGGACACGGGTGCCGATCCGAACAAGCTGGTGAAGGTGACCGATCGCGTGAGCGACACGACCCTGCCGACGGGTCACGACGGCCTGGGACGCTTCACGACGGTTCGCAGCGCGAAGGCGGGCGAGGTGTTCCGCGGCATCGCGCTGGCGCCTACCGGTTCCAACGGCGGCTGGTAAACGCTCAGTGCAGGCCCGGGCCGCGAGGATATTGCGGCCCGGGCTTTTTTGCTTTGGGGGTTAGAGGCTGCGCTGGACTCGCTGGGATAGCCGGAGGAAGAGGCGGATGGCGTAGGTGGTGAGGATGAGAATGATCACACCGCCGACGAGGGCGATCGGGACGCCCCACCAGCCAAACATCTCACCATGGACGTCGTTGGTGATTATGCCTGTCTGCTTCCATGCTTCCTTGGTGGCGCTGGTCGTGAAAAGGCCGATGCGGTTGGGGAGGAAGGGCTTCAGAACACCTCCGATCACCATCGCGCCGCCGGTAATGTAGCCGAAGAAGGCGAAGAAGAAGACGATGATGCCGGTAACGCTTTTGGTGGCGAGTCGAAGTGTGGCGCGAAGGAGGGTGACCGGCGAAACGCTGCGGCTGGCGGTGCGGATGAGCTGGCCGTCGCGGTACTCGGCGGCGAGCTGGGCGGGGGTGCCGAGGCGGGCGAGGACGGTTTGGATAGGCGTGCCGGTCTCGACGGAGTCGCGGATGTGCGCGGCTATCTCTCGGAGGATCTCTTCACGCTCGGCAAGGGTGATGGGCGCGAGCTGGGTGCGGAGGTCGGCGAGGTAGGCTTCGGCTGGCTGCGCGGCGAGGGGCTGGGTGGAGGGCTGGGTGAGGGTCATTGGGCTTGCTCCTGCTGCATCGCGATTGACTGGGTGAGGACGGGTTGGAGGAGGTTGTCGACGCCGCGGGCGAAGTCTGTCCAGGCGGCGGCCATGAGACGGAGGCGTTGGCGGCCGGCGTCGGTGAGCGAGTAGTACTTGCGGGGGTGGCCGGCGTCGGCTTCTACCCACTCGGAGACGAGCATGGATTCGGCCTTGAGGCGGTTGAGGATGGGGTAGACGGTGCCCTCGGCGAGGACGAGCTGGGAGTGCTGCTCGAGGAAGCGGATGATTTCGAGGCCGTAAAGGCGCCCGTTCCAGAGGGCGGCGAGGGCGGCCATCTCGACCGCACCCTTGCGGAGCTGCGCTTCCCAGGGGCCTGCGCGGAGTCCTTCGCGGACGGCGGGAGTCTGTCCATCGCGGACGGCGGGAGTTTCTTGACCGGTCTCAACGTCGAGCTTATTGCGGGCCATGCACTATACCTCGGATAACTATGTATATGGCTTGACACGGGCTTTGTCAAGGGTTGGAACCTGGAGACAGACGGGCGCGTAGCAGAGCGCACACGAGGTGTCTTGCTATGAAGATGAGGACGGCAATTTTGAGCGTGGTGTGTCTCATTGCAGTCTCGGCGGTTCCCTGCCGCGTGGTGGCGCAGGCGCCGGTGCCTGCGGCGGAGCAGGCAGAGTTGACGCAGACGGTGATGACGCTTGATACGAAGTTGTTCGACGCGTATAACCGTTGCGATCTGAAGACGCTTGGGGCGATGGTCTCCGATGACCTGGAGTTTTATCACGACCAGACGGGTCTGATGGTGGGCAAGGCGCCGTTCCTTCAGGCGATTCAGAACAACATCTGCGGGAAGGTGCAGCGGACGCTGGTGCCGGGGTCGCTCGAAGTGTACCGACTGAAGGGGTACGGGGCGGTCGAGATTGGGGTGCATCGGTTTCACCATCCGGGAGATCCGGGGCCGGGAGGCGAGGCGAAGTTTGTGCAGGTGTGGCAGAACAAGGAGGGCGTGTGGAAGGTGACTCGGGTGATCAGCTACGACCACGAGTCGCTGACGAAGTAAGTCCTGGTCCTGCGCGGACGGCGGGAGTTGGGATTGTGGGGTAAGGGGTGGTCCTGGGAGCGTCATCACCCCACCCATGACGATGAAGCCGTCATGAATGGGGCACCCGGCGAAGGTTGGGTTCTGTGGTTTGGTGCGGGCGGGTCGCAACCGCGAGTCTCAGAAGTAAGTCCTGCGCGGACGGCGGGAGTTGGAATTGGCGCCTAGTGGATGACGCCGAAATGATCGAGGAGGATGATGACGGCTAGGGCCAGGAGGATGACGCCGATGCCGATGCGGTTGCCCATGCGGCGTTGTTTCGGGGTGGGGGGAAGGCGGCGCTGCTGCGAAGGGTTTGGGGCGTTGTTACTGCTGGACCAGCCAGCATTGGGAGATTCGGACACAGCAGCCTCCAATTTTCGAACAAGCATACGCCAATTTTCGATTCAGTTATTTCTTTTTAGGCATAGAGGACAGCCTCAAATCGCTGGATGGCGGCATCGTCCCAGGCGTGGGAGGACTTGCGCCAGGTGTCGCCTTGTTCCTGGAGGTAGTTGGGGAAGTCGGAGCGGCAGAAGCTGAGGCGGGCGGCGAAGTCGATGAAGGCCTGGGCGGTGCCGTCGAGGTAGAGGACGCACTGCATGCCGTCGCGAGACCACTCGACGCTGGCGAGGCGCTCTTTGTCGGGATCGGGGAGCGAGGTGCGGTTGTAGATGAGCATCGCGTCCATGATGCTGTGCTCGTGCGTCTCCTGGGAGCGGTCGCAGGCGTAGAAGTAGCCGGCGGCGCCTTCGTCCTCGAAGACGGCGGTCCAGGGAGGGGTGGGGGAGTTGGAGGAGAGGAAGGCGCGGCCGGGAGTGAAGGTGAGCGAGTCCATACGTATTGAGTGTAGACGGTAGATGGGAGAGCGTAGAGAGAGCAAGGGGGACGGCTTTCGATACACTTGCTGAGACGATGAAATTGCGCACGTTTTATATTGGGCGGCCGCAACAGGTTGCTGCGTTGTTGCTGCTCGTGCTCCTCGGCGAGTGCTTGTGGATGATTGGGCATCAGCCGCTGGACGCGAATGACTACCGCTATGCGCACTGCGGGCGGGAGATGTGGGAGAGCCCGTCGGTGCTGCAGGGATACTTTACGACCTGCGGAAATTTGAATGGGGACGGCACGCTGGCGTATCGGCTGGCGGGGTTTCCACTGACCGTGCAGCGGGCGGTGTTGTTGAGCGTGGATCATTTTCGCAAGCCGGAGAATCGGCTGTATGCGAATGGCAGCCTGAATGGAACGACGTGGGAGGCGCGCCACGAACTGGGGTTTGTGAAGTACCTGCTGCGGCTGCCGTTCGTGCTGTTTGCGGTGTGGCTGGGCGGTGGGTTGTGGTGGGTGTCGAAGCGATTGTTTGGGCCGGAGGGTGGAGCGTTTGCGCTGGCGATGTATGTGTTCTGCCCGGCGATTGTGAAGTATGCGACGCATCCGAACAATGAAATTCTAGCCATGTGGGGGCTGTATGGGCTGATCTATACGGCGATGGGCGTGGCACATGCGCTGCAGGGTCCGCGGTCGAAGTGGAAGCCGCGGATCATCTTACTCACGGTCGCGCTGGGCTTGACGGCGACCGCGCATGTGTTGGCGGGGATTGTCGGGTTCCTGGTAGGGATGGTCTTCTTCTTTTACCTGGCGGAGCGGCGGCGCGCGTATGTTGCGCAGATTATGGTGTATGCCGCGCTGGGTGCGCTGGTGATGGTGTTTGCCAGCTTCAGCTTTAAGATCACTGCGTTCCTGTACGTGTTTACGGGCGGCAGCGCGCGGAGCTGGTTTGCGCTGGATGCGATGCGGCGGTTTATGACGTCGCCGGTGAACGCGGGGATCGTGGTGGCAACGGCGGTCGCGATGGTGGTGTACGTGTGGAGCAGGCGCAGCCGGTACTTCGGCAATACGGCTCCGCTGCTGATGTTGCTGCTGCTGTTTCCGCTGTATACGACGCAGGTGGTGAGCGCGCCGTGGGTGTGGGCGCTGCCGTTTCTGTTCACGTTTGTGGGTGGGGTATTTGCGGATGTGCTGGATCGTCCAGGCGCGGAGATGCGGCCCGCGGTGGCGGCGAAGAGGAACAGGGAGCGGAAGATGTTCCTGGTGTTGACGGCGGGCGTGGTGGTGACGCAGGCGGTGCTGTGCTGGGTGTGGATGGCAGGATTGTTGCCCGGCTGACGAGCGGCGGGTGTGTCCGGTGATGGAACCCGGCACATCCTGCATCCCACCCATCGCAAAGAACGCGATGAATGGGGCACCCGGCGTTTGTGGGGTACGAGGTTTTGCATCTTAGAGGGTGGTTGGGGGTTCTCGGCGGATTCGAGCGCTAGTTAACTTCCTCAGGGCTGGGTGCGTATAGGCTCTAAGTACATTCCCTCGAGGCCGTGTCGCGTATGACGTTTGGTAAAACCGCTGTTCGTTCGGCACTGGCTGCGATGCTGTGCAGCTGCGTCCTGCTGGGGATCGGCGGATGCAAGAGACATCGGCGCAAGGCTACATCGCCGCCGAATACGACCGACTATGCGGACAATGTGCAGCGGCTGGTCAAGGTCTCGACGCTGCCGGGCCTGCGCTGGCCGAACTATGCGGATGACCTGAGCAATGTGCAGAAGTTTTACGACGACCGCGACAACGAGCTGGCGTGGACGCGCGATGGAAAGCCGACCAATGCTGCGATGGCGCTGCTGCAGTTGTTTCAGGATGCGGCTCAGAAAGGGCTGAATCCAACGGACTATGACGTGGACACCGCGGGACAGGGGCGGTGGGCTCCGCGGCTGTCGCGGCTGGCAGCGATTGCGAAGACGAAGGATACCTCGGATGCAGCGCAGGATGCGGTGGCGCAGTTTGATGTGGCGATGACTATCTCGGCGATGCGGTACTTTGAGGACCTGCATGTGGGGCGGGTGAATCCGCAGGCGCTGAACTTTGATATTGATACGCCGCAGAAGCGCGCTGCGTTCGACGTGGCGACGCTGCTGAATGATCACGTCGTCGACGCGGACGATGTGGCGCAGGTGGCGGAGAGCGTGGAGCCAGCGAATCCGATGTACAAGGCGACGGAGCAGGCGCTGGCTGCGTACCGCGAGCTCGCGAAGCAACAGGGAGCGGCACCGCCGGCTGCGTTGCCAGCGCTGCCGAGTGGCGTGAAGCCGGTGGGGGTCGGCGGGACGTACGCGGCGATGGAGGCGCTGGAACGCCGGTTGGAGCTGGAGGGAGACTTAGGGCCTACGGAAACGCAGATCCCGTATAACGCGGAGGTTGCGGCGGCGGTGAAACGTTACCAGGAGCGCCACGGTTTGCAGGATGATGGCAAGCTCGGGCAGGGGACGATCGACAGCCTGAATGTGCCGATGAGCGTGCGGGTGCAGCAGCTGGAGAATTCGCTGGAGCGGTGGCGCTGGCTGCCAGATAACTATATGCAGCCGCGGGTGCTGGCGAATCTGCCGGAATTTATGCTGCGGGCGTACGAGGCGGACCACACACTGGCGTTCAAGATGAAGGTGATTGACGGTGAGGCGAAGGGGAATCACGATACGCCGATGTTTGTGCGGCTGATGCGGTACGTGGTGTTTCGGCCGTACTGGAATCTGCCTCCATCGATCATCAAAAAAGAGATTGTGCCGCATTTGCAGAAGAGCGGGCTGGGGTATCTCGCG
>JBEKFF010000200.1:0-6616 GCA_050013455.1 Acidobacteriaceae bacterium | reverse complement strand
GATCACCGCATCCACGCCCAGCGCCTGCAGATAGTCCAGCCGCTGGGCAATCCCCGCCAGGTCGCCCTTGCCACTCCCCGTCGAGTCCTGAAATTTCGTTGGGTCGATGCGGTAGAACACCGCCCGCTTCCACCACAGCTCGACGCTCACCCCCGACCCGGCCCAGTTCTTCTGCGCCAGCACCTGCGCGTGCGAGATCGCAGGCAGGCAGGCAGCACCTACACCGAAGCAAAATAAAGCAATCCTAATGTGTCGTGCTGGTGACCGGGTTGAGATCCGCATAGATAAAACTGTCGCGCTCGACCACCTCGCCGGGCGACACGTCAATGCTACCGGAGAACATCGGCCCGGCGCTCACGAACGTATGAAACTCACCACGCTCGCCACAGGGGTCAACCGATTCTGGCAACTCAGCCAGGAGTTCGGCATCGAACACCCGACCCGCAAACTTCCTATCCATCTTGCGCGGATCGATGCACACCAGGTGCGCTCGTATCCCGGCGGCAATCATCGAGCGCGCCAGCTCGTCGGTCGGAATCAGCCAGCAGGGAAAGATAGGCTCCAACCCCGTCGCCGCCATCTTCTCGACGCGGTACGCTCGTATGTCCTCGAGGAACAGATCGCCAAACGCAATCCCATGCAGCCCCTCGGCCACCGCCCGCTGGCACACCTCGACCATCAGGCCTTCGTAGATCTCGTTGGAGCACGGCCACGGCAAGGGCACCTTCCACAGCGGCAGCCCCGCGGCTTGTCCCTGAAGATCCAGCAGCTCCTCCCGGAACCCATGCATGGCCACTCGAGCAAAGTGCTGGTTGACGGTCGTCAACAGGCCCACGACTTCATAGTCCGGAGAGTTCCGCAGCAGGTGCAGCGCCCAGGCGCTGTCCTTGCCTCCCGACCAGCTGAGCAGAATGCGCTTTTTCTCCACACCCCATCCTAGCCGCACCTGCGCTGCCCGAAACCCAGCTCAAGCAGTCGATTTGCGTCACGAAACCCACCTAAGTTGCGCAAAAAACTTACGGTTTGCCCAGATACGAGCGGTACCGGGTCTCCACCACACCCGTGTTCCGAGCCAGCTGCAGCTTCGCTACGTTGTACTGATATAAGGAGTTAATCAGCTGTGCCTGCGCGCTGGCCACCGATCCCTGCGCATCCACCAACGGCAGGTTGTCATCCACCCCCGCCGCAAATCTATCCGTCTCATCCGACAATTCCTGCTGCGCCAGCTCCACATTGCTCTGCGCAACTCTCACTAACTCCTTTGCTGCGTTCACATCCAGCATCGAAGTGCGAATCTGTGCGTCGATCGTAACGCGCAAATCCGCCTCCCGCTGCTGCAAAGCCGTCAACTGCGCATCCACCACATCCTGCTCCCCCCGCTGCGCCGCCTCACGGAAGATAGGCACACTCAAAGACCCCGCCGCCGAGAAAACTCCGTGGTACGAATTGGATGTCGTCAGGCCGATGACCCCGTAGTATCCGTTGAATGCAAGTGTAGGCAAACGCTGATACTTAACCGCCTTCAGCTCGCGTTGCGTGAGAGCGAGTTGCTCCAGCACGCTGAGGTAATCCTTGCGGTGTCGATACGCGGTAATCTTCGCCGCATCCAGGTCCATGGCAGCGAGTTCCGCAAACGGCGCAACGTCGATGAGGTCAAGCTTTTGCCCAGCCGGCAATCCAAGAATCCGATTCAACTGAATGGTATCTTTCTCAAGCTGCGACTGCGCAGCCACCACATCCTGCTGGCGCTGTTGATACTCCACCTGCCCGCGCAGGGCGTCCAGATTTGTGCCCACGCCAGCCTTGTGTTTCTGGGTGGCCTGATCAAACAGCGTGTTGGCGGAGCGTTGCTGAGCCTCCGTGTTCGTCACATTGGCCTGATCCGCGAGTACCTGGAGATAGTTCGTTCCGATGGTGAGAACGAGGTCTCCATCGTCTGTAAGTCTCTGCAGATCAACAACACGCGCCTCATTCGTCGTACCGCGGTACAGCTCATAATCGGGCAGGTTGAAGAGAACCTGGTCCATGTTGACCGAAGCTTGTGTTGTCTGGACGTTCACGATCTCATTGAAGACATAACCCGGCGGCAACAGGCCTGGGGGGAACGACGAGATCAAAGAAGGCTTGAAGCCCAGCGCTGCGAGGTTGATTTGCTGAGCACTGCTCTGGGCGTTGACGGTCAGGTTCGGAATGAGCGCATTCAAGACACCGAGGGTGTCGCCCTTGACGGCCCGCATATTGGCGCGGTCGTACTTGAGTCGCACATTGCGAGCCAGGCCAATGGACATCGCATCATCGAGCGAGAGGGGCAAAGCGGCATCGCTGGCCCGGTCGACAGCCAGACCACCCGGCCCGGAAAAGCTGCCTTGCGCCGTGAAGACAAAACCCGAACCGGTCGGCTTGCTAAGTGCTTCGTTTTGAGCGGCAATGATGGCGCTTGGATCGGTGGGGAGGGGTTCCTGCGCCTGCGCGCACGCAGAGAACGCGGTCAGCGCGCCAGCCGCAGCAAGCACAAGGTGTGCTGCACGGTCGCGAGACTTCACATTGGTAAAGATTGTTGTCACTGTCAGTCTTAGATTGCCATGTACCGGGTGTAGATGCGAAATCCTTGCTGCCGAATCTAGTGCTGGGCGTTTAGCGTGCGTGCCGCTTGCTCCAGCGTATCGTCTTGCGATGGTTTCCAGTCGGTTTTTACCTCATCGTCCTGTTGGCCAATGGTATGGAACAAGAGGGCGTGGCCTCCAATGTGAACGTGGGTCTCGGTGATCTGCCAGTGGTCCTCTCCCACCAGTCGGCGTTCGACGTCGAAGGTTCCTCCCTTGAACATTTTGGCGAGCAGGCCAAAACCAATCAGGACGTTGTAGCTGAGTTGGCCGCGCAGGGTGCGAATGCGATTTCCATTGCGCGCGATGACCATCTCTCCGACCATGGCGCCCATGACGCGAGACTGCATGTCCGGCGGAGAAAAAGCGGGATTCGGGCGGAAGCTCAGCGTAATGAATTCGGGAGTTTCGCTTACGGTGGACCAGAGGAACGCGTCGGGAAGCATATTCAACAGTTCGGTAGCCTGGGCATCATCATGCGCGGAGTTCTTGCGCGCCTTCGCCTGTGCGGCAGGATCATGCACGTAGCTGTCGATTCGCTGGGTTTCAGCAGCGGCCGCGGACGGGGAGAGCGCCTGACCGTTGAGCGCAATCAAGCGGCGTAGTGTACCCTGACGGGTCTCGATGGTGAGATAGCTCCCGTCCCCCTCCGGTGTCTTCTCGTGGTCGTGATAGGTCCAGATGGTGTGGTCGGTCTGATTTGCCTCCATCTCTGCATGGACGGCAGCGCGCAATGCCTGGAGGGCTTCGGGCTGAGAACCTTGTGCAACAGCACGAGAGGAATGAATGCTTAGAAGCAGAACAGGGAGAAGAATTGCGGAATATCGTGATGCGTTACGCATAAAGGCTTTGGATGCATTGGAGTGGAGCGGGTTTGCGTGCAATTTTTCGTCGGGTCCCACCGGTGTTCAACCAGTGTATTTGCTTTGTGCAGTTGATACGGGGAACGGTGGATGGCAGTTATTCTGGAATGATTTTGACGAAGACGCCGTCGGGGAGAACCGCGCCACCGAGCAGGTGAATGCTTCCGTCGCGGGTAAAGCCGCGCAGCATGGATTGGCTGGGAGCAAGGGGAACTGTGCGTTTGGGGGTTTCCGTTCGGCTGCCGCTGGATGAGATTGGGGCAGGGGAACTGACTCGCGAAAGCGGGGGTTGAACACTCTCGGCCATGATTTTTGGGCGCTTGGTACCGCGGTCCATGGCGTCGTTCGCCAGTTGATCGGCTGCCTTGTTCTTGTGGCGCAGGGCGTGGCTGATTTCGAAGCGATCGAGTTGGGCAATGCGGCGCCGCGCCTCTTCCCAGAGAGGACGCAAATCGGGTGAATTCACCTTGTATTTGCCTTGAATCTGTTTCACCATGAGCTCGGAATCCGAGACGACGCGCAGGCGGCGGTGGCCATGATCGAGTGCCCACTGCAGGCAGCCGAGCAGGCCGGAATATTCGGCATAGTTGTTGGTGCGGTTGCCGAGGAACTCGGACAGTTCGGCCAGAACGGCTCCATGTTCATCCTGTAGGAGCGCGCCGTAACCGGCGGGCCCGGGGTTGCCGCGGGCCCCGCCATCACAGTGGGCGATGACCCAACCAGTCTGGCTGGCGGAAGTTGTTTCGTCGGGAAAGAGACTTGCGGGAGAACGGACCATCAAGACAAGTTTACTGCCAGCGGAGAAAGTTTCCGTCGGGGGTGCTTACGTTTGCATCAGGCGCTTCGTCTATCGAGGTGTAGTTACCCTGACTCCGGAGTCAGAAACAAGATGAGCAGCAGCGACGCGATTGTTCTCGCCGGCGAAAGCCGTCGGCGACCCAGCCCATTTAGTCTCGGCTTGACGGAGACAGCGGCAATTGGCGCGGTAAAATCGACCGTGATGATACCGAATGTCGCCGCCCAACCCGGAACACGTACAAAGCTCACTGCCGAGCAGATGGATGCGCGGCAACAACAACGTGCCGAAGATGACGAGCTGATTCGAGCAGCGCAGAAGGGTGATCGGCAAGCCTTCGACACGCTGGTTCGACGCTATGACCGCAGCGTGCTTCGGCTGGCTCTGCACATGCTGGGCAATGAACAGGACGCGCAGGACGTGCATCAGGAGGCGTTTCTGAAAGCCTATCGCCACCTGTCAAACTTTCGGTTCGAGTGCTCGTTCTACACCTGGCTGTATCGGATCGTAACGAACCTTTGCCTGGATCAGCTGCGCAGGCGAAAGAGCAGACGAGAGGATCCATCCACGGCACTGGATGGAACCGGCGATGAGATTGATCTGCTGGCAAATTTGACTGACGGGCGCGCCAGTGCCAACCCTGCCCGCGAGCTGGAGCGCAAGACAATGAACAGCGCGATCCAGGACGCTTTAGATGAGCTGACCCCACGGGAGCGTACGGTCTTTGAGCTCAAGCATTATCAGGGTCTGAAGTTGAGGACGATTGGCGAGATGCTTTCGACAACCGAAGAGACAGCCAAGAACACGCTGTTTCGCGCTACGAGAAAGTTGCGAGCAAGACTCGCAGACGCACGATAAAGGGCAGCAGAATTTTCGGGCCATCAGTGGGCAAGCAAGGCTATAGACCCGCAAAAGGCAGGGACAAACGCAGGACTTCGAGGCCGTAGAGGTACGCAATATGAAGTGTGAAAACGCACAACAGAACATCATCCTGGCACAGTACGGCGAACTGCCCGATGAACTCCAATTTCCCTTAGAGCAGCATCTGGCGATTTGCGAAGATTGCCGGCGCGAGTGGAATGCTTACCTGGCGTTGAATGAAGAGCTGGCGCTAACGCCCATGATGGAGCCGTCGCCGAATTTGCTGGCGGCGTCACGCATGCGGTTGGATGAGGCGCTGGATAGTTTGCCGCCTCGCTCGATCGGGCAACGCTTTTTCGGGAATGCCTTCCGTTGGCTCGGATTTCTGCAGGGAGCACCTGCATTAGCAACGTTGCTGCTGGGAGTCGGATTTCTGGGCGGGAATTTCATTGCGAGATATCAAGCAGCGCACGCTCCCCAGTTGCCGCGGCCGGTGATTTTATCGAATACCGCGAATGGGGCCATTGCGAGCGTTTCGGGGATTGTGCAGACGCCGAACTCTGAGTTGGTGCAGGTGAAATACAACCGCCTTGTGCCGGAGACGGTGCAGGGCTCGCTCGATGATCCGCAGATTCGCCAGTTGTTGATGCTGGGCACAAAGCTTGCGACAAATAATGCCGTTCACGCTGATTCGGTGGCCCTGTTGGCGAGCGAGTGCCGCGCGGGCCACAGCTGCGATGTGGGTGATGATGGCACTAATCAGATTCGGGCAACGCTGGTATCCTCTCTGCGGACCGACAAGAATGCATCGGTGCGGTTGAAGGCGCTGAATGGGCTCGAGCCGTATGTTGCCCAGGATGAACATGTTAGGGATGCCGTGCTCGACGCATTGTTGTATGACCAGAGTGCGGAGGTGCGGACGCAGGCGATCTCGATGCTGACGCCGGTGCAGGCGGACTCGAGCGTGCGGCAGGTGCTGCGGACCGTTTCTTCTCAGGATGTTAACCCGGCAATCCGCAATGCGTCTTTCCAGGTGTTGCAGGGATCGGCTGACATCCAGTAGATGCGGAACCTGCGAGCGGCCATGACGGAAAGTATTGAATCCGGTGGGTTTGAGCGGCGCCAGGGGATTCGTTTGTGGTCACTTGGTGCCGGCGTGGTGGTTCTGCTGGCAGTAGCGTGCCAAATTGCTCATTCTGAAGGATTAAAGGCTTATCCGACGAGACAGAGCGGGGGCGTGTCGGGAACGGGTGCCCGGGGGGGAGCTCCTAAGGGAACTCCGTCGCATGCGCCAGGTTACCTGGGGATTCTCTTCCAAAATCTTACAGATGAACAAGATACGTCCATGCATGTCAAAGCCGGCAATGGTGTGGAAGTGGTCATGGTGGATCATGACGGGCCTGCGGGGAAGGCGGGGTTACAGCCGCATGACGTGATTATTCGCTTAAATGGGCAGAATGTTACGGGGGCGGACTGTTTGCGGAAGATGATTC
>JBEKFF010000199.1:0-6622 GCA_050013455.1 Acidobacteriaceae bacterium | reverse complement strand
TTTCATGGTTCTAGCTGTATAGCAGAGTTCTGCCAATAGGGCGAGATCCTGCGCGGACGGCGAGAGTGGCCTGGGGGGCGGGGTGGCGATACGTCGCGCGCCGGGTGTGTTTATGGCATCGAACCTTATAGGACGGCGTTTGCGCGGCTGTACGAATCCCTAGGTGTCCGCGCGGATTGCCTGACGAGAGGAAGTACCCGATGAAAGCACTTTATTTCGCAGCGCTTGCTGCGAGCTTTGCGCTGCCTTTGGCAGCTGTAGCACAGCAGCAACAGGAGTCCACCACAACGACGACAACCCAGACGCCGAGGAGCGAGACTCAGCAGACGACGACTACGCGGACGACGGAGCCGATGAGCCAGTCGGACAGGGATGCGCAGAGGAAGGTGCGGCAGCAGGAGAAGAAGGCGGCGAATGATCGTCTGAAGGCGCAGAAGGAACACAATAAGGCCGTGAATCATGACAACAAGGCGGCAGATGCGACGACGGAGCACCCGCAGTAAATGCAAGGTGGATGGGCGGGGTGATTGACCGCCCAGTCCTGGTCATGGTCCTGCGCGGACGGCGAGAGGCTTCGGTCCTGCGCGGACGGCGAGAGGCTTCGCGTGGTGGCGGCGAGGATTTGGGTGGGGTTGAGGGCGAAGAGGCTACGGGGTGGGTTCGGTTAGGTAGGCCTGGATGTAGTCGAGGTAGTTGTTGGCGGCGGTTTCGATTAAGGCGAGATCTTTTTCGGTGGTTGCTCGGAGGATCTTGCCGGGGATGCCGGTGACCAGGGAGTTCGGCGGGATTACGGTGCGCTCGGTGACTACGGCTCCGGCGGCGATGATGGAGTTGGCGCCGATGTGGGCTCCGTTGAGGATGGTCGCGCCGATGCCGATGAGGACGTTGTCGTCGATGGTGCAGCCGTGGACGGTGGCGTTGTGGCCGATGCTGACTCCTGAGCCGATGAGGACCGGGTGGAGGTTGCGCATGCCGTGGAGGACGGCGCAGTCCTGGATGTTGGTGCGGGCGCCGATGCGGATGGAGTTGGTGTCGCCACGGACGACGGCGTTCATCCAGAGGGAGGATTGGGGGCCGAGATGGACGTCGCCGATGAGCTGGGCGGAGGGGTCGATGTAGCAGCCGGCGGCGATGGTGGGGGAAATGCCGCGGTAGGGGCGGATCATGGGTTCAAGTATAGAGTCCTGCGCGGACGGCGGGGCGCGCGCTTGAGTTCATGGGGGAAGGAGGGCAATTTGGTCGTTGCGCCTGCGGCTCCACTCCGGCCTGCGGCAGCGAGGAAGAGGTCTTGGATCCAAGGCTATGAGACCCAAGGCTGAAGCCTTGGGGTACCTAGAACCTTGCTGAGGCGGATGGGTCCTGCGCGGACGGTGGGAGGCTTCCGTCCTGCGCGAACGGCGGGAGGCTTCGCGTGTCCCGGGGGAGAGATCTGCGCGGACTGCGGTAGTTGGATAGGCGGCGCACGTTGCGGTCGGATTGTTCGGGTCGTGCGGCGACAGGGGTGCCCACCGTACATAGGTGAGGCGGTAAAGGCATGAAATTCCCCGATTTGGAACGATTTTGTAGTGCGGAAACCGGATAGTTGGGGGTATGCTGGGAGGATAGCCGTTTTTGGCAGGTTTGGAGGTGTATTCAATCTTGGCAGAAGTTCGTGTTCAAGAAGGCGAGCCCTTGGAGAATGCTCTTCGTCGTTTCAAGCGGAAGGTGCAGACGGAAGACATCATCAAAGAGGTCAAGCGCCACTCCTTTTACCTGAAACCAGGCGAAAAGAAACGCGTGAAGGAAGCACTCGCACGCAAGCGGAACCGTAAAAAGGTTCGTAAAGAGCAGGACTAGTTTCGTTCGTAAAGAACAGGACTCGTTAGTTGCTCAAGCGCAGGACTAACTCGCTCCGCAAGGAGTAGAGTTTTGCAGCAAGGATGGACGCGGCGAAGCGAGGTTGGCTTCGGGCGGAAAACGGAACAACTCGACGGGGGGCGAATGCTGCACGGAAGCATTTTCCCCCCGTCGAATGCCGTACGTTCCTCTGACGGTAGCGAGAGAACCGACGGAAGCAGGAAAACCGGGCCCTGAACGATGCAAGACCAGGTTTGAACACGCATACCGGGCCAGGGGACGGACCGGCTGCGATTCATCCTTATCCCGCATTGATGGGAGAAGGCGCCATGCAATTTGACGATCGGTTGCTGAAGTGTTCCGACTGTGGCAACGAGTTTGTTTTCACTGCCGGGGAACAGATTTTCTTCTACGACAAACAGTTCAAGAACGACCCCAAGCGATGCAAGCTGTGTAAGGCAAAGCGGGCGGGGTTGGGCAGGGCTGCAAGCGCGAGCGGTGCGACTCCGTTGCCGTTCTCCCGGACCGAGACACGAACATCGTGTTCGGCGTGCGGGATTGAGACGACGGTGCCATTCAAACCAACGCAGGGACGGCCCGTGCTGTGCCGGTCATGCTTCCAGATGAAGCGTGTGCCTTCGGGCGTGGCGGCGGCGGCGAATCTGGACTCGCCGGCGGCGCAGGTTGCGGCGGCGGCGGCGGCGCTGGATGGAGCGATGAATCCGGAGACGGTGTCGGCTGCTGCGGCAGGATCTGCGGCGGCGACGATGGAGATGATTGCCGAGACGCCAGGGATGATGATGGCGGAGAGCGACGCGTCGGCGGAGCTCGTGGCCAGCTCGACGAAATCTTCGTAAATACAGGGCTCAGGGTTCAGGACCCAGGGTTCAGAGAGCAGAGGTCGCGGGACCGAGTCCTCGACCCTGTGTCTCTGCGCGAACCGGGCGATGATTGGCGGGGGTGCGCCGGGCGGGCGGTATACTCGCGGGATGCAACAGGCGGGGATGACGCGGCATCCGGCGAGTACAGCGAACGATGGGGAGTTGGTGCGGGCGCGGCGGGCGCTGGGCGAGCTGGAACTGATTGTCTGCAGCGATGGGACGTATCTGCTGGATGGCGGCGCGATGTTTGGAGTGGTGCCAAAGCCGATGTGGGAGAAACGCGCGCCGGCGGATGCGGAGAACCGAATTTTGCTGGGGCTGAATACGGTGGTGGTGCGGACGGGCTCGGCGGTGGTGGTGATCGAGACCGGGGTGGGGAATAAACAGACGGCGAAGATGCGGGAGATCTTTCAGAATCAAGCGCGGCTGCCGCGGTCGCTGGCGGCGGCGGGCGTGCGCCTGGAAGAGGTGACGCACGTGGTGAATACGCATCTGCACTTTGATCACTGTGGATGGAATACGACGCTGAGCGTGGATGGAGTTTCGCGGCCGACGTTTCCGAATGCGCGATACTTTGCGGCGGCGGGGGAGTTGGCGCATGGGCGGCTGCAGTTGGATCGGGACCGCGTGAGTTATCTGTCGCCGAATTATGATCCGGTGATTGCGAGTGGGCAGTTGACGCTGATTGATCTGGGGGGCAAGGGTGGGTTTACTCGCGACGATGCGCGGCTTCGGGGCGCGGACGGGCTGCCGCCGGTGACGATCCAGAGGGGCGCGGAGATTGTGCCGGGGGTGACGGTGGAGAATCTGCCGGGGCATACGGCTAGCTTGCTGGGCGTGCATATTGAGGCAAAGGCGCATGGAGGCGCGACCGAGCATGCCTGCTATGTGAGCGATCTGGTGCCGACGCATCATCACCTGGATGCGACGTGGGTGATGGGCTATGATCTTGATCCGCTGCGGTGTATAGAAGAGCGGAAACGGTTCTGGGCGCGTGCGATTCCGGAGAAGTGGCTGGTGCTGTTTACGCATGACCACCAGGTGCCGGCGGCGTTTGTGGAGTGGAATGACAAGGGCAAGCCAGTGATAAAGGCAGAGGGTAGAGTGTAGAGAGTAGAGCGTAGAGAAGGCGCTAGGAGCATGGGATGGCGGACGGGTTTGCGCATTTTGATTTAGGGGCGATGGCCAAGAGCGACAGCTATAAGCTGCTGGCGTCGGTGATTGTGCCGCGGCCGATTGCCTGGGTGGTGTCGCGGGATGCTGAAGGAGTACTGAATGCGGCGCCGTTTTCGTTCTTTAATATTTTGTCTGCGGACCCGCCGCTGGTGGCGATCGGGTTCTCGGGCGCGGCGGATCGGGATGGGAAAGATACGCTGGGGAACATCAAGGCGCTGGGAGAGTTTGTGGTGAACCTGGTGCCGGAGGAGTTGGCGCAGGCGATGAATATCACGGCGACGAATGCGCCGCGCGGGATGGATGAAACGAAGCTTGCGGGGCTCGAGCTGACGAAGTGCGCGGTGGTGAATGTGCCGCGGATTGTGGGGTCGCCGGTGGGGCTGGAGTGCAAATTATTTCAGGTGATAGCGACGGGCGGGACAGGGACGATAGTGCTGGCGAAGATTGTGTATGCGCATGTGCGCGAGTCGGCGTTTGCGAACCTGGCGAAGCTGTATGTGGACCCGTCGAAGCTGAAATTGATTGGGAGGATGCACGGCGCGGGCGGGTATTGCACGACGCGGGATACGTTCACGATCGATCGGCTGAGCTGGCCGTTGGAGTCGAAGGACTAGGGGCGATATCGGAGACGGTGCGCGCGTGGCTTAGCGAGCAGAAGCAGATTCCCAGAGGGAATGACAGAAAGAAAGGCAAGAGCAAAGGCAGAAGCAGAGGTTGCGCCTTCCACGAAGGATGTAGGGGACCGGGGAAAGGCAGGGGATGGTAAGGAGCGGGGGTCAGTAGGATTTGGGGAGGTGGAGGAGTTCGCTGACGAGGGCGGAGAGTTTGACGAGGTCGTCGGCGGCCTGGCGGGCGAAGGCGCTGGCGTCGGGGCCACCCTGGGCGGCGAGGAAGACGTTGTTGGTGAGGCTCTGGAGCGGATTATTGATGCGGTGGGCGAGCTGGTTGGCCATGTTGGCGGCGGCGGTCGAGGCGGCCTGCTCGGTTAGCTTCTGCTGCTGGGCCTGGTGGCGGACGGCGATGGCGGCGAAGTCGGCGAGGCTTTGGAGGATGCGGTAGTCCTGGGAGTCGAAGAGCGAGAACGAGTGGTGGGCGATGATCCAGAGAGTGCCGCGGGTGTGGTCGACCTGCCAGGGGATGAGGAGGCCGTCGGTGACGGGCGGGGCGTCGACGCCGATGGTGTCGAGATAGAGCTTGGAGACGCGGAAGAGCTGTGGCTGGCTGCGCGCGAGGCAGGTGCCGCAGGGGCTGAAGTGGCGGGGAAGGACGGCGCCGAGGAACGGGGCGTAGCTGCCGGTGGTCTCGATCCAGCGGAACTGGGTGTCGCCGGCCGGTGAGGGTTCTTCGAGGGTGATACCGGCGCCGTCAGCGCCACAGAGGGCCATGGAGATGGAGACGAGCTCGCCGAGGATCTGCTGAGGATGGGTGGCGAAGACGTGGGCGAGGCGCTGGATGGCCTCGATTTCGCGGGCGGTATTGTGGGGAGCGTGGTGACGCTGCGCGAATTCGGTGCTGGTGCGGAGGTTGATGACGTCCATCCCCGAGGGATGGGAAGCGATGGCGGTGGACATGGGAGTGCCTCCTGTCTCAACGGAATAAGGGAGGTCAAGTCGCTCGGGACGTTGGAAGCTCGAGTATAGGCCTGATCTGTGGCGGGGGTGGGTGCTTAAGGAACAAAAGCCTCGCTTGCGCGAGGCTTTGTGGTGGGGCGAAATATTGTGGAGCGAATGTTGCGTGGGAGGAAAGAAGTTTGGGTTAGGCGGAGACGGCTTCGGTGGCGATGATGTTGACGAAGCGGCCCTGCTGGCCCTTGTTCTGGTACTTTACGACGCCGGAGACCTTGGCGTAGAGAGTGTCGTCGGAGCCGCGGCCAACGTTGAGGCCGGCCTTGTGCGGTGTGCCGCGCTGACGGACGAGGATGCTGCCGCCGGTGACGGTTTCGCCGTCGCCGCGCTTGATGCCGAGCCGCTGGGCGTTTGAGTCGCGACCGTTTTTGGAGGAGCCTAAGCCTTTTTTATGTGCCATTTTTTTCTCTTTCGTGCCGGCCGGGCCGGCGGAGCATTAAGTGCCCGGGGCTAAAGCCCCATTCAAATCAATCTCGTAATGTCCGGACTAAAGTCCGGACCTAATCCATCTAAAGCCAGGACGTAATCCAACTACTTCTTGTCGGCCTTGAAGCTTTTGCCGCCGACGACGATCTCGTTGATCTTGACTTCGACGAAGCTCTGGCGGTGGCCCTGCATCTTCTTGTACTGCTTCTTACGCTTGTAATGGAAGACGAGGATCTTGTCGCCGCGGCCTTCGGAGACGACTTCGGCGAGGACCTTGGCGCCGCCGAGATCGCTCGTGAACTTGCCCTCTTCGCCGGAGAAGGCGACGATGTCGGAGAAGGTGATGGCGCCGTCTTCGTGGGCGGCCTTTTCGATGCGGACGGTATCGCCGGGAGCGACGCGGTACTGCTTACCACCGGTCTTGATGACTGCGTACATAGCTTGAAACCTCGGGGCAGAGCGTGGAAAAGCCACACACTACCTAATCAATTCTTTGCAAAGGGGCTTTGCAAGATGTCTTGTCGGGGGGCTGCCCGGCTGGGGATGGACCTGGTAGATGCGGTGCATCGGGTGGGTCTCCGCCTGCCCATGCAGAGGGAGGAATCCCGCCGCATCGCCAAACTATGTAAGTTTACCGGGAAAGGGGGGCTGGGGTCAAACCTTTCCACTGACTAAATG
>JBEKFF010000198.1:0-6633 GCA_050013455.1 Acidobacteriaceae bacterium | reverse complement strand
TACGGCGCCGACGGCATCGAGCTCAGCGAAGGCGCGCAGCAGAGTCTCGCGCGCTTCGAGCGCTGGGGCTTCGGCCACCTGCCCGTCTGCATCGCGAAGACGCAGTACTCGCTCTCCGACGATCCCAAGCGCATGGGCGCGCCGACGGGCTGGACGCTGCACGTAACCGACGTCGCACTCTCCGCCGGCGCGGGATTTCTCGTCGTTGTCGCCGGCTCCATGATGCTCATGCCCGGCCTGCCCAAGGTCTCTCGCGCACTCGACATCGATGTCGACGAGGACGGCGAGATCATCGGCATGTCCTAGCGCTGCGTCTTACTCGCAACGCTCCGCACGCGAAGCAGGCCGCACATCGCGGCTGCGACCAGTGTCAACGCGGCGATCGTGTACAGGCCGCCAGAGAAGCCATGCGTGAGGTCGCGCAGCCGCCCCGTAAGATACGGCCCCACGAATCCGCCCGCGCCCGAGATCATCATGATGATGGCCACGCCGCCAGCTGCCGCGCGACCGCCCAGCATACTGGTGGGCAGCGTCCAGAACGGGCCCATGATGCTCCAATAGCCGATTGCCGCGAGTGTGAATCCCATGAGCGCCGCTACCAGCGAGTGCGTGGTGCCCGCCCACGCAAAGCCGATCGCGCTCAAGATCAACAAGCCGGCGATGTGTCCGCGACGCTCGCCGCTGCGGTCGCTGGTATAGCCGATGGCCACGGTGAAGATGGCCGCAGCGAAATACGGAATCGTCGAGTAGGTTGCAATGCGGCTCGTATCCGCAGCCGAGAGCGTCGAGCTCGCAGCGGCGGTCCCATGCAGGAAACTGGTCAGGATCAGCGGCATCCACAAGTTCACGGTGTACACGCCCACCTGGTCCACAAAACAAATCGCGGCGAGCAGCCAGATCATCGGCTCGCGGAAGGCGTCGATCAGGTTGTGCTTCTCTGCGGCGCCGCTGGCCTGTTGATCCTGCTCCAGCTCTGCGTCCAGCCACAGCTTCTCCTCAGCGCTCAGCCAGCCTGCATCGTCGGGCTTGTCCTTCAGCAGGTATAGAACGCTGAAGCCCATCAGAAAACTGGGAATGCCTTCCGCGAGAAACAGCCATTGCCAGCCGTGCAGCCGCGAGAGGCCGTCAAGATTCAGCAGCCATCCCGAGATCGGCGCGCCCACTACGCCGGCGATGGAGGTCGCGGTCATGAACTTCGCAATCGCCCCTGCCCGTTGCCGCGACGGAAACCAGCAGGTGAGGTACAGGATCATGCCGGGAAAGAATCCCGCCTCGCACACTCCGAGCAGAAACCGCAGCACATAGAACGAGATCGGCCCGCGCACGAACATCATGCACGTCGCGATCACGCCCCAGCTGATCATGATGCGCGCAATCCAGCGGCGCGGCCCGACTTTCACCAGCATCAGGTTGCTGGGCAAATCGAAGAGCGCGGACCCCAGAAAGAAGATGCCCGCTCCCGTTCCGTAAACCGTGTTGCTGAGGCGCAGGTCGTGCTTCATCTGCAGCGCCGCGAACCCTACGTTCACGCGGTCCAGGTAGGCCAGGATGTAGAGCAGGAAGAGGTACGGGATCAGCCGCCAGGCGATCTTGCGGAAGAGCCGCGGTCCATCGACAGCTTGCGGGAGTTCGACGCGTTGTGGGAGGTCAACGGGCTGCTGGAATGAGGGCACACTCCACTGTAACTGTTCAGACGTGCCGCGAAATTCCAGGCGAGGGATGAGGTCCGGGGGCGGTGCTGTCGGCGACCATCAACTGGTTGCGGCCACATTCCTTCGCCGTATACATCATCGTGTCGGCTGAGCGAATCAACTCATGGAGCGTGTTCCCGTCCTGCGGAAACGTTGCCAGCCCCAGGCTCGCGGTGATGGAGAGCGAAAGTCCTTCGCCGGTAAGAAAGCGCGTCTGCGAAAGTTGTTCGAGAACGCGCCGCGAGAACTCGGTTGCCGCAGGTTTATCGAGGCCGCGCAGGATGGCCACAAATTCATCGCCGCCGTACCGAAACGCCGCGTGATCCGGCCCCAGCAGTCGCTTCAACAGGTTGCCGACCTCGGCCAGCAGCCGCGATCCCACCAGGTGCCCATGCCGGTCATTCACGCGCTTGAAATAATCCAGATCCAGAAACAGCAGGCTGAAATGCGGCTTCATGATCGTAACGACACGGAACGCGCTCTTCGAGACGTGGTCGGTAATCTCCTGCTCCAGCAGCGTGTACAGGTGCCGCGCGTTGAAGAGTCCGGTGCAGTCGTCGGTGATACTCAGGTGGTGGATCAGCTTGACGTGCCGCGCATTCTCCAGCGCAATCGCGGCATAGTCGCACAGCACGCGAAGGAACGCGATCGATGACTCGGGCAGCAGGTCCAGCTTGCTGTTGTTGAGCTGAAGCACGCCCAGCGTGCGCTCGCCGTGGCGGATGGGAAGGCAGGCGATGGAGCGCAGATTTAATTCGGGATGGGCCTTGGCATAGCGCGACCAGTCAGGATCGGCGCTGATATCGGCTACCACCAGCGGATTGCCCGTGGAGGCCACATAGCCCGCAATGCCTTCGCCTGGCTTCAGCCGCAGGTTGCTCAGCATCGACTCATCCAGCCCGGTCGAAAGCGCGTAATACAGCTCGCCCGTCTCTTCATCCACCATCAGGAGCGACCAGTGCTCCGGTCCGAAAAACTCCTCCATCTTCGCCATGATGGAGCGCAGCAGCGAGTCAAGCTTCAGGTTCGATGTCAGCGCGCGCGCGACCTCGTGAAACACACGCAGGCTATCCATCTGGCGTGAGTCGATAGAGGCCAGCTGTCGCCGATCGTTCTTGCGTTGGTCGCTCATGATCTGCGGCAAGTCTTGCCGCGTACCCTTCCGAGCGGTTTCTCCACGTTGCCGCGTTTGTTTACGAACTCCCGCAGCAGCTCAACGAACTCCAAGCGGTTCTCTAGGATAGCTGAGAAAGCGTCTCATTTCCATGTTCCGCCCGACACAGCGATGCGCATGTGATCACGCGCACCGCACGTTGATCAGCCGCCGATGTGCACCATGCTCCGTGAAGGTTTGAGAAATCCCGGCTCGCCAATATGATGCCGAGCCTCCTTGTGCTGGACGATGTCGCGAATCCGGTTCTCCATCTCAACGTCCGTTGCTCCGCGAAGCATGTGTCCGACGAGATCGTGATCCGACTGCGAGAACAGGCAGGTCCGCAGCTTACCGTCCGACGTCACCCGCACGCGGCTGCAGTGTCCGCAAAATGCTTCAGACACCGGCGCAATGATGCCAATCTCTCCGAGCCCATCGTCGAAGGTGAACCGCCGTGCTGTTTCGGAGAGGTGGTTCGCCGGCAGCGCCACCACCGGCCGCACCGCATTCAGCCGCGCGAGGATCTCCTTCATCGGCACCACCGTTGCCGGAGACCAGGTGCGGTCTTCCTCCAGCGGCATGCACTCGATGAATCGGACGATGACCTGCTCGTTGCGTGAAAATTCTGCGAACGCTTCAATCTGGGAATCGTTGAATCCCCGCAGCAGCACGCAGTTGATCTTCACCGGCCCCAGCCCCGCATCCTGCGCCGCGCGAATCCCGTCGCGCACACGCTCAAAGCTTCCCGGAACCCGCGTGATCCGCGTGAACGTCTCCGGATCCACCGCGTCCATGCTGACCGTGATCCGCGACAGTCCGGCTGCTTTGAGGTTCTTTGCCATCGGCGCCAGCAGATGCCCGTTGGTGGTGATCGCAATATCCAGCGGAGCGTCCGAGAACGCAGGCTGCATCTCTGCCGTCTCCCGAATCAGATCCAGCAGCCCGCCGCGCAGCAGTGGCTCACCCCCCGTAAGCCGTACCTTCTCAATGCCCAGCGAGACAAATATCCGCAGCATGCGCGCATAGATCGCGATGGGGAGTTCGGTGAAGAGCGGGCCCTCGTTGCCGGTGCGGCAGTAGACGCAGCGGTAGTTGCAGCGGTCGGTTACCGAAAGCCGCAAGTCGGTGAGTGCGCGGCCGTGTCCATCCCGAAGGCGCACCGCCTCGCCGCGTTCCGCATGCGGTGCTGCAGGCGCCAATGTTGGCGCAGCGTGCTCGAGTTCGGAGAGGTTAGCCAGGGAGAGGGCCATAAGCAACAATACATCCAGTTAGATGTCGTGCGAGGGCCGTTGGCGTCAGTAAGTGACGTCTGTAGAGACGTCTGCCGGCGCGCGGTGCCTCCAGCCTTATTTTAGAGCGTTTCGCTTAGATTCCTACGCCAAACTCGACATCCTGCGCCTGGTCGCCAGAATGAGCGTAAAAGTCATACGGGGTCCGGCGGTTGAACTTGTAGCGCTGACGGAGTTCGCGTCCGATCACAACACCGATTGCCAGCGTCGCGACGCCAGCCGAAATCCAGGCGACACTGTGCAGGAAAGAACTTCCGTCGTCGGTCACGCGATCGACTGAGTCCTCGATGTGGTCGCCGATTTTGCGGAGCGAACGAGAGAGCTTCATGGGTGGATGATAAATCAATCGGATAACGGTTGTGTAATTGCGCGGAGCAGAAGCTAGTCCGCTATCAGCAAGTCAGTTAACAGTCGTGCACCGGACGCAACGAGGTGCTCATCGGCGGCGTGCGGCTATTCTTTAGACGCGCTCGCGGGGACGGGCGTCGCACTCGCTGCTGCCGGCTTGGAACTCTCCGCGGGTTTCGCGCTCTCGTTGGACTTGGCGCCGCCGCTAGATTTGGCGCCGCCGTTGGACTTTGCTCCGT
Organism: Acidobacteriaceae bacterium; assembly: GCA_050013455.1. Classification (GTDB taxonomy): domain Bacteria; phylum Acidobacteriota; class Terriglobia; order Terriglobales; family Acidobacteriaceae; genus Granulicella. Next base: position 1,913 of record JBEKFF010000198.1, on the reverse strand, counting down.
CGCCGGAGTTCGCGGACAGCGTGGCGGAGCTGTCAACATTGCTGCTGGAGCCGCCGTTGTCCGAGCCGCTCCCAGCGCCGTCGCCTCCCGAACCTTCGCTCGAAGCCGCCGGTTTGTGCGAAGCATAGCCGTCCGCGTACCACCCGCCCCCTTTGAACACCATGGCGGCGGCCGTGATCGTGCGCTCCAGCCGCCCGGCACAGTGGGGGCAGATGGTCAGTTCAGCGTCAGAATACTTCTGGATCTTCTCTGTCAGGCGATGGCAGGCGGTGCATTCGTACTCGTAAAGCGGCATGCGGGTCCTTAAAGGTGTCCGGCTCAATTGCACTCGGTACGCACAAATCAGCCTTTCCTCAGGATACAGAGTCCCGCGCCTGCGTGCCCAATCGCGCTGGGTCGCGAAGGGAAACCGCGCCCCACGAAGCCCCTCCTGTTTTCCTCGAAGTATTAGAAAACTCTCATAGTTATGGCCGGTTTTGCTACACGCCTCTTGGTGAGTTAGAGGTTACCCACGATTCGAGACGTGTCCTTAGACTTTGCTAGTCGCCGGTCTGTGAAAACGCACAGCCGCAGGGGAATTCAGATGGCTCCACTCAACTTTAGCTCGACCTTGTCCCATCGGATGCTCTCGCGGCGTCAGCTCCTCCACGGCTTCGCGGCCGTTGCCGCTAGCTCGGTGCTCACCGGCTGCGGTGCCGCGCTGGTTCGCTCCATAAGTACCTCGAACGGCGCGCCGCCCGCAACCCCGCCGGCAACGCCCCCCACGGCGCCGCCAGCAACCCCGCCTGCAGCGCCTCCCGCAGCACCTCCCGCAGCACCTCCCGCAGCACCTCCCGCAGCACCACCTGCAACGCCGCCTACACAGCCTCCCGCTCCGGTTCCGCAACCCGTCCCGACCGGCGCGATCACCTCTGCTTCGTTGACCGTCGCCTCCACCACCGCAGGCTCCTTCGATGCCGGCTTCCTCGGCCTCGCCTACGAAAAGCAATCGCTGCTCACGCCGCTCTTCGCCGACAGCAACCTGCTCGGCCTCTTTGAGCGCCTCGGCCCGGGGGTTCTTCGTATCGGCGGCGCGTCGGTTGACCAAAGCGTGTGGACCCCCGACGGCCCGGGCCGCACGCCCGGCCAGGTGGCACCCTCGGACGTCGACGCGCTCGCAGCGTTCCTTCGCGCCACGGGTTGGAGCTGCATCTACGGCATCAACCTGGGCGGCTCGGCCACGGGCGCCACGACCCCCGCGCTCGCCGCCGCGGAGGTCGCCTACGTCGCGCAGAAACTTGGCTCCGCGCTGCTCGGCGTCGAGCTCGGCAACGAGTGCGAAACCTACGGCGCCAGCTTCTACGCGGGCAACTGGTCAGTGGAGATCTTCGAGGCTCTCTGGCAGCAGTACCGGTCGGCCATCGTCGCCGTGACGCCCGGCGCGCCCCTCTGCGGCCCCGCGGCCGGCAGCAATCTCGACACCTGGACGCTCCCGTTCGGCGAATACGTCACCAGCAGCCAAATTAGCCTGCTCACCCAGCAGTACACGCGCGGCCCTGTCTCCACGGCGAGCGTCGACGACCTCATCACACCCGACTCCGCGCTGTCGACCGAACTGCTGATGCTGCACTACGGCGCGCAGTCCATCGACGTGCCGTTCCGCATCGACGGCCTCAGCTGCTACGACGACGACGGCGCACCGGGCGTCAGCAACACCTACGCCGCTGCCCTCTGGGTCATCGACACCATCTTTCAGAGCGCACTGGGCGGCGCATCCGGCGTCAACCTCCAGTGCGGCGGCCAGCAACCTGGCACCGCGATCGCCGACAACAACGGCAGTGTCCTCGGACCGCAGCCAGTCTTCTACGGCGCATTGCTCGCGGCGATGGCGGGTACCGGAAACCTGCTCAGCACGCAACTTTCGGCGGGTGCGC
>JBEKFF010000197.1:0-6650 GCA_050013455.1 Acidobacteriaceae bacterium | reverse complement strand
AGCGCGCGAGCGCGATCATCGAGACGATCCGCGAACACCGCGAGGCCGGCATGGTGGTCGTCGGGTGGGACGCTCCCGCAGCGGACAAGGCCCAGCGCAGAAAAACGTTTGCCACGGCCGTTGAGCAGATGGCTTCGGAGACCTCCATCGATCGCATTGTCGTCGCGCTGGACGATCGCCGCGGAGAGTTGCCCGTCGACGGACTGCTGGCGATGCGTTTTCGCGGAGTGACGATTGAAGAGGTAGGCAGCGTGCTCGAGCGGCTGACGGGCAAGCTGCAGCTGGATGGTCTGCGCCCGAGTGACCTTCTGTTTTGCGAAGGCTTTCGGATGAAGCCGTCGCAACAGTTCCTGCTGAGGATCGCTTCGACGCTGGTGGCAGCGATCGGCCTCATTCTCTTTTTGCCGCTGTTTCCATTCGTTGTGTTGCTCGTCAGACTTTCCTCGCCAGGACCGGTGTTCTTTCGGCAGGAACGGGTTGGCCTGAACGGCAAGATTTTCAACGTGTACAAGTTCCGCACGATGGTGGTGAACGCTGAGGCCGAAGGAGCACAGTGGGCTCAGAAGAACGATCCGCGCGTGACACGGGTGGGACAGTTCATGCGCAAGACGCGCCTCGATGAGGTTCCGCAGTTGTGGAATGTATTGCGGGGCGATATGAGCTTTGTGGGACCTCGGCCCGAGCGTCCTGAGTTCGTATCGTGGCTGGCGCAGGAGCTGCCCTTCTATGAGGTTCGGAATATGATTCGTCCCGGCCTCACGGGATGGGCGCAGATTCGCTATGGCTACGGAGCGACACTTGAACAGAGTCGCGAGAAGCTGGCCTATGACTTGTACTACGTGAAGCACCAGACGCTGGGCCTCGATCTGCTGATCATGTTCGAGACCATCAAGACGATCCTTCGGCGTCGCGGAGCGCAGTAATCGCAGGCAGGTCGCTTCCCTGCCAGGCCAGGTACGCGTAACAGCCTTCAATCAATGACCATTTGAGAGAGATTATGGAGCAGCTGCTCGCGTGCTCCATGTGTTCGCCTTGGACCCGAGGCCTGGCGATTGGAGTGCCGTTGCAGCGCGACGCAAGCGGGATGAAGAGGCTGGCGTCACTGGCCTGGATCGCGAGTGCAGGTGCGCACCCGGACTCCTGACGTGCCGATCGAAGTTGTGGAGTGCGGTGGACTCGGTGCGGAAGGGTCTGGATGCGGCGGCAGGCATGCACGTGGGGCTTGCCGTTGGCGCATCGTTGATCTCGGATGCGATCTGTCAGTCGGGGGTGAGGAGATGAAGCCCGGCGGAGGGTCACCTGACATGAGAAGAGCCACCTCGCGGGAGGTGGCTCTAACAATGTGGACAACAGCTTTTGAGTGGCTGCAGCCCTCATGCTTCTCACGATGCAACAGCCGCGTTTTACTCAACCCACAACCTTCCTCATCGGGATGAGGCTTTCAAGATTGCATAAGTAGAAACTTATCAAGCAGTGCAGGAAGCCCCCATCGAGGCGCCCTGCACGAACCCGGGAGATGAACGGTTAGACAAGCTTTGAAGCAAATTTACGACGTGCGATGCCAGCCGCACTCAACAGGCCGGTACCAAGCAGCATGAGGCTGCCGGGCTCGGGAGTTGGGGCGATGGATGAGTCAGCCGAGAACGTGGTGTAACCGTCCTGGGTGGTGAGGTTGAACGTACCATCGGTAGCGGTGTCGATCACGGCGCCGCCAACGTCGGCCGTCACTGTGAACCAGCCATCGCCTTCGAGCGTCTGCTGGTCAGTAGCGGGAGCTCCATACGTAGCACTCGTCAGGTAGTAGTTCAGCGTATCGGTTCCATTGTCGATGGTAAAGAAGGGAGTGCTGGGAAAGCTTGTAAACGAGCTCAGGTTCTGGAAGCTGTCTGTGCCGTTTACGAAGGGGGCCAAGCTTCCCGAGGCAATCGGATCGATTTGGGTTCCAAAGAACTCAAGCGAATTGCTGGTGAGAATGTTTACTCCACTAATTGCAACGCTTCCCGCGCCGAGAGTATCGGCGTAGGCCAACGAAGTGGAGACGGTTAATGCTGCGCCTAGAACAAGTAACTTCGAAAGTATCCTCATTACATCCTCCTGAAAAAATACCGCTGTCGCGGGTCGAGCTAAATGCATTGCGGCGTGCTGCAAAGAACCCATACTCTCCGGTAGGGGGCGACAGCATGCCGTCCAACCGATTCCTGAGATTCCTTAGCACTATGTCTAGAGCATCTAGATAGCCAAACATTAATTCTGTCTAATCAAACACTTATAGGATTCTGCTGAGCGCGATACGCAACAGTTTGCACAGTTATCGCCCGACATGTTCCCTCATGGAAAAGGAGAGCTCCACGTGTCCCGGATCGTGGCCTCCTAAGGGAGATAATTTTGGGTTCGTGAACGGTTTGCAAGGAGGTGTTGAAGATGCGAGATGGACGTTTTGGGTTGCCAAAAATGGAAGAGGGGAGATGACGATTGCTCATCGGGAGAGGAGTCGTCCTGTCTCGGTACCAAACCAATAAGGAAGCCTCCGAAGAGGCTTCCTTAAGGTCTTCGATCAAGTCGCTAACTAGGCAGCAAACCGTCTCCGAACGGCTCCGACGGCTCCGAGTAGGCCTGTGCCAAGCAGGAACAGAGAGCTGGGCTCAGGGGTAACCGTAGAGCTGAGGGAAGCGTTGAAGTCAACGCCCGAAGGATCGCTGCCGGGAGAGCCGCCGACGTTCCCTGCCTGCTCCACGATGAACTCCAGGGTGTTCGTTGAGTCCAAGGAAACCCCCGACAGCAGCAGGCTGTATTCTGTGGAAGCTAAGCAGCCGGGAGCATACTGTGCGCAGGTCGAGTCGTTGCCGATGGTACCAAACGGGATGAGCGGATTTCCGTTGAGCAACACTTCCACGGTATCGTCCGCAAGCACATTCAGTGTCCCGTTATAGGTACCGGCTGTGGCGTCGAAGGTGGAAGTGAACTCATAGTAACCATAGGGTGGATTGAGGGAGCCGCCAGGACCTACTGTCGGCGCTGCGCCAACCCACGTGGAGTTGGAGAGCGCCGTGTCCCAAACGCCGTTCGGATTGAGGGCGAAGGTTGGCGCGGTGAAGGGCGCGCCGAACGTGGGGGTCCCCGTCGGCCAGCCGCTCGTGAACTCTACTCCACTAAAGGTCATAGCAGAGTTGGCATTTCCCTGGCTGCCGGCACCGGATGCATAGCTGCCGAGCTGGATGGGAGATGCGTAAGCCAAGGTTGTAGACGCGGCAAGAACCGCGCCGAGGATGGTGAACTTGCCGAGACATTTCATTGAAATCTCCTGAGATTACCGCTTGGAAGCGGGCAAAACGGTACAGCGTATGAGCATTTCTGCATATACGTATTGAGCAAACCTTGGAACCCAATTGACGTTAGAGAGAAGAACTCTCCGCGGTGAAACTTCGTGATGATGACTTGACAGAAGCACGTTGGGCGCCAAACTATTTCTTTTATAATCAGCGAGTTACGCTTCGGCGATCAGAATAGCTGCAAAGTTTTGCATACATTCACCGACATTCTCCGCAGACGGCCGAATTTTGCCCTCGTGCGGCGAAAAAGAGTTGAGATCCGTCGCTGAACTCAGGCAAGTGTTGAGGCCCGTTGGGTCGCTGGGTTCGATGATCAGAATTGATCTGCGAAGGGGGAGACCCTTGAAGCGTGTGGATACGTCGAGACGGTTTCGCAACGTGCGGTCTCGTGCCGAGGAAGGATTAATTGTGTAACGAGAACTTGGAATGGACTCGCCGACGCCCTGTCCCTTTGAGTTCACAGTTAGTAATGAAGCGTTCGTGAATACGAAATCATTGCCCGCGGGTGAGATGCAATAATTGTCCACATGATGAAAAACGAAACGCTTGCCTTGCCTGACATCGCTCAGAAACGTATGGAGCGCCTGCAGGCTCACACAGCAAAGATCGGGGTCATTGGTCTCGGATATGTAGGGTTACCGCTCTCGCTTCTGCTCTCGGGTGCAGGGTTCCAGGTGACGGGCTTTGATATCGACGAGAAGAAGATTGCAGACCTGGAAGCGGGTCGCACCTACATCATCAAAATTCCGCAGGAAGAGATTCAGACGGCGCGCGCGCAGGGCCTCCGCGCCACTGCCGACTTCTCGAAGCTCTCGGACCAGGACGTTGTCATCATGTGCGTTCCGACGCCGCTGACGGAACATCGCGAACCCGATTTGAGTTTCATTGAGAAGACCGCGCAGTCCGCAGCGCCGTGGATTCGTGCGGGACAACTCATCGTGCTGGAGAGCAGCACCTATCCCGGAACAACGGAGGACCTGCTGATTCCGATTCTCGAAGCGGAGAATACGCTGGGATTGAAGGCGCAGGGACAAGGTCCTGCATTGGAGCAGGGCGTGTTTTATGTAGCTTTCTCGCCAGAGCGCGAAGACCCGGGCAACACGACGGTAGCGCGACATGACATTCCCAAGGTCGTCGGCGGACATGACGCGATTGCGACAGAGCTTGCGGCGACGCTGTACGAAGGAATCTTCACGAAGTCGGTGCGCGTGACCTCGACCAAGACGGCAGAGATGACCAAGCTGCTTGAAAACATCTATCGTTGCGTCAATATTGCGCTTGTCAATGAACTGAAAATTCTGTCGCTGCGCATGGGCGTGGACATCTGGGAGGTAATCGACGCAGCTTCGACCAAGCCGTTCGGCTTCCATCCGTTTTATCCCGGGCCTGGCCTGGGTGGACACTGCATCCCGATTGATCCTTTTTACTTGAGCTGGAAGGCGAAGGAGTACGACTTCAATACTCGATTTATCGAGCTGGCTGGCGAAGTGAACGGAGCGATGCCGGAGTTCGTTGCTCAGACGGTCGGCAAGGCGCTTAATCAGCGCAAGAAGGCTTTGAATGGGTCGAGGATCCTGATGTTGGGGATGGCCTACAAGAAGGACATTGATGATTTGCGTGAGTCTCCGTCGCTTACCATCATCGAACTGCTGCGCAACGAAGGGGCGGAGGTGTTGTATAACGACCCTTACTTCCCCACCGTCGGAAAAGGCAGGCACTACAACCTCAACATGACCTGCACGTCACTAGAGAATTTAGAACAATATGATTGCGTGCTGATCATCACGGATCACTCGGACTATAACTACCCGGAGATTGTCCAAAACTCTCAACTGGTGGTGGACTCGCGCAACGCAACGAAGGGAATTGTTTCTGACAAGATTGTGAAGTGCTAGATATTCGTTGCCGTGTCCTTAGAAAAATCGGGAGGCGGCTTCAGTAAGACTGCGATGTTCACAAAGAGAAAGGGCTGCCACTGGCAGCCCTTCTTGTTTCTACATGATTGGAAAGCCGATTCGACCGTTACTAGTTAGGCCCGTACTCTGGCTTTGTTGCGATAGATCAAAGCTGACATGAGTCCAACTGCAGTTGTCATCAGCAACATGCTTGATGGCTCCGGCGTGGGAGTTATATCCGGAGTAGGCGGCGCTTCGCCCGAGAAGGTCGTCGGTGGGCCCGGGAAATAGACGGGCGGATAGATTGGATTCGCGACGGGCGGCTGCTCGGGGTTATCGGGCGGCACAAGATTGCTCACGAGGATATTGGGTTGAGACGGAGCAGAAAAGGTATCGGCCATCGAATTGATAAGTGGAGGCAGCGCCACCGGCGGCAGATCATCCGCTATCGCCGCATCGTCCATGGGGACCTGGCAGACAAAGTCGATCTTGTCCATGGATTCCTTCTTCGTCGGACGATAATGCGGATGGGCCTTATTCCATGCGGCCCAACGCGCCAGTGTCTCTGGACTTACTTTGTGGTGAAGGTGCTTGGCGAGCTGGTCCTTATACGCACGAAAGAGATGCTGGCAGTCCGTTGAGGCATGGACGCCTACGGTACCAATACCGACACTGGCAACTACCAGTGTGATGAAGAGCGGTATTCGGAGATTGAGTTTCATCTGGGTCCTTGTGTTCGCCTACTGGCTGATCCTGGAAATTTTGTTTCAACACCCTTGAAATCTTTGCTCTCAGATATGGGTTGGCACGCTCAACTTGCGTCGCAAGGTATCATCCATCGTGGCCTTGGCTGGACCGTGCCTTTGAGACGACGGCATAAGAAGAACAGGCGCGCTCTCTTCGCTCAGTTTGTACAGCAGCGATCGATAGCTAATGTGAAGCCATTTTGCAGTCTTCTGGCGATTCCAACTGTTGGCCTGGAGAGCCTTCAAGATAATGTGTCTCTCCAGATCTAGGGTCGCCTTTTTTGTAATATGCCTTAGCGAGACAGGCTCACTTAGATCGATGTCCGCCATAATCCTGTCGGCAGTATGCTGTTGCGGCAGCAGCTCGTCCGCCAGGATATCTTCGTTGCCGATGAGCACGTAGCTGCGGATAATGTTTTCCAACTGACGGACATTTCCTGGCCACTCATAGCGCTGCATCAGTTCAATTGCATTGCGGGACAGCGGCTTGGGGGAAAGACTGAACGTCCGGGCGTGCTGCTCGATGAAGTAGTCCACCAACTGCGGGATATCTTCTTTCCGAGCGCGCAGCGGCGGAAGATTAATGGTGACGGCATTGATGCGATAGAGGAAATCGAGCCGAAAGGATCCATCATCTACCTGGGCGCGGAGATCCTGGTTGGCAACCGAGACAAGGCGCG